>NZ_CP051131.1:2554325-2926150 GCF_013378075.1 Parasphingopyxis algicola | reverse complement strand
AGGATATTGGCTCGCAGCTCGCTCAACTCGTCGTCGAACGCCGATACCGTATGTTTTGCTTCGCCCGTCATGAGCCTTACTCCAATCACGCAACAAATATGACAATTATGTTACAATAAACTGGACTCGAGCGCAAATCGCCCGTTCCCGGCGGCAAAAAAGGCCGGACGGTCGCCCGCCCGGCCTTTCGCGAAAATTGGCCGATTTCCGCCTAGTTCTGGATATCGTCAGCCGTCAGGGCGGTCATCGACTCGGCGATCGCCGCATAATTGGCCCGCGCCTCGTCGGGGTTGGAGATCATGCCTTCCTCGACCAGATAGCCATCGGGGCCCCATGCCGATACATATTCGGCAACGAACTCGCGCAGCCCGCGGATCGCCTGCAAGTGGTTGCCCTTGATATAGACGTATAACGGCCGCGCGCCCGGATATTCGAAGCTCGCGATACTGTCATAGGTCGGCGCGACGCCGTCGATCGATACGCCGATGACCTCGCCTTCATTCTCGGCGAGGAAGCTGTAACCGAGCAGGCCGAGATAGCCCGGATTCTGGGCGACGCGCTGGATGATCAGATTGTCGTTCTCGCCGGCCTCGATAAAGGCCTGATCCTCGCGGATCGTCGTGCAGACCTCGTCCTTGCGATCCTCATCCTCTTCCTCGAGCGTGGCGATCGCCGGATTGGTCTCGCAACCGGCTTCCATGATCAGCTCGATAAAGGCGTCGCGCGTGCCGCTCGTCGTCGGCGGGCCGTAGACGCGGATCGGAATTTCCGGGAGCGAGGGGTCGATGTCCGACCATGTTTCGGCTGTCTGCTCTTCGCCATAGGGTTCGGCGGCCAGCGCCTCGTAGATCTGCGCGCGGGTCAGCTCGATCTGCGGTCCGTCGGGCGATTCCACGACCGCGAGACCGTCGATACCGACCTGCAGTTCGATAATCTGATCGACGCCATTCTCCTGGCAGGTTTCGAACTCGGTCATCTTGATCCGCCGCGAGGCGTTGGCGACGTCGGGATGCTCGGTGCCGACACCGGAGCAGAACAGCTCCATGCCGCCGCCCGTACCCGTCGATTCGACGACCGGCGATCCGAACTCGGGATTGTTGCGGGCGAAATTCTCGGCCACGGCGCGGGTGAAGGGATAGACGGTCGAACTGCCGACGACCGTGATGGCGCGCACGCCACCGTCTCCGCTGCCACCGCCGCCGCAGCCGGCAAGCGTCACGGCCATGGCCGCCATCAGTCCAGTAAGGGGAGCGCGCACATTTTCCTCCATATTTGATGTGCAAGAAGGCAAGGCCCGATGGGGCAGCCCTTGCAGAGCCTATTGCGACATCTATGTGACAACTGGGTTACATTGACTGCGCCGATTTGCCCTTTGTGCGCGGGAGATCGACCCGCGCAATTGCTTCCCGCCTTCCCGGAAATCGACTAGAACAGCGTCATGGCCCTTGAAGACCTCACCAAAAAGCCGTTCTTCGTCGACAAGAACCGCGCATTCTGGGTGCTCCAGTCGGTCGGCTGGTCCGGCTATTTCATCCTGCGCTCGCTCGGCGGCATCGCCAACAATATGGGGCCGCTCTTCATCCTGCCGACCGCGATCGCGACGGCGACCGGCTATTGCCTGACCCTGATCATGGCGGTGATCTTCCGCCAGCTGATCGACCGGACGCCGCGCGTCACCTGGGGCGGATCGGTCACCGTGGTGCTGATCGGATCGGCGATCTTCTCCTTTATCGAGGTCTGGGCGTTTACCGCCTTCTACCGCGGCGGCGAAATGCCATCAGGCTTGCAATTTTTCGGTGCCATCCTGCTCGATTTCACGCTGCTCGTCGCCTGGTCGGGCCTCTATTACGGCATCAATTTCTACATCCTGATCGAAGAGCAGAACGACCAGCTTCTGCGGCTCGAAAACCAGTCGTCCAACGCCCATCTCGCGATGCTGCGCTATCAGCTCAACCCGCATTTCCTGTTCAACACCTTGAATTCCATATCGACTCTGGTGCTGCTCAAACAGACCGAACGCGCGAATGCGATGCTCTCGCGCCTCTCCTCCTTCCTGCGCTACACGCTCGCCAACGAGCCGACCGCGCGGGTGCCGCTGGCGCAGGAGGTTGAAACCTTGAAGCTCTATCTCGAGATAGAGAGAATGCGGTTCGAGGACCGGCTGCGGCCAAGCTTTGACATAGACCCGCGCGTAACCCGCGCCCGCCTGCCCTCGCTGCTGCTGCAACCGCTGGTCGAAAATGCGATCAAATATGCAGTGACGCCGCAGGAAGAGGGCGCCGAAATCCGCATTTCGGCGCAACAGGTCGGAAACCGGGTGCAGATCACCGTGTCCGACACCGGCCCGGGCTTGCAAGAAGGCGCCGTAACGCGCCACTCTTCGACAGGCGTGGGGCTGGCCAATATCCGGGACCGTCTGGTCCAGGCATTTGGTGAAGAACAGAGATTTGAAATCAAAGCGAACGAGGGCGGCGGTTTCTGCGTCGAAATCGAAATCCCGCTCCAGTTCGAACAGGCAAAGGAAGCCGCATGACCATCCGCGCTATCATCGTCGACGACGAACCGCTCGCCATACAGGGCCTGCAGTTGAGGCTCGAACCGCATGACGATCTCGAGATCGTCGACACCTGCACCAATGGCCGGGAGGCCATCCGCTCAGTCAAGACGCACAAGCCCGATCTCGTCTTTCTCGACATCCAGATGCCGGGTTTCGACGGTTTTTCGGTCGTCCAGGGCCTGATGGATATCGAGCCGCCGCTGTTCGTCTTCGTCACGGCCTATTCCGATCACGCGATCCGCGCCTTCGAAGCGCAGGCCGTCGATTATCTGATGAAGCCGGTCGAGGACGACCGGCTCGCCGATACGCTGGCCCGGGTCCGCGAGCGGCTGGCCGAGAAGAACAGCAGCGAGGAGATCACCCGGCTCAAGGAGGTGCTCTCCGAAGTCGCGCCCGACGCGGCCGAGGAAATCGCCGCCGAGGGCGAAGCGCCCGCCGCCAGCCGCTACGAGAAGCTCATCAACGTCAAGGATCGCGGGCAGATCTTCCGCGTCGATGTCGAGAGTATCGAGCGGATCGACGCCGCCGGCGACTATATGTGCATCTATACCGGCGATAACACGCTGATCCTGCGCGAGACGATGAAGGACCTCGAAAAACGCCTCGACCCGCGCACCTTCCAGCGCGTCCACCGCTCGACGATCGTCAATCTCGATCAAGTGCGGCAGGTGAAGCCGCACACCAACGGCGAATGCTTCCTGGTGCTCGAAAGCGGCGCGCAGGTGAAGGTGAGCCGCAGCTATCGGGATGTCGTCGCGCGGTTCGTGCATTAGTTCGTCAGAAACTTCCTAGCGGAAGTTCGCCGCACCAGCCCGCTCCCCCTCCCGACCTCCCAATAAGCATACCCTGTGGGAGGTCGGGAGGGGGAGAGGGCCGGGGCCGCGCTCGACCGACAGGTCGAGTCTGACAAATCACCATCCTTCACCGCAAGAAACGGGGGGACGGCGGTCTTCCGCGGGTGTAGACACGGTACATGGGAGACACTGCCATGACCGACCAGCAAGACCGCGCTCGCGCCTTTCACGCCCTGCACGTGCCGGGCGATCCGGTGATCCTGTTCAATATCTGGGACGCGGGCAGCGCGCTCGCGGTCGCCAAGGCCGGGGCGAAGGCGCTGGCGACAGGGAGTGCCTCGGTCGCGGGTGCGCGCGGCTATAGCGATGCGGAATCACTGCCGATGCAGCAGGCGCTGACCAATGCCGAACGGATCGTCGAGGCGGTCGACCTGCCGCTGACCGTCGATTTCGAAGGCGCCTATGCCGCCGAGCCCGTGCTGGTCGGCGTCCACGCCCATGCGATGATCGAAACGGGCGCGATCGGCATCAATTTCGAGGATCAGGTGATCGGCGGCGAGAGCCTCCACCCGGTCGACTTTCAGGTCGAGCGGATCACGGCGGTCCGCACCGTGGCGGAGAATGCGGGCGTCGATTTCTTCATCAACGCCCGCACCGATATGTGGCTGCAGGCGGGCCGCTCGACCGTCGCCGAGGCGGCGCGCTTCGACGAGGCCGTGACCCGCGCCAAGGCCTATGCCGATGCCGGGGCGAACGGCTTTTTCGCGCCCGGCCTCACCGACGAAAGCGAGATCGCGGCGCTGTGCGAAGCCAGCCCGCTGCCGGTCAACGCGATGATGTTCGAGGCGATGCCGAGCCATTCCCGGCTCGCCGAACTCGGTGTCGCGCGGATCAGCCACGGCCCGGGCCCGTGGCGCGACGCGATGACCGCACTGACCGAAGCCGCGCGGCCGCTCTACGAAGGTTGAGCCGCCACTGGCGCAACCCGGCATTTCGTGGCACTACGCCGCCCGCAATCAGGCGGCTGGGGGCTCATGGCGCTGCTTAACCGATTCGACGATCCCGGTACGGAAAAACGCTATGTGACGAGCGAGCGAGCAGCCCGGATTCCGGCGAGCCGGGCGCTGATCCTGATCGGCATCGCGACCTTCCTGACATATATCACGCTCAATCCGATGCATTTCCCGCGCGAAGGCGTCATCGCCTACAATATCGCCGCGGCGGTGTTCATGGCGGTGCTGGGCAGTTTCTACCTGCTGACCCTGACCCGCTTCTATCTCGAGAAACCCTGGGTCGATCTATTGCTGTTCGCAGCGCTGACCGTCGCGATGGCGATGCTGATCGAGGCGCTGGCGGCACAGGCGGCCATCACCGGCATTTCGCGCTTCGGCATGGCCGTCATCAATATGGGCATATTGGTCGTCTTCGCCGGGATCGGCTTCGTCGCGACGACCCGGCTCTACCTCGTCTGGGCCGTGACGCTGCTGCTGCTTTACATCGCGTTCCTGATCCAGACGGACCGGGCGTTCATCTCCAAAGTCTATACGCTGACCAATTTCTCGACATTCTTCGTCTTCGCGACGTTCGTGAACTGGGACATCGATCGCCGCGCCCGCAATACCTTCGCCGCCAACGAGGCGCTCGCCTTAGAAAAGGCGAAGACCGAGGAACTGCTCTACAACGTCCTGCCGCAGGAAGTGGCGGCCCGTCTGCGCGCCGGGGAAGCGGTCGCCGATGCCTTTTCGGACGTCTCGGTGATTTTCGTCGACATTGTCGGCTTTTCGGGGCTCGCCCGCACACTCTCGCCCGGCCATCTCGTCAAGACGCTGAACCGTTTCTTCCTCCTCGCCGACCAGTGCGCCGAGCGCCACGGCATCGAAAAGGTAAAGACGATCGGCGACGCTTATCTGGCGGTGTCGGGCGGCACGGCGTCCTCGGGCGGCGGCGCGCAATCCGCGATCGCCTTCGCGCGCGAATTGATCGGCGAGACGATAGAGATCGCCGAGCAGGAGGGAGTCGATATCAAGGTCCGGGTCGGCATCCATTCCGGCCCGGTGATCGGCGGCGTCGTGGGTTCGAGCCGCCTCGCCTACGATTATTGGGGCGACACGATGAATATCGCGAGCCGGATAGAGAGCGTCGCCGATCATAACGGCATCGCGGTTTCGGCCGCGACCTATTACCAGGCCCGCCCGCATTTCGACTTCGCAGCCGGCGAAACGCTGACCCTCAAGGGCGTCGGCGAGACCGAGATTTACCGCGTCAAGCTCTAACCGGCTCAATATGTGCTGAGTTCGACTTCCATCTTCTTGTAGCCATGGACGAAGCAGGCGGAGACGCGCTCGGGTTCGCCAATCACGTTCACGCGCAACCGCCGCTTGGCCATCTCCTCGAGCAACAGGCGCAGTTGCAGCTCGGCGAGCCGCGCGCCGACGCAGCGATGGATGCCGTAGCCGAAGGCGAGATGCCGGCCGGGCTTGGGCCGTTCGAGCCAGATATCGTCGGGCCGGTCGAACATCGTCTCGTCGCGATTGGCCGAGATGTACCAGAGGATGATCGCATCGCCCTCCTTGACCTCATGACCGAGCATCACATGATCCTCGGTCACCGTGCGGCGCATATGGGCGAGCGGCGTCTGCCAGCGGATGATTTCCTGCACGGCGGCCGGAATGAGCTCGGGATTCTGTTCGAGCTTCTCGCGCTCCTCGGGAAATTGCGAGAGTCCATAGGCGTAGCCGGACATGGAGTTGCGCGTCGTATCGTTGCCGCCGACGATCAGCAGCATCAAATTCCCCATGAAGGTGAACTGGTCCATGTTGCGCATCTCGCTATGGATCATGCGCGAGATCAGGTCGGGCGCCTCGCCCTTTTCGAGCCGTTCGTCCCACAGCCGCTGGAAATAGGCACCGGCCTCGTAGATATGCTGAAGCTGTTCGCGACGCTTCTCTTCGCTCAGCGCGTTTTCGACATCGCCCATCCAGTCCGACCATTCGGTCAGCTTGCGCCGGTCCTCCCAGGGGAAATCGAACAGGATCGCGAGCATTTGCGTGGTCAGTTCGATCGAAACCGTGTCGACCCAGTCGAACCGTTCGCCGATCGGCAGCGTATCGAGAAGTTCCGCCGTGCGCCCGCGGACTTCCTCCGTCATCCGCTCCATTTCGCTCGGGGTGAAGGCGGGCGCGATCACCCGGCGCTGTTCGGTATGTTCGGGCCGGTCCATCGCGATGAACATCGGCAGGCGGATATCGAGATCCTCGGGCAGGTTTTCCGGATCGGTGATGATCGTGATGCCCTTGGCCGAGGAATAGAGGTCGGGCAGCGATTCGATATGCTGGATCGCCTTGTAGGTGGTGACGTTCCAATAATCGCCATAGGCGGATCCCACGACCTTGTTGATCGGCGCCTTTTCGCGCATTTCCTTGAAGATCGGCTGCCAGCGATCCTCGACATAGATGTCCGACACGCTCACATCCCAGGGATGCGGCGCCTCAACGACCACCGTTTCCTGTTTTTCGGTGTCCGATTTTACCGCCGTCGCCATCTTCCGTTCCTCCTCATGGGGCGGCCCTTGCGCGCCGCGCTGCTCTAATATTCGCTCAGTTCGACCGGCATCTGCCGATAGCCGTGCACGAAACAGGCCGATACGCGTTCGGGCTCGCCGATCACATTCGCGCGCAGCCGCCGCGCAGCCATCTCCTCCAGCAGGATGCGGACCTGCAGCTCGGCCAGCCGCGCGCCGACGCAGCGATGGATGCCGTAGCCGAAGGCCAGCTGCCGCCGGGCATTGTCCCGGTCGACGATGATCTCGTCGGGCCGGTCGAACACGCTCTCGTCGCGATTGGCCGAGATGTACCAGAGGATCACCTTGTCGCCCGCCGCGATGGCGTGGCCGAACAGTTCGTGATCCTCGGTCGCGGTCCGCCGCATATGGGCGAGCGGCGTCTGCCAGCGGATGACCTCCTGCACGGCGTTGGGGATCAGATCGGGATTCTCCTCGAGCCGTTTCCGCTCGCCGGGAAATTGTTCGAGCCCGTAGGCATAGCCCGACATGGTGTTGCGCGTCGTGTCGTTGCCGCCGACGATCAGCAGCACGAGATTGCCCATGAACTCGAGTTCGTCCATCTCGCGCATCGCATCGGAATGGATCATCCGCGACAACAAGTCCGGCGCTTCGGGCTTGTTGAGCCGCTCGGTCCAGAGATTCTTGAAATAGCCCGCCATTTCCATCAGATGGCCCATCCGCTCCTCGCGGCTTTCGGGCGTCAGGCTCTTCTCGACATCGCCGGCCCAGTCCGACCAGAAGGTGAGCTTGCGCCGGTCCTCCCAGGGGAAATCGAACAGGATCGCGAGCATCTGCGTCGTCAGTTCGATCGACACCCGGTCGACCCAGTCGAAGCTTTCGCCGCGCGGCAGATCGTCCAGAATCTCGGCCGTGCGGCGGCGGATATCGCCTTCCATCCGCTTCATCTCGGCCGGCGTGAAGGCCGGGGCGACGGTGCGGCGCTGCTCGGTATGCTTGGGCCGGTCCATCGCGATGAACATCGGCAGCGAGAAATTCTCATGCTCTGCGATGCCGAGCGCCTTCTCATCGACGACGGTGATCCCGCCATTCCTGACGTCGGAGCTGTAGATATCCGGCAGCGCCTCGACATGCTGGATCGGCTTGTGCGTCGTGACGTTCCAATAGTCGCCGAACGCCGAACCGGTCACCTTGTTGATCGGCGCGGTCTCGCGCATTTCCCTGAAGATCGGCTGCCAGCGGTCTTCGACATAGATGTCGGACACGCTCACATCCCAAGGATGCGGCGCCTCGACCGTCACGGTATCCTGTTTTTCCGTTTCCGGTATCGCCGCCGTCGCCATGCTCGCTCTCCTCAGTGTTCCCGCGGAGTTTCCGCTTTGGGAAAGCAGGAGTCAAACGGGAGCGACGGCGCCATGCGACCGGGCCTCAATATTCCGAAAGCCGGACCGGCATCTTCTTGTAGCCGTGCACGAAATTCGAATTCACCCGCTCGATCTCGCCGGTGATCTCGGGCCGCAGCCGGCGCTTCGCCATCTCCTCGATCAGGACGCGAATCTGCAATTCGGCAAGCCGGGCGCCCACGCAGCGGTGGATACCGTAACCGAAGGCGAGTTGCCGCCGGGCGTTTTCGCGGTCGAAGCGGATCTGGTCGGCATCCTCGAAAACCGCCTCGTCGCGATTGGCCGAGATGTACCACATGACGAGCTTGTCGCCCTTCTTGATATGCTTCCCGAACAGTTCGGTATCCTCCATCGCCGTGCGGCGCATATGGGAGAGCGGCGTCTGCCAGCGGATCAGTTCCTGCCCGGCATTGGGGATGAGCTCGGGATTTTCCTCGAGCTTGCGCGCCTCGTCCGGAAACTGGTTCAGCGCGTAGGCATAGGCCGACATGGTGTTGCGCGTCGTATCGTTGCCGCCGACGATCAGCAGCGTGATATTGCCGAGGAAATTGCGCTCGGTCATGTCGCCCAGCGCATCCGAATGGGCCATCATCGACAGGAGATCGGGCGCCGGCTCGCTCGCCTTGCGCTGCTGCCACAGCTCCTGGAAATAGGCGGCGGCCTCCCACATTTTCTGCATGCGGATCGGGCCCAGTTCGGGGTCCATCGCGGCGACGACATCGCCCATCCAGTCCGACCATTCGGTGAGCTTGCGCCGGTCTTTCCAGGGGAATCCGAACAGGATCGCCAGCATGCCCGTGGTCAGTTCGATCGAGACCGTGTCGACCCAGTCGAACTCCTCGCCGCGCGGCAGGCTGTCGAGCAGCTCCTGCGTGCGCTGGCGGACATCGACCTCGAGCCGGGTGATCTCGCTCGGCGTGAAGGCCGGGGAAACGGTGCGGCGCTGGGCGGTATGTTCGGGCCGGTCCATGCCGATGAACATGGGTAGCGCGATTTCCTCGTCATCGGTGGAATCGAGGATCGTGAAGCCGCCGTTGCGCCAGTCCGAACTGTAGATATCGGGCAGCGCCTCGACATGGACGATCGGCTTGTAGGTCGTCAGCGACCAAAAGGAACCGTAGACGCTGTCTTCGCACCAATGGATCGGGTCTTCGCGGCGCAGCTTCTCGAACACCGGCTGCCAGCGGTCGAGCGCGTAGAGTTCCGGGCGGCTGACATCGATCTCGTCGAGCGGCGTATCGGCGGTCGCCAGCGGCTTTTCGAGGGTCGAGCGGTCGATCCCCTCGCGCCATTCGCGCGCGAATTCCGCGCGATATCTCTGTTCGGCCGTCATGCCGTCGGTGTCGGGTTGCGTCGCCATGTCTCTCTCCTCGGTGGCGCTGCGCGCATGGAGCATGCACCGCGCCGCGATCCAAACCGTTGCGGGCTTCTATTCGCCCTGTTCGATCAGTAGCAAAACAAGACTGACACAACTGACACAAATGTCAATAGCCGGAAACCCGTATCGGCATCGCCATTCGCGATATGGCGAGACAAATTGCGGACCGGCCGTCCGGAGACCTGTCAGGCCGGCTTGCGGCGCAACAATGCGCCGAGCCGGCGGAATACCGACGGCCCCGATTTGAGCACGCCCTTGCGGAACCAGCGCGCGCCCAATGCGATGGTGATCGACACCCAGAGCAGCTGCCACGCGATCGCCGCGAAATGCGGCCAGAGGCTGGGATCCGACGCGCCCTTGGCGACCATCGCGAAGGGCGAGCTGAACGGGAAGAGTTCGGCGAACAAGGCGAGCGAACTGCCCGGCTGCGCGGCGGCGGCTGATGCGAGGCCGAACATGCCCATCTGGAAGAAGGTGATCGGCAGCGAGAGCATCTGGATCTCGCGCATCGAATTGGCCTGCCCGCCCACGGCGAGGAACACCGCGCCGAGGAGCAGGTAGCCCATCGCGAAATAGACGACCGCCAGCGCGATGAACGGGCCGAACCCGATCGCCGGATCGAGCGACGCCAGGGTCGCCTGGCTGTCGGGCAGCGAGGCGATGGCGAGCAGCGCCAGCGTGCCCCAGAATGCGATGAAGAGCAGCGCCACGCCGAACAGGCCGATCAGCTTGCCGAGGAACACGGCTTCGAGCGGCACCGCGGCGGCGAGGATCTCGATCACCTTGTTGCCCTTTTCCTCGGCCAGCACGCTCACCGTCTGCCCGGCGAGCAGCAGGGTCAGCAGGAAGAGGACGAAGAGCGCGGTGAAACCGAGCGATTGCTGCCCGCCGATCGTCGCGCTCGTCCGCTGGAACGGCTCGCGCTCGATCGCGGTGACGGTTTTACCGGGTGCCAGATCGCCGCGCCGGTCGCGCGCGGCGGTGTCGGCGAGCAGGGCCAGATAGTCGGCGCCGCGCTCGCTGCCCGCGCCGTAGAGGATGCGCGGCGTATCGGGGAGACCGAACAGCACGGCCGACACGTCGATGCTGCTCTCGGTGAAGACCGCGCGGGCCTGATCCTCGGCTTCGCCGCCCGCCGGTTCCCGCCGTTCGAGCGCGGGCGGGGCGATACCCAGGGGAAATGCGACCCGGATGCGTTCGTCGGCCGCCTCGATGCGCGCGCCATATTCGGCGTCGGCGATGATTACGAGCCGCTGGGCGTCGTCGCCGCTATCGGCGATCATGCGCGCGCCCGACCCGCCGACCACGGCGAAGACCAGCATGAACAGCGGCGCGAGCAGGAACATCAGGAAGGCGGGCGTCGCGACCGTGGCGATGAAATCGCGCCGCGCGATGACTGCGGCCTGGCGGAAATGGCTCGTCATGCCGCCTGCTCCGCCTCGGCTTCCATCCGCTCGACCGTCTCCTCGCCGACCAGCTTTACGAACACGTCGTGGAGGCTCGGCCGTTCGAGCGAGAGCCCGGCAATGCCGTGGCCGCTCTCGAGCAAGGTCGCGAGCAGCGCTTCCATCCCGCTATCGGGTACGTCGAAGACATAGCCGCCATTTTCGCGCACCGCTTCGGGCGGCAGGAGCGCCGCCAGCGCCGCGCCATTGTCGCGCGGCGTGTAATGCGCCTGCATCGGCAGGGTCGCGCGCGCTTCGGCGACGCTGCCTTCGTAGCGCAGCTTCCCGCCGGCGATGATGGCGAGCCGGTCGCACAGCCGCTCGGCATGGCCCATGATGTGGGTGGAGAAGAGGATCGTCGCGCCCCGGTCCCGCTCGGCGAGGATCAGCGCCTCGAGCCGCTCCTGGTTGACGGGATCGAGGCCCGAGAAGGGCTCGTCGAGGACGATGAGTTCGGGCTTGTGGACGATCGAGCCCAATAGCTGGACGAACTGCGCCATTCCCTTGGAGAGTTTCTTGATCTTGTCGCCCGCCGCATGGCCGAGCCCGGCATCGGCGAGCAGGACGTCCGCCCGCGCGCGTCCTTCGGCCCAGGGCAGGCCGCGCAACGCGCCCATGAACGCGATCGCCTCGCGCGCCTTCATGCTGGGGTAGAGGCCGCGCTCCTCGGGCAGATAGCCAACCTGGTCGCTGACGCTGCGCGGGCGCGTCGTGCCGAGCAGTTCGCGCTGGCCGCTGTCGGGATCGATAATGCCGAGCAGCATCCTGAGGGTCGTCGTCTTGCCCGCGCCGTTGGGGCCGAGAATGCCGTAGATGCTGCCCTGCGGCACCGAAATATCGACGCCGTCCACGGCCCGTTTGGAACCGAAATCCTTGACGAGCGCGGTCGCGGACAGGGCAAGAGCAGAGGCCATGCCCCGCCCCTTAGCCGCGCGACGGTTAAGAGAATAGCCTCGTCTTTCGCATTTCCCGGCAAATGCCTAGGAAAGAGGGTGATGGACATGGCCACCCTCTCCCAACGCCTGAAGGCGCGCGCGGCCGAAGAGGGCTTCGCGGCGTGCGGGATCGCGCCCGCCGACGCCGCGCCCGAAACCGCCGGGCGGCTGCGCGACTGGCTGGCCGCGGGCGCGCATGGCGAGATGGGATGGATGGAAAGCCGCTCCCATCATCGCGAGCGGCCGCAAGCGCTCTGGCCCGAAGTGCGCTCGCTGGTGATGCTCGGCATGAGCTATGCGCCGAAGGAGGATCCGCTGCGGCTCGAAGGCGAGACCGATATCGGGCGGATCTCGGTCTATGCGCAGGGCAAGGATTATCACGACATCGTCAAAAAGGCGCTGAAACGGCTCGCGCGCTGGCTCGTCGCGGAAGCGGCGAAGCAGGGCGCAGAGGCCGATGTCAAAGTCTTCGTCGACACCGCGCCGGTCATGGAGAAACCGCTCGCCGAGGCCGCCGGCATCGGCTGGCAGGGCAAGCATACCAACCTGCTCTCGCGCGAGCATGGCAACTGGCTGTTCCTCGGCGCGATCTATACGACGCTCGATCTCGAACCCGCCGCGCCGGGCGAGGACCATTGCGGCTCGTGCACGGCCTGCCAGACGGCCTGCCCGACCGACGCCTTTCCCGCGCCCTACCGGCTCGATGCGCGGCGCTGCATCTCCTATCTGACGATCGAGCATAAGGGCCCGATCCCGCATGAGTTCCGCGCAGCGATGGGGAACCGCGTCTATGGCTGCGACGATTGCCTCGCCGTCTGCCCGTGGAACAAGTTCGCCGAACAAGCCGAGGCCAACAAGCTGTTCGCCGCCCGCGCCGAACTCGCCGCGCCCAAGCTCGCCGACCTGCTGGCGCTCGACGATGCGGGGTTCCGCACGGTCTTTTCCGGCTCGCCGATCAAGCGTATCGGCCGCGACCGGATGGTCCGCAACTGCCTGATCGCGGCGGGCAACAGCGGCGATGCAGCGCTGGCGGAGCCGGTGCGGGCGCTGCTCGACGATCCGGATGACATTGTGCGCGAAGCGGCGGAGTGGGCGATGGGCCGATTGAATAGCGCCTAGCGTCCCATGGCTGTTTGTCAGACTCGACCTGACGGTCGAGTCTGACAAAAAAGATACAGCCCTTCGACGAGCCCAGGGCAGCCGGTCTTTCGCTACCGCCGCGCCAGCGCCTCGACGCACGCCGCGCGATCCACATCCTCGCCGGTCGCGTTGCGCGCGTCGACATAGGTGACGACGGGTTCGCGGCCGCGCCGTTCGGGATAGAGATAGGTGTCGAGGACGCAGGCATCGCCCGCAAACTGTAATTTGCGCGCGCCTTCCTCGCGGAAATCCTGGGCCGGATCGCCGAACAGGCTGACGAGCTGGGTGGCGCTCCGCCCGATCACCCGTTCCAGCCCCACCGTATTGGTCATCGGCCGGCTGGTCGTGGTCGGCACCGAGGGCGGCACCGTGGTCGCGCAGCCCGCCACGGCCAGAGCCCCGGTAATCGCTATCGTTTTACGCATCGTCTTTGACTCCCCCGTGCAGCATATGCGCTGCCATGGCCGCGCTCAGGATGGGCGCGAGCAGATTGACGACAGGAATCACGAATAGCCCCGCCGCGACAAGCCCGATCTGCATCCGTCTGCCGCGCGTCTCCCTCCGCCAGTCGCGCCATTGGTCGCGCGGGACGTGGCGGATCGCGACGAGCTCGCCGAGATCGCGGGCGAGCAGCAACGTGTTGAGCGCGAGGAACAGGGCGATGGTGCCGACGCCGGTCACGAGCAGGACGATATAGAGCGGCGCGGCGAGCAGGTTCCAGCCGATCGCCCGGCCCGCCGAGGCGAGGCCGACGCGGACCTGGTCCGCATAGCCGGCCGCCTGCGCGACTTCGGCCTTGTCCGGATAATGTTTGCGTTCGACCGCATCGACGATTTCGTCGGTGAACAGGCTGATCACGCCCATCGCCACCGCGCGGAACAGCAGCCAGAAGCTCAGGCCCGCGATGATGACGGCGCTCGCCGCCGCAGCCAGCCCGCCATTCTCGCTCCATCCGAACCAGTCGAACAGCCAGATCAGCAGCCAGTAGACGCCGACGCCGGCCACGAGGAACAGGAGGATGGTCAAGGCCAGCGACTTGGCGAGGACCTTGAGAAAGACCCGATCGCCGAGCTGGCCGATCGATAGGAACAGCGCGCGGAACATGGAAGATTGATGGGGCGGGCAATGCGGCTCGTCAATCACCTGACATGTTGCGTGAAGGAAGTTGGGCGACTAGGTGCGCAGATAATATTCCCGTCATTCCGGACTTGATCCGGAATCCAGGGTTGCGGGCGATGTCGCTCTTGGCTCTGGATTCCGGATCAAGTCCGGAATGACGTTCATTTATGGACGTTATGTCCAGCATTTCAGGAGCCTTTAATGTCCGAATCCACGCTCGATATCGTTGCCATCGGCAATGCCATTGTCGACGTCATCGCCCAGGCCGATGACGCGTTCATCGCCTCCGAGGGCCTCAGCAAGGGCGCCATGCAGTTGCTCTTCACGACCGAGGAGGCCGAGGCGCTCTACGCCAAGATGGGCCCGGGCGTGGAAGCGAGCGGGGGTTCTGCGGCGAACACCATCGCGGGGATCGCGGCGCTGGGCGGCAAGACCGGCTTTATCGGCCAGGTCGCCGATGACCAGCTCGGCAAGGTCTTCAGCCATGACATCACCGCGCTCGGCGTGACGTTCGATACGCCGGCGCGCGCCGGCGACCCCAAGACCGCGCGCTGCCTGATTCTGGTGACACCCGATGGTGAGCGGACGATGAACACCTTTCTCGGCGCGTCCCAGCACCTGCCGGCATCCGCGCTCGACACCGATCTTATCGAGAGCGCGGCGATCCTCTATCTCGAAGGCTATCTCTGGGATCCCGAAGACCCGCGCGCGGCAATGGACAGGGCAATCGACATCGCCAAGGCAGCGGACCGCCGCGTCGCCTTCACCCTGTCCGACGGTTTCTGCGTCGACCGGCACCGGGGCGATTTCCTGAAACTGCTCGACGATGGCCGGATCGATATCCTGTTCGCCAATGAGGACGAGATCAAATCGCTGCAGGAAACCGAGGACTTCGAGGCCGCCGTCGCGGCGACCGCCGCCAAGACGCCGCTGCTCGTCGTCACGCGCAGCGAGAAAGGCGCGCTGGCGGTCAAGGACGGCGAACGCACTGAAATCGGCGCGGAACCGATCGACCGCGTCGTCGATGCGACGGGCGCGGGCGATCAGTTCGCCGCCGGCTTCCTCGCCGGGCAGGCCGAGGGCCGCGGAATCGAGGACAGCCTCGTCATGGGCGCGGTCTGCGCCGCCGAGGTGATCCAGCATTACGGGCCCCGGCCCGAGACCGATCTGAAGGCGCTAGTGGCGGAACGGCTAAGCTAGGCGGATTTCGCCAGTTCCAGGATTCGCGCGACGAAGCCGTCTTTACCGCGCGTATAGGCTTCCCGGTCTTCGCCGTGCTGCGCCGCAAGTTCGCGCTTAAGAGCGGAATAGCGGAGTACCTCATCGGGGTGCGCGCGCAAATAATCGCGAAACGCCAGGCGATCCGCCATCAGCCGACCGGGTTCGCACACATGCACGTGATGCGTTCGCCCATCGCCGAACGGCGGCATGCCCTTTACGAAAAATAACCGGTCCGCATCCGGATTATCGGCCCAGAATACATAATCCAGCGGTTTGAGCGCGGCCGGGAAACGGTTTCGCGCCTCGTCAACGGACGGAACGACGATCATCATGTCGATAACCGGCTTCGCCGCCGAACCCGGCACGGCAGTGCTACCGACATGCTCGACCGCCAGCAGCGTTTCGCCGGCCAGCGCCTCGGCGACCCGGCGTTTCTCGTCCGCGAACTTGGCCGGCCATGCGGGATCGGGATCGACGATCTCGATCGCGTCCGACGCCATAAGACTAGTTTCCAAGCAATCCCGGGAACAGGCCGAACACGAGGATCAGCGCGACCGCGATCGGCGCGAGCCAGCAGACGAGGAAGCGCCACAGGCCGAACAGCCCGCCTTCCAGACCGGTCTCGCTCTCGACGAGCTTCCGGTCGGCCCGCCAGCCGACGAAGATCGCCGTCAGCAGCGCCGCGACCGGCAGCATCACCTTGCCGGTAAAGCCGTCGATCGTGTCGAAGATGTTGGTCTCGGCGAAGATCGACCAGAAGCCGAGCAGGCGGATATCGCTCCAGACGCTTAGCGAGAGGAGACAGGCGATACCGATGACGAAGGCCGAGAAGCTGAAGATGAAGGCCGATTTGGGTCGCGACCAGCCGCGCTCATTGATCCCCCAGCTCGTCGGCGCCTCGAGCAGCGAAATCGAGCTCGTCAGCGCGGCGAAGAAAATGAGGACGAAGAAGAGGAAACCGACCAGCGAGCCCGCGGGCATCTGCTGGAAAGCGGCCGGGAGCGACTGGAAAACCAGGGTCGGGCCAGCGGCCGGATCAAGACCTACGGCGAAAACGATAGGGAAGATCATCAGGCCCGCGATGATTGCCACCCCCGTATCGGCAAAGGCGATCATGCCAGCGGTGGGCGCAAGCTTGGTCTCGCGCGACACATAGGCACCATAGGTCATCAGCGCCGCCGAGCCGAGGCTCATCGAAAACAGCGCCTGGCCGAGCGCGGTGTTCATCGCGGGGGCGGTGAGCTTGGAAAAGTCGGGCGTAAAGAGAAAGGCGACCGCCTCGGCGAAATTGCCCAGAAACGCGCCGTATATCGTAATTGCGATCAGCAGCACGAAAAAGGCGGGCATCAGATAGGTGGCCGCTTTCTCGATCCCGTCATGCACGCCGCGGGCGACGACCGCGAAGGTAATGCCCATGAACACCGTGTGCATGGCGAGCAGCAGCGGGATGTTGGTGAACAGGTCGCCCATGCGCTGCTGAATCGTCTCGGTGGTCTCGCCTTGCAGCGCCCCGGCAAACGGCGCGCCCGCGAACAATGTGCCGAAAAAATCCCGGCCCATGACGCCCGCATAGTAAATGACCCAGCCCGCGACGACGCTGTAGAAACTGAGAATCAGGAAGGCGGCGACGACCTCGACCCACCCAAGGGTCGCCCAGCCGCCACTGCGCCCCGACTCCGCCGCCACGTTCCGAACGCTACCGACGGCATCGCTGCGTCCCGCCCGGCCGATCAGGATTTCCGAGAGAACCAGCGGCAGGCCGATCAGGACGACGCAACCGATATAGAAGAGCACGAACGCCCCGCCGCCATTTTCGCCCGCGAGCGTCGGGAAGCGCCAGACATTGCCGAGCCCCACCGCGGCGCCGACCGCCGCAAGAACGAAGGCCCATCGCGACGACCAGCCTTCGCTGGTCGTATGGGTTGCCGCTACCATCGATACTCTCCCCTTATTCTTTTATTGCGCGGTATCTAGCGCCTAGCCGCGCGCAAGCATAGGCCCAAGCGGCCGTCCGCCGAACAGGTGGACATGGAGGTGCGGCACTTCCTGATGGCCATGCGGGCCGATATTGGCGAGGAGGCGATAGCCAGGTTCGACCAGCTCGAGATCACGGGCGATTTCGCCGACCTTGCGGACGAAATGAGCGATCTCGGCGTCCGGCGCCTTCGCCGCGAAATCGTCCCAGCTCACATAGTCGCCCTTGGGGATGACGAGGACATGGACCGGCGCCTGCGGGTTGATGTCCTTGAAAGCGAGGACATGATCGTCCTCATACACCGTTTCGTTGGGGACCTCGCCGCGCAGGATTTTCGCGAAGATATTGTCGGGATCATAGGGCTGGGTGGCGTCGATCGGCATGGGCGTTTCCTCGGTTGGCGGCGCCGCAAACTGCAACAGCCTCGGCGCGAAAACAATCCGGTGCTCAGCTTGCCGGTTCGCGCCGGCCCAGCGCCGGCGCCGCGATCAGGAACATGGCGGCGCCCATCAGGGTCAGCACGCTCGTCACGGCCATCGCATAGCGCAGCGAGTCCGTGCCATAGGCCGCGGAAAACGCGTCGCTGAGGAGGCCGACGACAAGCGGCCCCGCGCCGAGCCCGAGACCGGAGCCGACAAAGATGTAGAGCGAGGCAGCCAGCGCGCGCTCATTGGGCCGCGCGACCGTCTGGATCAGCGCGGCGGCCGGGCCGAGGCACAGATTGGCGAAGAAGGTGCCGACCGCGAACACCAGCGCCGCGCCCAGCACCGTCGCCGAAAACGGCGCGGTCAGCAGCAGCGGAAAGGCGAGGATCAGGCCGATCGCCGGCATCCAGCCCTGCCAGCGCGGATCGCGCTTGACCAGCATGTCGCTCAAGATGCCGCCGGCGACCGTGCCGGGCAATCCGCCGATGATGATGCCGAGCGCGGCATAGAGCCCGACCTCCGCCACGCCGAGCTCGAACACGCGGCGATAAAGCGGCGGCGCCCAGTTGGCGACGACATAGGCCATCATCACCGCGAACGCGTTGCCCAGCGTAACGAACAGGAAAATCCGGTTCGAAAACAGCCTCTTGGCGGTTGCGAGAAAGGCCGGGCGTTCGCCCGTCACCGGCGTTTCGCTGAGCCGCCCGCGCTCGGGTTCGCGCAGGGTGAAAAAGGCGACCGCGGCGACGAGCAGCCCGGGCAGGCCGACGACGATAAAGGCGTAGCGCCAGCCCCAGGTCTCGGCGATGATCCCGCCCAGTATCACCCCGGCGATCGCCCCGGCCGGCGCCGCGGCGGTCAATATGCCGAGCGCGCGCGACAGCTCGCTCTTGCGGTAATAATCGGCGAGCACCGCATGGGTCGGCGGCGCGCAGCCCGCCTCGCCGACCCCGACCGCAATCCGCGCGAGCAGCAGCTGCACGAAATTCGCGGCGAGCCCGCAGGCCGCGGTGGCGAGGCTCCAGACCGCGCACGCCCCGGCGACGATCTTTACCCGGTTCGCGCGATCGGCGAGCCGGGCGATCGGAATGCCGAGCGTCGAATAGAAGAGTGCGAAGGCGAGGCCCGAAAGCAGGCCGAGCTCGGTATCGCTCAATGCGAATTCGAGCTTGATGTCCTCGAGCAGGACGGCGAGCACCTGCCGGTCGGCGAAATTGAAGAAATAGACGACCGTCAGGACGCCGAGCGCATAATGCCGGTAGCGGCGGTCGGGGACCGCGCCGTCCGCGCTCGCCGCCGTCACGCGCTAGGCCGCCGGCTTCTTGCGCTGGAGCCCCGAGCGCTTGCAGCTCGCGACGAGATCGCCGTGCTGGTTGTAGGCGCGGTGCTCGAAGGTCACGATGCCCTGGTCGGGGCGCGATTTGCTCTCCCGCAGCCCCACCACCTCGGTCTCGATCCGCACCGTGTCGCCGTGGAAGAGCGGTTTCGGGAAGCGCACCTCGTCCCAGCCGAGATTAGCGACCGCCGTCCCCAGGGTCGTGTCGCCGACCGAAATGCCGACCATGAGCGAAAGCGTGTAGCAGCTGTTGACGATCCGGGTGCCGAACTCGGTTTCGTTCTTGCAATATTCCTCGTCGAGATGGAGCTGGGCGGGATTGTGGGTCATCGTCGTGAACAGGACATTGTCGGTCTCGGTGATCGTCCGGCGGATCGGATGATCGAAGGTCTGCCCCACTTCGAGTTCGTCGAACCATTTGCCTGCCATCGTGATACTCCTGTGCGAATTGCAGTTTGCATGCGTCCTATAACCTGCACCGCCGCTATTAAAGCCCGGCGTCATTGCGAGAAGCGGAGCGACGAAGCAATCCAGAGCGGCTAGTGATATCGTTTACGGCTCTGGATTGCTTCGCTGTGCTCGCAATGACGGACGGAATGTTCGCAAAACTGGCACTTGCGCCCTGCCCGCCAGCCCATACAGTCCGCGCGACCAAGGACGGAAGGACGCAAGGGCGATGGATTTTCAGCTGACCGAACAGCAGGCCGAATTGCAGGAAGCGGCGCGGAAATTCGCCCGCGCCGAAACGATGGAACTGGCGCGCGAGCTCGAGAAAACCAATACGCCCGTCCCGCTCGATATGCGCCGCCGCTATGGCGAGATGGGCTTTCTCGGCGTCAACCTTCCGCAAGAGCATGGCGGAATGGGCCTCGGGCATCTCGAAGCCCTGCTCGTGCTCGAGCAGTTCGCGATGGTCTCGGTCGCCGTCGCCTTCCCGATTTTCGAGGCGCTGACCGGCCCGGTCCGCACGATCCAGCATTTCGCGTCGGACGAACTCAAGGCGAAGATCATTCCCGCGGTCGTCAAAGGCGAGACGGTCGTCGCCGTCTCGATGTCCGAGCCCGCGGCCGGAACGGCGCTCACCGACCTGAAAACCGCAGGCCGTATCGACGGCGAGGAGATCGTGATCAGCGGCCAGAAACGCTGGACGTCGGGCGCGGGTCATTCGGATGTCTATATCGTCTATTGCCGTCTGTCCGACGAGCCCGGCGCCAGGGGGATCGGCGCGGTGCTCGTCGAAAAGGAACGCGACGGCGTCAGCTTCGGGAAGCCCGAAGAGCTTATGGGTTTCCGCGGTATCCCTTCCGCCGACATCTTCCTCGACGAGGTCCGCGTGCCCAAGGGCAATATGATCGTGCCCGCGGGCGGCTTTGCGCAGCTCATGCAGGCGTTCAGCCTCGAACGCTGCGGCAATGCGACGATGTCGCTCGGCCTTGCTGCCGCCGCGCTCGAAGAGGCGACGCAATATGCTCAGGACCGCGAGCAGTTCGGCAAGCCGATCGTCGATTTCCAGGCGATCCAGCTCAAGCTCGCCGCGATGGCGATGAAGGTCGAGGCCTCCCGGCTCCTCATCTACCGCGCGGCGGTCAACGCCTCGCAGGGCCTGCCCAATATCTTCGAATCGAGCGTCGGCAAATGCTTCGCCAACGAGATGGTCCGCGAAGTGACCGCCGATGGCATGCAGATCATGGGCGGCTACGGTTATTCCAAGGAATATGGCATGGAGCAGCGCGTCCGCGACGGCTTCGCCTGGGGCATCGCCGGCGGGACGACCGATGTCCAGAAGACGAATATTGCGGCGGCGCTGATCGGGCGGCGGTTCAATCAGCGGAGTTGAGAATCGTTTGTCAGACTCGACCTGTCGGTCGAGCGCCGCACCAGCCCTCTCCCCCCTCCCGACCTCCCAATGAGTGTACCCTGTGGGCGGCCGGGAGGGGGAGAGGGCTGGTGCGGCGACATTGCGCGAGCAATGTTCTGACAATCAAATCCTGGTGCGGCGATTTCGTGCTAACGAAATTCTGACAAACGACTCTCAACGCCCGCTTGGCCTCCCGACGCCAGCCGCCTATAGCCCGGCGCATGTCCGACGCTCCGCCCGCCGTTCCGCACGATCTCCGCTCAGGGTCCGACAGCCGCACCTTGCGCGACGCGCTGGGCTGTTTCGGTACGGGCGTCACAGTGGTGACGACGCTGGATCGCGACGACCGGCCGGTCGGGCTGACGGCGAACAGCTTCACCTCGGTCTCGCTGGATCCCGAGTTGCTGCTCGTCTGCCTGAACCGCAAATCGACCCAACTGCCCTGGTTCGAACGGGCCGAGGCTTTCGCGGTCAATGTGCTCCATATCGGGCAACGGGAAATCGCCCAGCGTTTCGCGACACCCGATATCGACCGGTTCGAGGGAACCGACTGGGAGGCCTGGTCGACCGGCGTGCCGATGCTCGGCGATTCGCTCGCCAATTTCGAATGCGCGAAATTCGCCGAATATGACGGCGGCGATCATCTGATCCTGCTCGGCCGCGTCATCCGCGTGCGTTTCGACGCCGACCTCGATCCGCTGCTCTATTATCGCGGCAGCTATCGCGAGCTGCATTTCGACTGAGCAACAATCGAGATCAGCCAGGCTGGCGTCGTTGCGAGGGCCGAAGGCCCGCGGCAATCCAGAGCGTTTCGCGCTCGGCTCTGATTGCCGCGCTACGCTCGCAATGACGATTTAGGCGAACGTAAAGAGGTTGCGGCCGGAATCGGTCGCTTCCACCGCGATCGTCCGGCCGAACGGCTCGCCCCGCTCCAGCACCGCCAGCGTATTCGTATCGTCGGGCGCGACATTGGCGACGATCCGCGCGCCGTCTCCGGTCCGCGCGACGACCGCCGCGACCGTGCCGTTTCGGCCCGGCATGATCGTATAGGTATCGACCACCGCTTCGCCCGAATGGCTGTCGCGGACTTCGCGCTTCTCCGTCTGATCCGGTAGTTTTCGGAACCGTTCCGCACTCCAGTCAGCGGGACGACGGGAATAGATGCCGGTCGCATATTTGCTCATGAACCCGCCATTGGCGCCGACCAGCGCATAGGCGTCCTCGTCCGCGCGCAGTTTCTGGACGGCCTCGGCGATCGCATGCGCGGAGTAGTTATTTCCCGCCCCGCCAAAAAAGGGCAGCCCGCCGGTCAGCGTCAGCCCGCGCGGATCGTCGGGCGCGATACCGAAGGCGTCGGCGATATTGGTGACCGCGATCGCGAAACAGCTGTAGAGATCGAGATAGCCGATCGCGTCCATCCCGACTCTCGCCATATCCAGCGCTGCGCGCACCGAAGCGATCGAGGCCGGGCTGGTCGCCATGTCGGGCCGTTCGAGCACCGACAGCTCCTTCGCATCGGTGACGGCATGGATATGCACCCATTTCTCCTCGGGCACGCCGAGCGCCCGCGCCTTGCCGGCGGAGGCGATCAGGATCGCCGCCGCCTGGTTCACCTGGTCGCGCGCGACCGTCATCCGCGGATAGGGCTCGGCGACGATCCGGTTGCGCTCGGTAACGATCGCCAGTTCTTCCGCCGTCCGTGCGGCTGGCGCCGCGGCATGGGGGTTCTTCGCCGCGACTTCGCTGAACGGTGCGAACAGCTCGCCGATCTCGCGCCGATACGCCTCCAGCCCCGCCCCGCGCGCCGCGCGCCGTGCATTGTCGAACAGCGCGTAGATCGGGATCGGCGCGGCGAGGCCGTGCGCGATCAGCGTCGAATCGAGCAGCCCGCGCATCCCGAAACCGCGATCCTCGAGCTGGCCTTCAATGTCTTCGGACCAGTCCGGTTTTTCGCCCTGCTTGCTCAAGGTCAGCACCGTCGAAATCGCCTCGGACCCGATAATCGCGGCGACCTCCGACCGGCCCTCGGCGATATCCGCCGCGAATTCGCCGACCAGTTTCTGCGGCCCCTGCCCGCCGACGATCTCGAGGATCGCCCGCTCCGGCTCCGCGCCGACGCGCTTGCCGTAGGAGCGCGGCGCATTGTTCGATTTGCCGAACGGCGCCACCGCGCCGGGAACCGACGTCTCGAACTGGCGGATCGCGGCGATCGTATCGATCGCGCCCGCCGCATCGTCCGTCGCGCCGCTGTCGGCCAGCGCCGCCGCCAGCGCCTTGCCGCCCAGATCCATCGGCGAGAGCGCCCGGTAGTCCGGATCGTCGGGCCGTTCGCTATACTGGCCGACGCCGATAATGACGGGGGTGGTATCCGCGATCTCGCTCATCATTCGTCCTTCGCTGTTCGTGCGCGTGCAAACACGAGGCGGCGGCGGAGCGCAACTGCCAATTGCGATGGGCGCCAGCAGTTTGCGGAGGGCGATACGGGCCGCTATCGCAATCCCGTCTCCCCCCAATCCCGATCCAAGGACTTTCGGCCCATGCTCAAGAAACTGCTGCTCGCCACACTCATTCTCGCGTCGCCGGCGGCGGCCGAGATGCGCGAATACCGGGTCCTGTCCGGCGGCAACGATGTCGGCCATCTTCGCGTCGATGCGGAAGGAAGCCGGGTCGCGATCGACTATGACTACAAGAATAACGGGCGCGGGCCGACGATCGCCGAGACGATCACGCTCGACGCGGACGGCTATCCGCTGCGCTGGGAGATCGAGGGCGCGACGACGTTCGGCAATCTCGTCGACGAGACGTTCGTGCTCGAAAACGGCCGGGCCCGCTGGCGCGACGCGACCGGCGAGCGCGAAACCGCGATCGCCGATGCGCGCTTCTATATCGACCAGAATGGCAGTCCCTGGAGCCTGGCATTGCTCGCCCGCGCGCTGCTGGCGGACGCGGACGACAGCATGGCCGTGCTGCCCGGCGGCACCGCAACGCTGACCGAACGCGGTACGGCCAGCCACGACGGCCCGGACGGCGCGGTCGCGACCACCACCTATGAGATCGCCGGGCTCGATCTCAATCCGGTCTATGTGACGCTCGACGCTGAGAACCGCCTGTTCGCCTTTGCCAGTCCGCGCTTCGCGATTGTCCGCACGGGTTACGAGGCGGCCGACGAAGCGCTGCGGAATCGCGCACAGGAACTGTCGACCGAGCGGTTCGTCCGCATCCAGGCCGAGGCCGCGCGCAATTTCGACGGCCCGGTCCGCGTCCGCAACGTCCATATCTTCGATCCGGAAACGATGACGCGCACCGGCCCGCATGCCGTCGTCTGGCACAACGACCGGATCAGCTCGATCCAGCCCAACGATGCGCCCGCGACCGAGGGTGAGACGATCATCGACGGGGCGGGCGGCACGCTGGTGCCCGGCATGTACGAGATGCACGGCCATATCTCGCAGAATGTAGCGCTGCTCAACATCGCCGCCGGCGTCACCTCGGTCCGCGACATGGGCAACGAGAACGACGTGCTCGACGGGCTGATCGAACGGATCGCGGACGGCACGATCGCCGGGCCGCGCATCACGCGCAGCGGCTTTATCGAAGGGCTGAGCGAATTCAGTTCGCAGACCGGCGAACTGGTCGAGACCGAGGAAGAGGCGCTCGCACAGGTCCGCTGGTATGCGGCGCGCGGCTTCCACCAGGTGAAGCTCTACAATTCGATGACGCCGGACTGGGCGCCACGGCTCGTCGCGGAAGCGCACCGGCTGGGGCTGCGCGTCGCCGGCCATGTGCCGGCCTTCTCCAACGCCGATGCGATGATCGCGGCCGGGTTCGACGAACTCACCCATATCAACCAGGTGATGCTGGGCTGGGTGCTCGAACCGCACGAGGATACGCGCACCCTGCTCCGCCTGACCGCGCTCGACCGGCTGCCGGCGCTCGATCTTGACAGCGAACCGGTCCAGCACACGATCGGCCTGATGGCGCAGAACAATATCGCCATCGATCCGACCATCGCCATCCACGAGGCGCTGCTGCTCGGCCGCAACGGCGAGGTTTCCCCGGGCTTTGCCGATATCTTCGATCACATGCCGGTCGGCCAGCAGCGCAGCCTGCAGGAAGCCTGGGCCGATATCTCGGCGGAGGGCGCCGACGAACGCTATCGCGGCGCCTTCGACCAGGTCATCCGCACCATCGCGATGATGCGCGAACGCGGCATCAGAATCGTGCCCGGCACCGATATGGGCGGCTCCTTCGCCTATCACCGCGAGCTCGAACTGTTCGAACGCGCCGGCTACAGCGCACCCGAAGTACTCCGTCTCGCCACGCTCGGCATGGCCGAGTATCTGGGCCAGGACGAGGATCTGGGATCGATCGCGGGCGGCAAATATGCCGATTTCTTCCTCGTGCCCGGCGACCCGACCGCCGACCTCTCCGCGATCAAGTCGATTGCGATGGTCGTCGCGAACGGGACCGTCTATTTCCCGGCCGACATCTATCCGCATTTCGGCATCCGCCCCTTCGCCGAACCGCCGGAAGTGACGGCGGCGGACTAGCTCAACCAGCGATGGAGTCCGCTTCGATCAGCAAGACCTGGCACTCCGCGCATCCCTCGCGCAGCTTCTTCACCTCCCGATATTCGGGAGAGTTCCAGAAGGCCTTGGCCGCGGCCTTGTCCGGCCATTCGGAGATCACCATCGAGGCCCCGTCGCCGAAATCGCCCTCGAGCAGTTCCGCGCCCGGCGCCCGCAGCACATATCTGCCGCCGAACTGCTCGACGAGCTTGGCGGCGGCCATGCCATAACCCTGGATAAAGGCGTCGCGGTCGGCGATCTTCGCGGTAACGATCATATAGGCGGGCATGGTGGCTCCTTTCATTTGAACGTCATTCCGGACTTGATCCGGAATCCAGGGCTGCCTGCGATATCGCTTACGGCCCTGGACCCCGGATCAAGTCCGGGGTGACGGTTGTGCTGGCGTTACCGGCTTGGTCCACCCGGATAGGTGAAGACATCGTCCCCGATCGGCGCGTTGACGACCGTTTCGGTCCAGGTGACGGTGTTCGAGACGGTGCCGTTATAGGAGAGCGTCACCGTCCCGGCCTGCACCCAGTCCGGGTCCTCGAGCCGGTAGAAATCGTCATAGACGCGCATGTGCCAGCCGCGCGGCGTCGCGAATTCCATCGTGCGGATATAATGGCTCTGCTGGTCGATCCCGAAGATCGTCTCCGCGCCGCCGGGATCGGTGATGCGGATCTTGTAGGTCGGGTGGCCGTTCGAATTGCCGTCCGGGATGCGGGTCAGGGTGAAGCCCTCGCCCAGCGCGCGCCGAATGATCCCGAAGCCGAAGGCCGAGGCCCAATAGGCGTCCGCCTCTTCGCGCGGCATGATCCCGTCCTGGGTCCAGGTCGTCTCGCCGTCATAGCCGACCTCGAACATCACGCCGTCTCCGACGCCAGCACGAATGCGGACCTTGCCCTGCGCATTATGGCTCGCGGTGCGATCGGGATCGAAGACGCGCCACATCCGGTAATCGTCGGACCGGCTGCGCGGTTCGGCGCTGTCGGGGCCGTAGAAGACGGCATGGCCGCTGAGCTGCAACGTGAAGGGATTGAGCCAGTCCGCGCCGCCCGCCGCTTCGGTCGCGCGTTCGAGGATCGTGCGCGCATCGGGCGCCGCCGCCTCAAGCGCCAGCGCCGGCGCGGCAAAGAGAAAGACCAACAGTCCGATCCAATAGCGCATCGTCATCATCCTCCCGCTCACGCTTTTCGCCGGAATCGTCCTGCCTGTCAAAATTTGTCCGGACATATTTGCATTTCCCGCGCCGCGCGATAGCCTGTAGGGACGGTTCGGGGAGGAACGACGATGCGCATCATTCCGACGATGGCGATACTGGCGGGCGTCGCCGCGCCGGCCGCGGCGCAGGACCTCGCCGACCTGCTTCCCGGCATCTACGCAAACACCGAACAGGTCTATTTCCAGGGCGAGGCAGGCGAGCCGCAGGACCGCTGGATCAGCCTGCGCTTCACCGCCGATGGTGACGGCGCGTTCACGCTCCAGCCGGTCGACGCGTTCGGCGAACCGGTCGAACCGGCCGAGACCGTGACCGTCGTGCCGCGCGGCGATCTGACGGCCCTGTCCTCGAACGATTGCACGCGATTGTTCCGCCCCGAAGGCGATGCCTTCGTCCTCGATGCGAGCGAGGGCATGTGCGACGATCTGCCCGCCGTCATGCAGCGTATCGGACCCGCAGAAATCGCCATGGCCTGGCCCGACGGCCGCCCGCTCGAATTGCGCCGCGCGCGGCCCGTCTCCTGCTGGATCTCGGTGCGCAAGACCGAATCCGACGGCGAGAGCGAATGGACGTTCGATAGCGGCCTGATGATGCACGATCAGGGCGGCCGCATCCGCGCGGGGGGCGGCGACAGCGGCGCGCCGGTCGCGATCGTCCGGATGCGCAACGTTATCTGGCCCGCCCCGAGCCGCAACCGGCCGAGCCTTGTGCTATATGTCCACACGGAGGATGATCCGGACCGCGCGGTATCGTATAGCTGGGCCGATCCCGGCGCCGAACGGATCGGCATCAATCTGCGCTGGATGCAGGCGAGCTGCACGGTGCAGGATGGAAACGGGGACGAATGAGCGTGTCGGACTGTTTCGACAAGGCTCGTCATCCTGAACTTGTTTCAGGATCCACCGCTCCATCCGCGAAGGCGGTTGCAGGTTGAAAAGTGGATGCTGAAACAAGTTCAGCATGACGACTTCGGAAATTTTCCAACGCGATGAAGGAATGAAGATCATGCAAGCAAGACAGGCCCAGATAACCGAACATGGCGGGCCCGAGGTCATCACCTGGCAGGATATCGATCTCGGCGATCCGGGCGCAGGCGAGGTGCGGATGCGCAACAAGGCGGTCGGCCTCAATATGATCGACACCTATCACCGCAAGGGCATCTACCCCGTTGAGCTGCCGACCGGGCTCGGTCTCGAGGCGGCGGGCGTCGTCGAGGCCGTCGGACCCGGCGTTAGCGGCTTCAGGCAAGGCGATCGCGTCGTCACCTTCGGACCGCAGCTCGGCGCCTATGCAACCGCGCGGAATATGCCCGCCGACCGGCTCTTCGCGCTGCCCGAGGGCGTGGCGGACGACGTCGCCGCGGCGGCCTTTCTCAAGGGTTGCACGACCGAATTTCTCGTCGAGCGCTGCGGGCGGGTCGAAAGCGGCTGGCCGGTGCTCGTCCATGCCGCGGCCGGCGGCACGGGACAGCTGCTCGTGCAATGGCTCAAACATATCGGCGCCGAGGTGATCGGCACGACGAGCAGCGAAAAAAAGGCGGAAAAGGCCAAGGCGGCGGGCGCCGATCATGTGATCCTCTATACCGAGGAAGAGGTTGCGCCCCGCGTCCGCGAGATCACCGGCGGCAAGGGCGTGCGCGTCGTGTTCGATGGCGTCGGCAAGGCGACCTGGGAAGCCTCGCTCGATTCGCTCGGGCAACGCGGCCTGCAGATCAGCTTCGGCAATGCGAGCGCGCCGGTCGGCGAGACCAATCTCGGCATCCTCGCGCAAAAGGGTTCGCTGTTCACAACCCGCCCGACCCTGTTCGATTATTATGCGGATCGGGATGAAGCGGCGGCGGGCGCGGCGCGGCTTTTCTCGCTGCTCGGCGAGGGCGTGCTGAGCGTTGAGATCGGCCAGACCTATCCGCTGGAGGAAGCCGCGCAGGCGCATCGCGATCTCGAAGCGCGCAAGACGGTCGGCTCGACCGTCCTGCTGCCCTAGATGGCCCATGTCGCTCCCCTGTCGCCGGACGAAATCCCGGAAGACCTGAAGCCGATGCTGGCGATGGCCGAGGCGCGGATGGGATTCATCCCCAACTCGCTGCTGACCATGGCGCGCTGGCCCGATCTCGTGCGCGGCTTCATGCCGCTCGTTGCGACGGTGCTCGGCGGCGGCGGGGTGCTGGAGCCGGGGCTCAAGCAGATGATCGCGGCCGTCGTCAGCAGCGCGGCCGGCTGCCGCTATTGCCAGGCGCATACGACGCATGGCTCGACGGAGAAGATGGGCGTCGCCGAGGAAAAAGTCGCGAAGGTCTGGGAGTATCGGACCAGCGACCTCTTCTCCGAAGCGGAAAAGGCGGCGCTCGATCTCGCGCTCGCCGCCGGGCAATCGCCCAACGCCGCCACGGACGCGCATTTCGCGGCGCTGCGCGCGCATTTTGACGAGCGGGCAATCATCGAGATCGTCGCCGTAATCTCGGCCTTCGGCTTTCTCAACCGCTGGAACGACACGATGGCGACGACGCTCGAAGACGCGCCGCGCGAATTCGCCGAGGCGCTGATGGCGCCGGCAGGCTGGGCGGTCGGCAAGCATGCGGCGGACGGTTAGGCGTGGCGCGGATCGATCCCCTGCCGTTCGACGCGCTGCCCGAGGATCTGCGCGTGCGGCTGGGCGAAGCGGAAGCGCGGATGGGGTTCGCCTCGAACGACATCCTGACGCTGGCGCGCTGGCCCGAACTGCTGGGCGCGCTCGAAGGTTTGATCGGGACGATCTACGGATCGCAGGAAGTCGATCTCGGCCTCAAGCGGATGATGGCGATGGTCGCGAGCAGCGCTGCCGGGTGCCGCTATTGCGAGGCCCATACCGCGCATGGCGCGGCGCAGATGTCGGGCGTCGACAGCGAGAAGGTCGCCGCCGTTTGGGAGTATCGGACGAGCGACCTGTTTTCCGATGCCGAACGCGCGGCGCTCGACCTCGCCTTCGCCGCCGGGCAGACGCCCAACGCGGCGACCGACGCGCATTTCGAAGCGCTGCGGGCGCATTGGAGCGAACGCCAGATCGTCGAACTGGTCGCGATGATCGCGCTGTTCGGCTTCCTCAACCGCTGGAACGACACGCTGGCGACCCCGCTCGAGGATGCGCCGCTCAGCTATGCGCTGGAGCGGCTGACCGACTGGAATCCGGGCAAGCATGCTCCTGTCGGGAAGAAAACGTCACCCCGGACTTGATCCGGGGTCCAGGGCCAAAAGCGATCCCGCTCGCTGCTCTGGATTCCGGATCAAGTCCGGAATGACGACATATTACCAGATCTTGCCGCCAATCCATTCGCCCGCCGCCGGCAGGAAAGGGTGAATCTCGACGCTTTCCCAGAGACCGGCCCCGGCATAGGGATCTCGGTCGAGCAAGGCGCGGGCTTCGGCTTCGCTCTCGGCATTGAAGACCAGCATGGAGCCGATCGTCTCGCCATTTTCGTTCCGCACCGGGCCGGCCACCCGGATCTTGTCCATGATCGTCTCGATATGGACGAAATGGGCCGGGGCCAGCTCCTTGCGCAAACGGGCGGGTTCGTCCCCGGGCAGATCCTTGCACCAGGCGATATAGGCGGCGGACGGCATCACTTTGGTCATGTCTTCGTCTCCACCAGTTCGAGCAGTTCCCCGGCCGGGCCGATGACGGTAGCCGCACGCCGGCCGTCATAGAGCGGACCTTGCCGGGCTGTCGGCGGCGTTATCCATTCGCACGCCAGTGCATCGAGATCGTCGACGGCGAGGGTCACCATCGCGTTGCCGGGCGGCAGCATACCATCATGCCGGGCGCGGTCCGTCGCCTCGGCCGGATAATCGTCGACCTCGACGATCGGCAGCCGGTCGTTCTGCACCATGGTCAAATCCGACTGGGTGCCCGCGGGCAGGCCGAAAGCGTCGTTGATCATCGAATATTCGAGCGTGTAGGTGTCGCCCTCGTCTAGGCCCAGCCGCTCGCGATACCAGGCGACCGTCGCCGCGCGATCGGGCGTTGCGAGGATCACGATGAAGATATGGTCGGTCGGCGACTGTGCATGCGGCAGGTCCGACGAGGGCGTGTTCTCGCGCACCTCGTTGAGATAGATCATCTCCTTGCCGCGCCCCGTCACCTGCATCGGCACGAAAAAGGGCAGGCCTTCCAGTTCCTTGGGCGGGCCGACGATATCGAAACCGCTGCCCTGGAGCCGGTCCGGCCAGCCGAACACGTCCTGCACGGTGAGCTCGTAGGCCGCCCAGCCATGGGTGCGGGTCGGCATGAAATCGGGATGGTCGGGCTGTTCGACGAGACGGATGAAGCAGGGCGCGCCGCTTTGCGGCTGGAGGATCGCCGTCGGCCGGCCGGCGCTCGCCGGCACGCCCCAGCTGGCGGCAAGGTCATCGGGCAGCGCGCCGCGTTCGATCAGTTTCAGGCCGAGTATGCCCTCATAATCGGCAAGCGCCGCATCGAGATCGGGTGTCGCGACAACCCCGCCGAGAATGGTTCCGTGTTTCATATGTCACTCGATCCAAAAGATTCGTCATTGCGAGCGCAGCGAAGCAATCTAGAGCGGCTAAAAATGGCGTTTGCGGCTCTGGATTGCTTCGTCGCCTCGCGGCTCCTCGCAATGACGGGGACAGTCATCAAAACCTCGCCTTTCGCTTTTCGAGGAACGCGGCGACGCCCTCGGCAAAATCGGCGCCGTCGAACGCGGCGTCGAACTGCGCCGCCGTCTCCGCGTCATCGTCCGTCTGGCCGTCGAGGATGCGCCGGACGATCGCCTTGCTCATACGCTGGCTGTGCGACGAGACGGACGCCATGGTTTCGGCCAGCGCCATCGCTTCCTCATATGGCTCCTCGGCGAGGATCGTCACGAGGCCGATAGCGTGCGCCTCTTCCGCCGAGAGCAGCTGGCCGGTGAAGAGGATGCGCTTGGCTTGCGAAGGTCCGACCAGATCGACGAGCAGCTTGGTGTCGTGCAACGAATAGACGAGGCCGAGCTTGGCCGGCGTGATCCCGAAGCGCGCATTCGGCCCGGCGACCCGCATGTCGCAAGCGATCGCGATGCCGCAGCCACCGCCGATGCAATCCCGGTCGATCACGGCGACGGTCGGCTTGGGCGCGCGGGCGAGATCGTGCTGCACCGTGCGGATCGCGGCCTGGTTTTTCGCTCGCCATTCCGCGTCTTTCGCCCCCGCCGCGAACTCGCCGATATCGGCGCCCGCGCTGAACGCGCTGTCCTTCTCGCTCGCATGGACAATGAGCACGCGGATCGCGTCGTCGCCCATCGCATCGGCGAGCAGATCCGGAAACAGCTCCCACATCTCCTGCGTGAAGGCGTTGCGCTTGTCCGGCCGGTCGATCAGCAGACGCGCGATCTTGCCCTCCTTTTCGAGGCGGAGGGTCATGCGGGTTCCACTTGCGCGAAGTGCTGCGCGATCTCGTGCCGCGTCGTCACCCAGACGTCCGAATGCGCGCGGACATGCTTGAAGAATTCCTCGAGCGCCCAGATGCGGCCCGGGCGGCCGATGATGCGCAGGTGCAGGCCGAGGCTCATCATCTTCGCATTGCCTTCCTCGCCCTCGCGATAGATCTGGTCGAAATTCGCCTTGGCATAGTCGAGCCATTGATGCGGGGTCAGCGCGGGGTCGGTCCACATCTTCATGTCGTTATTGTCGAGCTGGTACGGCACGATCACCAGCGGCTTTCCGGGCACCGTCTCGCGATCCCAATAGGGCACATCGCCCGAATAATCGTCCATATGATAGGCGAAGCCTTCCCCGATCAGCAGGCGGCGCGTCTCGTCGGTATGGAAATAGCGCGAGAGCCAGCCATAGGGGCGTACGCCGACCGTCTTCTCGATCGAGGCGACGGCCTTGCGGATGAATTCGCGCTCGGCATCCTCGTCCAGCTTGAACTGGTGGACCCAGCGCCAGCCATGGCTGACCGGCTCATGGCCGAGTTCGGCGATGGCTTCGGCGATCTCGGGATGGTTTTCGAGGCTCATCGCCGCGACCGTCCAGCTCGCCTTGATATCGTATGCACGCAGCAGCTTGACGATCCTCGGGGCACCGGCCTTGATGCCGTAGAGATAGTTGCTCTCATTGCCGTAATTGCGGATCGGCGCGCGGATATGGATGCCGAGTTCGTCGACCGGCTCCATCCCCTTGTCGCCGCGCGCGACCGTCATCTCGCTGCCCTCTTCGACATTGACGACGACGCTCAGCGCCATCTTCGCGCCGTTAGGCCAGTCGATCCGTTCTTCCTGCATCCTCTTCACCCTTTTTCCGTTATCGCGACGGGCGTCCAACGCTGGGCCCGGCGGTCGAGGCGCGCGTCCAACACCTCCCCGTCGAGATCCATCGGCGCGGCCTGCGCGAGAAAGGCGGCGCTATCGTCGAGGCAATCGACGCGGACCACGCCGCGCAGCCGGCCGTCGATCTCGCTGACTGCGGCCAATACGACGCCGCAAGTCGCGCAGACTAGAAAATCGGCGGTTTTCGTCCCGAACCGGTAGCGGCTGACAGGCCCCGCCACGGCGAGCTCGGCGCGGCCTTCCGGGTCCGACGTCCAGGACGCACCATGCTTGCGGCAATAGCTGCACTGGCAGGTCCGCGCGCCGAGATCGGCCGGCGATTTTTCGCTCGCAAAATCGAGCGTCAGCGCGCCGCAATGACAGGACCCCGCATAATGCGCCATCAGTGCATTTCCTCTCCGCCCGACACGTTGAGCGCTTCGCCGGTCACATAGATGGCCTCGTCGCTCGCCAGCCATGCACAGGCGGCGGCGGTGTCCGAGGGCAGGCCGGGCCGCCCCATCGGATTGCGCGCCTTCATATTCTCCAGATAGGCCTCGACGCTGGGGAAGCCGAGCAGTTTGGAGAAATACTCATTCTGCTTCTGGCCGAGCCCGGTCGTCACATGGTTGGGGCATATGGCGTTGACCGTGATCCCGTGCCCGCCCAGCTCCAGCGCGGTCGACCGGGTCAGCCCGACCATCCCGTGCTTGGAGCTGCAATAGGAGGCCATGTGCGGAAATCCGGTCTTCGCGGCCTGGCTGGCGATGTTGATGATCCGCCCGCCCCCGCCTTTCGCGACCATCGCCTTGGCCGCGGCCTGGGTGCAGTAAAAGGCGCCGGAGAGGTTGACCGCGATGACGGTCGCCCAGTCCTCGGGCTTCACATCGAGCAGCGGCGTCATCATGAAGCCGATACCCGCATTGTTGACCATGATGTCGACGCCGCCGAACCGGTCGACCGCCCCATCGACCAGCGCCTGGCATTGCGCCGGATCGCTGACGTCGCAGGCGATCGTCGCGACCTCGGCGCCGCGCCCGCGCAGTTCGTCCGCCACGCCCTCGGCCTCGGCGTCAATCGCGATATCGGACACCACGCAGTTCGCGCCGTCATCGGCGAAGCGCTGGAGAATGCCCTGCCCCAGCCCCTTTTCCTTGCCCGAGCCCGTGACGACGATGGTCTTGCCCGAAAAACGGCCCATTTTCTGTCTCCTAAAGGTCTTCGGTCAGCACGAATTGCGGATTGTCCGCATAATCCTGGAACGGCGCGGCGGCGGCCTGGAATTCGTCCGTGGAGATATCGGCGACGAACGCATCCATGTCGTTGACATCGATAATCTCGAAATAGTCATAGGCCGGTTTTGCGTCCGATCCGAACAGCCCGGTCGCCTTGTGAACCGTAAAGCCGTCGACCGAGCCGAGCGCGTTGACGCCTGGGATGTCGCGCGTCTTCGCCCATTCTTCATACTCCGCGACGCTGACCCCGTCCTTCAGGTTGAACAACACGATGATCCGCATGTCTCTCTCCTCTTATTTCTCGTCAGAATAGATCGGGCGGGCGATAGCCGTCCAATTGCACGTCCAGCCCGCGCGCCATATCGAACAGCCCCGCCTCGTTGCCCGCCGCGCCGATCAGCTGGACCGCGACCGGCAGGCCGGTCTCGTCGACCCCTGCCGGGATGCTGAGCGCGGGCAGCCCGGCGATGTTCGCTAGGCAGGTGAAATCGGCCTGGTTGACCGGCGCCTGTTCGCTGTGCGGGAAGGCAACCTGCGGCACGGTCGGCAGCAGGATCGCGCCATGGGCATCGACGGCCGCGTGCAGCGCCTCGCGGGTCCGGGCGAGCACCGCCTCGTCCTCGGCCAGATCGGCATCGGATCGCTTCGGCCCGATATCGATCAGGAATTTGAGATGGTCCGACAGCCCGTCCGGGTCGGCGGCGCGCAGATCGGCGAGATGATCGTGCAGCGCGCGGGAGGCCCGGATGAAGCCGGCGAAGCGGATGCGGGTCAGCGGATCGGGCAGCGCGAAACTCTCGCTCGCACCGAGCTGCCCGGCCGCCTTCTCATGGGCGGTGACCACGGCCGGCTGGCACTCGACGTCGCCCAGGGCTTCCAGGGTAACCGGCGTTTCGATGGTCTGGGGCTCAGCCATGTCGATCAGGACGCGCGAGACGATTTCGAGGTCGCTCAGCGAACGCGCCAGCGGGCCGATGGCGTCGAGCGAAGCCTCGCAGATTTCGAGGCCGTGCTGGCTGATGGCATTATAGGTCGGCTTGAGGCCGTAGACGCCGCAATAGGCGGACGGCACGCGGACCGAACCCAGCGTGTCGGTGCCCAACGCCATAACGCACAGCCCGGCCGCCACCGCCGCGCCGCTGCCTCCGGACGATCCGCCCGGCGTATGGCCTATCCGGTGCGGGTTCTGCGCGGCGCCCAGCCATGGATTGTCGGTCTTCGCGCCGAGCGCGGCTTCCTCCATATTGAGCGTGCCGAGTACGATCGCACCGGCATTGCGCAGGTCCGCCACGACCTTCGCGTCAGTCGCGGCGACGCAATCCTTGCGCGCCGCGATCCCGGCGCTCGTCACCAGCCCCTCGACATCGATATTGGCCTTGATCGCCACCGGCACGCCTTCGAGCGGGCGCGGCGCGGCGGACAGGATCTGCCGGTCGCTCTCGGCGGCCGCCTGCATCGCGCCCGGTTCGTCCAGCTCGACAAACGCGTTGAGATCGCCGTTCAGCGCCGCGATCCGATCGAACGCCGCCTCGACGACGCTCGACGGCATCGTCTCGCCCGCCCGGTAGAGCGCGAGCAGGCCGGCGACGCCGTGGCGATGCAGCGGTTCGGTCATGGGCCGTCAGTTCCCTTTGTATGGCTTGGGAACGAGCGACGCTGAATTCCAGCTTCGTCACCCTGAACCTGTTTGGCTGTTATCCCCTTGCGACAAGGGTTCGTCATTGCGAGGAGCCGTAGGCGACGAAGCAATCCAGGGCGGACAAGCGATGCACTTGTAGCTCTGGATTGCCGCGTCGGCCCGAGACAAGCTCGGACCTCCTCGCAATGACGGGGAAGGCTTATCAGCCGCTTCCTTGTCGCAAGGGGATAGGCACCAACCTGTTTCAGGGTCCGTTTCTCCGTCGACGCCGACCTCGCAGGCTGAGAAATGGATGCTGAAACAGGTTCAGGGTGACGGTGAAAGCAAAAACTGTACTGGCCAAAGTGCAGCATCACAGTTTCCTCTCGTCGATCAGGCGGATCGGTTTTTGCCGGACGTCGATCTGCGTGTCCTTAGCGGTGTCGCCGACGCCGACCATGTCGAGATCGATCTCGATACCGAGGCCGCGTTTCAGGATTTCGCCGATCTCGTCCCGATCCGTGCCGCCCCGGCTTTCCATTACGACCCGCATATGATCCTTGCCGTTTTCGTCGCGGGTCACACGGCAGACATATTCGCCGGTCAGATCCCCCCGATTCTCGATCAGCGCGCCGATCGCATGCGGAAAGATGTTGATGCCGCGCAGCTTGACCATATTATCGCTGCGGCCCTTGAAGCCCGAGATGCGCTTGAAGACCATGCCGGTATCGTTGGCGCCCGTCAGCTCCTCGGTCACGTCATGCGTGTTGAAGCGGATGCAGGGCGCGATATCGTCCTTGAACAGGCAGGTTACGACCATGTCGCCGGTCTCGCCCGCCGCCACGGGCGCGCCGGTATCGACGTCGAGCAGCTCCAGATATTGCGCGTCCTCCCAGACGTACAATCCGTTGCGGTCCGGTCCCTCGCCCGCGATCGAGCCGGTATCGCCGACGCCGTACCAGTCATAGGCCTTGGCCCCGTGCCAGGCGTCCTCGGTCGATGCGCGATCCTCGGTGCCGAGATGGCCGATGATCATGCGCAGCTTGATGCGGTCAAACAGCTTTTCGGCTTCGGCGACCTCTGCGAGCTTGCGGACATAATCGACGAAACCGACCATAACGGTGACGCCGAAATCGGCCATCAGATTGACCTGATTGACCGAGCGGGTCTCGATGCCGGTGCCCGCGCTCAGGAACAGCGAATTGGTGAAATGCGTCACGGCTTCGCGGATATAATGGCCGCCATTGATCATGCCATGGCCGTAGACCGACTGGATCACATCGTCCGACTGCAAGCCCATCCAGCGATACATACGGCCGACGAGCAGGTTGGTCACCTCGCGGCCCTTGGGCCCGAACATCAGCGGCTGGGGGCGGCCAGTCGTCCCGCTCGTCGTGTGGAAAACGACGGGATTGTCGCCGCGCCCGTCGAAATCGCCATAGGGCGGATGATCGTTGACCGAGGCCATGAGGTCCGTCTTGTCGTACACCGGCAGCTTGGCGATGTCCGCGAGCCCGCCGATATCGCCGGGCTCGATGCCCTTGTCGCCCCAGAGCCGCCGGTAGAAGGGAATCTCCCAGCCGCGTTTCATGAGCCTGCGAAACTGCGCATCCTGAATCGCGTGCAATTCGTCGCGCGACATCGCCGTGTAGCGGGAGACGAATTCCTCGCCGACCGGATAATCGGCCAGCATCTGCCTGGCGTCGAAGGCCTCGAAATAGGTGGGAAAGCTCATTGCGGGTCCGTTGCATAGAGTAAGGGGTCGTCGAAGAGCCGCGCATCCGCATCGGGTGAAGCGAGCACGCGGCAGAGATCATATTTCGCCTTGGTCTGGTCGGCGCTCATCGGCGCTGCGGGACTGCCGAGATTGCCGGTGATCTGGCGGGCGATATGGCCGCCATTTTTCAGCATGATCGTCAGCTGCTGCGGCGCGAGCGCGTTCGGATCGGGATTATCGTTCAGCCGGACGGTGACCTTGTCGCCCAGCGCCGCGAGCGCGGGATCGGCGAACTGGTCGGCGGTGAAACAGGCCGGATTGACGATGCCGTCGCGCAGCAGCAGCGGCACGAGGAACGGCAGGCAGAGCCGCGCATAGCTCGGCGCCATGTCCGGCTTGTAAGGCCGCCCGACGAGCCGGTTGATCAGCGGCGGGGCGGCGACATCGACGCTTGCGACGGCCGCCGGCTCGAGCTCGCCTGAGCGCAGCAGATCGTCGATCGTGCCGAGCACGCCATGGCTGGCCCGTCCCGATGGGAAGGGCTTGGTGCTGACCTCTTCGATCAGCCAGCGTTCGCCGATGCTGTCGGTGTAACGGCGCAGATCGCCCGGCTCGAAGAGAGTGAAATAGCCGAACGGGCCTTCGAGCGCGTTATGCCGCCCGTCCATCCCGGCCCTGGCGAGATCGACGGCCGTGATCGCGGCGCGCGCAGCATGGGCGATCTGCAGCGGGAGCGCGACCGAGGCCTCAACATGCGCCTGCATCGTGCCCGCGGCCTGCGAATAAGCGATTCCCAGGACATCGGCGAAACGATCCGACGGCAGGCCTTCGAGGCGCGCGACCGCCAGCGCCGCGCCGATCACGCCCGCCGTGGCGGGGCGGAAAAAAGACATCGCGCCGGTCGCCGCGACGCCCATGCCGCTCGCGATATCGACGCCGACCGCGAGCGCCGCGAGAAATGCGTCGGGATCGCTGCCGCCCTTGCGATCCGACGCCGCGATCAACGCCGCCGTGACGACCGACAGAGCATGGACCACCGCCGGCTCGTGCACCGCATCCCATTCGAGACAATGGATCGCAAAGCCGTTGAACCAGGCGGCAGACGGTGCGGGCAGGCGCGCATGTTCAAAATGATCCGCTGGGGCTGAGCCCGTCGAAGCCCTGTCCTTTTCTTGCCCGAAAGAACAGGACGACCCTTCGACAAGCTCAGGGTGAGCGGGTGGAGGAAAGCCGAGCAGGCGCGACGCATCGCCCTCGCCCCAGCCGCGCACCGCGGCCAGCATATGCCGCGCTTCGTCGGACGCCGCGCCCGCCGCGCCGCCCGCCAGGGTATCGGCCAACAGCCGGAGCGCCGCTTCGCGGGCGCTATCGGGCAGCCGGTGATCGGCCGCGGCAAAATCGAGAAGGTGCTGGGTCGCGGTCATGTCAGCCATTCCTGGAGCAGATCATGTACTGCGATGACATTGTCGCCTTCCAGCGCGACATCGACAGCCTTTTCCGCGTCGCTGGCTTTCAATCCGCCCCACTCGGCAAGGCTGTGCATCTTGGCGATGATCGCGTCCTCGTCCACCGGCCGTTCCGGGTCGCCAAGCGTATCGATCAGTTCCAGCCCGTTCACCCGCACGCCGTAATGCGCCGGATAGCGGGCGGTGATCTCAGGATCTTCGGCCACGGTCACCTGCGCGCGGAGATCGGCCAGCGCGGCTATCGCCTCTTCGGTGAAGTCCGCCGGCTCGGCTTTCCGCCCATCGGCGACGACCGCTACCGCATGTTGGAGTGAGAATTTTGCATCCAGTTCGGTCACCGGATCAGGCCGGTCGCAAAAGGCCAGCGCATCGGCATAGGTTTCGACATGGAAAGGCGGCTGGAGCTCGCCGGCCTTGCGCAACTCTATCGCTGCATCGATCGCGGGATGCGCGTGGCGGCAGGCCGCGAAGGGCTTGAAGCTGACCTGATGGATGAGCCAGCTATCGCCATTATCGGCCAGCGGGCCGGGTTCTTGCGTCATGGCTTCGAACAGGCCCTGCGGGCCCTCGAGCAGCGCAGCCGGGCCGGTGAGGCCGTCCATCGCCATCCATGCCGTATCGTTACCGACGCGGATCGCGTTGGCGACATGCCATTGCTTGGTCATCACATCGTCGTGGCGCATATGCCATAGGCCACCGGCGACGGAACCGGCGTTGGCCAAAGCCCAAACCATGCTGTCGCGATCCAAGTCCCAATAAGAGCCGGCGGCGGCCGCGGCGCCGAAAACACCGGCCGTCGCTGTCGGGTGCCAATGGCTGTAGTGATGGTCGTCCAGCGCCGCACCGATCGCAATCATCGCCTCATAGCCACGCACCGCATCGTCGAGCGCGCCAACCATTGTTTCTGAAGACATCGAGAAAACCGCACCCCAGATCACCGGCCCGGGGTGGAGAAGGGCTGTGCGATGCACATCGTCCATTTCGAGCAGATTCGAGACCATGGCCGCGGTGACCGGATATCCCGGTAATATTCTCGCGAAGAGTCTCGAAACCGCACTCTCCCGGCCCCCCGCCACACAGGCCAGCCAGTCGAGCAGGTGGAGCCGGGCGCGCTGCCTATCGCTTTCGCCGACGGGCCGCGCTAGTCTTTCCGAAAGTTGCGCCAGAAGCGGTTCGCTCATACAGCCACCGCTCCGGCCCGAAGCCGCAAAGGAACGCCTACTTGTCCGACACCGCCGCCAAGCCCCGCTACGTCCAGCTCGCCGATTCGCTGCGCGCGGCGATCCTGCGCGGCGATCTGAGCGAGGAAGGCCAGTTTCCGACCGAGACCGAGCTGTGCCGCGAACATGGGGTGAGCCGCTATACGGTGCGCGAGGCGCTGCGGCGGCTGGTCGCCGAGGGGCTGATCCAGAGGAAACGCGGGTCCGGCACGATCATCCAGCCGGCGGCGGCGCGCGGCGGCACGCTGCACCAGCCGCTCTCCAATGTCGGCGAGCTGCTGCAATATGCGCGCGACACGCAATATGATTTCAAACCGGTCGGCCTGACGGCCCTGCCGCGGCGCATCGCCGATCATGTCAGCGGCGACACGAGCGGCGACTGGTTCCAGTTTCAGGGCGTTCGCACGCGGCTCGGCGACCCCAAGCCGATCGCGATCACCGACGCCTATGTCCATGGCGACTATGCCGAAGCGGCTGCCGAGATCCGCTCGTCCCAGGTCACGATCTTCCGCCAGCTGGAGGAGCTGGCCGGGGTCAAGGTGGCCCATGTCACGCAGGATATCCAGGCGGTCGGCGCCAGCGCGGACATCGCCAAGGCGCTCGGCATTTCGCGACGCGCGCCGACCTTGCGTATCCTGCGCGCCTATCGCGACGCGAAGAACCGGATCTTCGAGATTTCGGCCAGCCATCATCCCGGCGACCGGTTCGCCTATTCGATGCATATCGACGCCGAGGGCTGACCCGCTGCTCATCCGTGCTCGTCCAGTTCGGGCGCGGGGCCGGGCGGACTACCGGGCATATTCCTGAACCGGATCGCGGGCGCGATCTGATGCGCGCCATCCATCTCGACCAGCATGCCGCGTTCGGCGACGAGATCGCTGTCCAGCGCCTCGCGGAAATCGAGGACGGGCGAAAAGGCGACATCCTTGTCGGCGAACCATACGACCCATTCGTCCCGCGTTTTGGTCGCGAAGATCTCCGCCAGAAAGGCGCGCAGTTCGGCCTGAGGTTCGCCGGCCTCGGCCTCGCCGAGCGGGATGAGGTCCGGCCGGTCGAGCGCGGCGAGCAGGTTCCGCACGAATTTCATCTCGCGCGCGCCGAGCGCGACATGCCGCCCGTCCTGCGTCGCATAGACATTGTAGAAAGCCGCGCCGCCGAGCGAGCGTTGCGATTGTGAGCGCGGCGGTTCGCCGCCCGCGATCGCACCGCCGGCGATATGCGCGCACCAAGGCAGCATCGCCTCGAACATCGTCGCATCGATATAATCGCCGCGGCCCGATTTCTCCCGCCCGATCAGCGCCATCAGGATCGCCGAGAGCGCGGTCAGCCCGGCCGCCATATCGGCCGAGGGTACGCCGGGGACGACGGGCGTGCCGTCCGCCCCGTCATTGACCGACAGGAATCCGGTCAGTGCCTGCACCGCGAGGTCGTGCGCCGGGTGATGCGCCATCGCGCCCTCCTGGCCGAAAGCGGAGATCGAGCAATAGACGATGCGCGGATTGATCGCGGACACGGCGTCGTAATCGAAGCCGAGCCGCCGCATCACGCCGGGGCGGAAGCCCTCGACGAAGACATCGGCGTCGGCGACCAGATCGCGCAGCCGCGCCTTGCCGGTCTCGCTCTTGAGATCGAGCACGATGCTCCGCTTGCCGCGGTTGAGATTGCGGAACCAGACCGACTGGCCCGCTTCCTCGGGCGCCATCTGGCGTGCCGGGTCCCCGGCGGCCGGCTCGATCTTGATCACCTCGGCGCCCTGGTCGGCCATCATCATCGTCGCCATCGGCCCCGGGAGGAACAGCGACAGGTCGATCACCTTTATGCCGTCGAGCTGTGCCATGGCGGTTAGCGCGCCGCCACCGGAATCTTCCCCTGCGAGGGGAGGTGGCAGCCCGCAGGGCTGACGGAGGGGTATAGCCATCGGCGAATTGCGAACCGCTGACGGCTACACCCCTCCACCGGATGCGCCGGTCCCCCTCCCCTTTCAGGGGAGGTTTTCTGGAAGTCCTGCCAAACGCTCATACGATGCCGCTTTGTTTGAGGTCCGCAATCGCCGCTTCGTCATAGCCGAGATCGGCGAGAATATCGTCGCTGTCCGCGCCGAGCAGTGGCCCGGCGCTCGTCGGCAGCCGCTCGCCATCGACCTTGATCGGGCTGGTCAGCACCTTGATGTTTGTGCGGTCCGGATGGTCGACATGGTCGATCATGCCGGTCTCTTCGAGGAAAGGATTGTCCATCGCCTCCTCGAGACTGTTGACCGGCGCCACCGGCATCTTGCCCTTGAGCAGATCGACCCAATGGTTCGTCGGCCGCTCGATAAAAACCGCCTCGAGGACCCCGGTCAGCGCGTCACGATTGGCGCGACGGTCGGGGGGCGTGCGGAAGCGCGCATCCTCGGCCAGTTCGGGGCGCCCGATTTCCTCGACCAGCACCGTCCAGAATTTGGGCAGCTGCGCCATTACGAACATCCAGCCGTCGGCGGTGCGGAACATCTGGCTCGGCGTCGCGGTCGGGTGGGCGCCATTGGGCGCGCGCGGCGTAACGTCATTTTCGTTCATGTACCACAGGCCCGGATAGCTCATCTGGTGCGCCGCGGCGGAGAGCAGATCGACATCGATATCGCGGCCCATCCCGGAACGCTCGGCGTCGGCCAGCGCGGCGAGCAGGCCGACCGCCATCATCGTCCCGGTCATGAAATCGACCATCGACAGGCCGAAGCGCACCGGCGGGCCATCCGGCTCGCCGGTCAGAGAGAGAAAGCCCGCCTCGGCCTGCATCAGATAATCGTAACCCGGCCATTTGGCGCGCTCGTTATCGCGGCCATAGGCGGAGAGATGCGCACAAACGAGCGCCGGATTGACGTCTTTCAGCGCGTCATAGGTGAGCCCCAGCCGCTCGGGCAGGTCGCCGCGCAGATTATTGGCGACAGCATGCGCATCCATCGCCAATTTGCGGAAAATCTCCTGGCCATCCGCGCTTTGCAGATCGAGAGTCAGCGAACGCTTGTTGAGATTGAACGTCTGGAAATAGAGGCTTTCATTCTCGCGCAGGAAATGCGGACCGACCATCCGGGCCGTATCGCCGCCGTTTGGCGGTTCGATCTTGATGACTTCGGCGCCCAGTTGCGCGAGGAACATCGTGCCATAGGGGCCCGCGCCATATTGTTCGGCGGAGAGGATCCGGTAACCGGCAAGGGGAAGGGCGCGGGTCAAATTGCGCCCTCCCATTTCGATTGGACAGTTACCTCTTTGCGCCAGATCTCGTCATTGCGAGCGCAGCGAAGCAATCCAGAGCAACAGGCGGTGCGCTTGCGGTCCTGGATTGCCGCGTCGCCCCGAAACACGTTCGGGCCTCCTTGCAATGACGGAAAACACCGTCCCGGCATTGCCCGTGTTGGAGAGAAGCTGGCAACACTGACCGAAATTTGCGTCATCGCTGTCATCACACCGGGTTCCGTTTCACCCATTGTTTCGAAATGATCATGCGCTGCATCTCGTTCGTCCCCTCGCCGATGCACATCAGCATCGCGTCGCGATAATAGCGCTCGATCTCATATTCCTTCGAATAGCTGTAGCCGCCATGGATGCGCATGCCTTCATCGGCGTTTTTCACCGCCGCTTCGGAGGCGAAATATTTGGCCATGCCGGCCTCCATGTCGCAGCGTTCGCCGCGATCATAGGCTTCGGCCGCGTCGAGCGTCAGCAGGCGCGCCGCCCGGGCGCGCGTCACCATCTCGCCGAGCTTGAGCTGGATCGCCTGGTGGTTGGCGATTGGCGTGCCCATCGTCTCGCGCGTCTGGGCATATTCGGTCGAGATGCGCAGCGCGCCTTCGGCCATGCCGACGCCGCGCGCCGCGACGTTGATCCGGCCCAGTTCGAGCCCGCCCGTCGCCTGGAAAAATCCCTGCCCCTCGACGCTGCCGATCAGGTTGGCGGCGGGAATGCGATAGTCGTCGAACACGAGCTCGGCGCTGTCGATCGCCTTGTAGCCGAGCTTATCGAACTTCTTGCCGGTCGTGAAGCCGTCCTGCTTGGGCGCGATGAACAGGCTCATACCCGTGTAGCGCGGCTCGGCCTTGGGGTCGGTCTTGACGAGCAGCGCGAAGCAGGAGCCGTGAATGCCGTTCGATATCCAGGTCTTGGTGCCGTTGATGACATAATCGTCGCCGTCCCGCACCGCGGTCGTCCGGATCGCCTGCAGGTCGGTGCCGGCATTGGGCTCGGTCAGCGCCAGCCCGCCGCGAATCTCGCCGGTCGCGAATTTGGGCAGCCATTTGGCCTTCTGCTCGGGCGTGCCGAACCGCTCGACGGCCGCCGCCATGATCAGGTGCGAATTGAAGATGCCGGTGATCGCCATCCAGTAGGACGAGATCAGCGCGACGATCTTGGCATAGGTCGTCGCGGGCAGGCCCAGGCCGCCATATTCCTCCCCGATCGTCGCGCCGAACAGGCCCATTTCCGCCATCTGGTTTACCAGTTCCTCGGGCCAGATATCGCCATGGTCGTGCTTCATCACGACGGGGCGGACCTCGCGGTCGATCCATTTCTGGATCGAATCGAGCAGCGCCTGTTCTTCGGCCGGGTCCATCGGCGGGCGGCTGGTATCGGGGGCGGTAGCCATTTTTTCTGCTCCTAATCGTCGGTATTGCCGAAGCCGCGCTTCCAGATGAGCATCGTACGCTCGAATGTGCAGACGACATCGCCATTCTGGTTCTTGCCGATCGTCTTGATCGTCACGATCCCCTGTTCGGGCCGCGAACTCGATTCGCGCTTCTCCAGAACTTCGCTCTCGGCGTAGAGCGTATCGCCCGGGAACAGCGGATGGGTGAGCTTGATCTTGTCCCAGCCGAGATTGGCGACCGCCTTCTGACTGGTATCGGACACGCTCATCCCGACCATCAGCGCGACGGTCAATGGCGAGCAGACCAGCGGCTTCTTGAACTCGGTCTTGCTGGCGAATTCATAGTCGAAATGCGCCGGATGCGTGTTCATCGTCAGCAGGGTGAAATGGACATTGTCCGTGTCCGTGATCGTCCGGCCCGGGCGGTGCTCATAGATATGGCCCACTTCGAAATCCTCGAAATAGCGCCCGAACGTCTCCCGGAACCGGCCCGGTGAGACTTCGACAACTCCGTCACGCATTCTTGTTTCCCTTCATTCCCAGCATTGCCTCGAACCGCCTGACCACCGGCGCTTCGAGCATCTTTCCGTTATGGCGGATCGCCTTGCGGCCCGCCGCTTCATAGGCGTCCAGCGCCGATCGCGCCTCGGCCAGTTCCTCGTCCGTCGGGCGCATGACCCGGTTGATCGTCTCCACCTGTTTCGGATGGATCGCGGCCTTGGCGGCGAAACCCAGCGCCTTGGCGCGCTTCACCTCCCCTTCGAGCCCGGCTTCATCCTCGAGCGCGATAAAGGGCACGTCGATCGCCGGTATGCGGGCCGCGGCGGCCGACATCACGAACGCGCTGCGCGCCGCGAGCAGCGGTTCCCAGGCAAGATCGGTGCCGAGCTCGGCCGAAAAATCGCCGCCGCCGAACATCATCGCGGCAACACCCGGCGCCGCGGCGATCGCATCGCCGGCGCGCAGGCCTTTGACGGTTTCGATCAGCGGCACCAGGCCGGGCGCCGTATCGCCGAGAACCGACCGGGCGATCTCCGGTTCGGCCGCGCTTTCGACCATCGGGATGAACAGCAGGCGCGGCTTTGTCGCGGCCGCGCGCAGGGCCAGCAGGTCGGCAAGCCCGGCGGCCGTCTTGAGGCCGTTGATGCGGATCGCGACCGCGGCTGGATCGAGCGTATCGAGCGATCCGATGGCGGCCTCGCGCGCCGCGTCCTTGTCGCTTTCCGCGACGGCGTCTTCGAGGTCGATGCAGATCAGGTCGGCGCCGCTGTCCGCCGCCTTGGCGAAGCGGTCGGGCCGCGATCCGGGCACGAACAATATCGAACTCAATCCGCCCATTTCCCGTCGATCCACTCCTGTTCTCGTTCTCGCCGGTACAATTTGTCCGGACAAATTTAAAGTCAAGCGCCGATTGGTCCGCTCGCCGCAAATTCGTTCACAAAACCGGCTTTACCACGCCGAGCCAGGATGTCGCGATCAGGAGCAGATAAACGATCCAGACCCAGATTCGCGTGCGGTCCATCGTCCGGCGCAGCGGAATCTCGGTCTCGTCGCTCGATCCCTCGGCCAGCAATTTGCCGAGCTGCGGGCCCACGGGCTTGAACGCGACGTCGATCATGATCGCGGCGGCGAAGATCGCGCCGAACAGCGCCGCCTTCCAGGCGATCCAGGGCTGGTCGATCGGCGCGCCGGTAACGAGCGACTGGATACCGAGCCAGAGATAGAAGGCGGTCAGGCCGTATTTCAGCCAGTTCTCGATCTTACGGTCGCGCGCGGCGCGCGGCGTCTGGTCGTGATTATGCGCGTCCCAGACCAGCCAGAGCCAGAAACCGCCGACGATCCAGCTCGCGATCAGCAGCCAGCCGGGTACCGCCCACCAACTGCCCGCGGCGAGCACCGACAGCGATATCGGCACCATCAGCGCCCAGGCACTGCGCGGCGTCATGTCGACGAGCACGAGCATCTTGAGGAGCGCGATTCGCTGCTCCAGCGTATAATCGTGTCGTTTGCGGAAATGCTGGCCGAGCAGGAATACGCCGACATCCGCACCGAGCCAAAGCACGAACAGCAGCAGATGGACGTAAACCAGCGTCGGATAGGCGATTGCGTCGAGCGACATGGAAACTCCCCTTGCGCTCCGCTATGACTCGGGCCATTGACAAAGTCAAAATTTGTCCGGACAAATTGTTGGGAGCATTTTTGGCCTTGGGGAGAGGAATAATGGGTATCGGAAAATTCGGTTTTGCTTGCGCAGCGCTGGCAATCACGGGCATGGGCGCGATGGCGGGAATGGGCATGGCGGCCGAAGCGCGGACTCTCGATCCCAATGTCCCCGAAGACGCGGTCGAAATCTCGAAGCGCCTGCAATGCGGCGAACAGGATGGCCAACCGGCCGTCTATTACTGGTCGGGCCGCGCCTATTCGCGGGTGCGCGGCGAGCGCGACCGGCACCTGTTCAATCTCGAGGGCATGAATATCCGGCAATGCGTCAGCGTAACCGATCCGGAACGCGGCACCGGCTATCGCCAGGTCAGCCGCGAGATCATGCTCTATACCGATCCGGAAACCGGCGAGGTTCTGCGCGAATGGGAAAATCCCTGGACCGGCGAAACGGTCGAGGTGATGCATGTCGCCAACGATCCGGTGAACATGCGCGCGCCGAATTTCCCGGTGACGCGCGATGGGTCGCCTTATCAGATCTCGACCTATCGCCGCATCGGCGATTGGGTGCTGATCCCGTTCGAAGTGCCGCTCTTCTACATGAACCCGCTCGGCGGCGATTATCAGGAATATGTCGGCAATATGTATCAGGCGATGGAGATTTTCGATTTCGCCGCGAACGCGGACGAGATACTCGATAGCGAGGTCAACACGGCCTATCCATCGGTCAGCTGGGTACGCGTGGCGGCCTGGCTTCCCTGGATGCGGATGCGCAGCCGGGACGGGCAGATGATCTTCAACGCCGTCGGGGCAAAATTGCGCGGCGGCTATGACGAGCTGCCCGAAATACTGCGCAACGAGATCGCGGCCAGTTATCCGGAATATAACGCGCCGCCGCCGGGCGACGATGCGCGGCCCAATGCGACGACCTGGACCGTATTCCGCCAGATGATTGATGCGCAGCGCGCGGCCGAGGGCGAAAGCGCGCCATCGGACGGGCATAGCGAATAAGGCGAGACAGCAACGACCGTTCCAGCGTAACCGGGTGCCTCCCGCCCATCAGGAGAGACGATGAATTCAGCAACCGAACGCAACGAATTCCGTCTCGGCTGGACGGTCCTGCTCGCCGGGGTGCTGGGCGTGGCCTTCGGCGCCTCGCCCATCCCGTTCAACGTTATCGGCTTCACGGTCGAACCGCTCCAGGCCGAGTTCGGCTGGTCGCGCACCCAGATCCTGATCCCGATCACGATTTTCGGGGTCATCGCCTCGCTGCTCGCCCCGGCCTTTGGGTGGCTGGCCGATCAGTATGGCGTGCGGCGGGTGGCGCTCTGGTCGCTCGTGGCGTTCGGCCTGTCCTTCGCGGCGATCGGACTGACGCCGACGAGCCAGGCCGCCTCTACGCTGTACATCTATTACGCGCTGTGGGTGTTTGTCGGGTTGATCGGCATCGGCTCGACCCCGGTCACCTGGAGCCGCGCGATCAATATGTGGTTCTTCAAGCGCAAGGGGCTCGCGCTCGGCATCTTGCTGCTCGGCACCAGCATTGCCGCGATCATCGTGCCGCAGGTCGCCGAATGGGCGATCCGCGCATATGGCTGGCGGGCGATGTTCGTCATCGTTGCCGGTTTCCCGCTGCTGATCGCGCTGCCGATCGGCTTCTTCCTGTTCCGCGAGCCGCGACCCGAGGAACGGCCCCAGGCGATCACGAGCAACGGCGGCAAACTGACCGGCGCGACTTTGGGCCAGGCGCTGCGCGACTATCGCTTCTGGCTGATCTGGTTTTCGATCCTGATCATCGCGCTCGCCTTTGGCGGAGCGTTCATCAACATGGTGCCGATCCTCGCCGATCACGGCATCGCGTCCGATCTCGCCGCGCGCGTGATGGGCATTCTCGGGCTCGGCATTCTGTCGGGCCGGATCATCACCGGGCTGCTGCTCGACAAATTCTGGGCCGGCTATGTCGCCTTTCCCCTGCTCTGCCTGCCCGCGATATCGAGCTATCTGCTGCTCGGCACCGACAGCAATTTTGCGATTGCGGCGTTCGGCGGCTTCCTGCTCGGCTTTGCCGCGGGCGCGGAGAGCGACCTGATCGCCTATCTCGCCAGCCGCTATTTCGGCATGCTCCATTATGGCAAGATCTACGGCATGCTCTACATGCCCTTCGGCCTCGCCTCGGCGACCTCGCCGATCATCTACGCCTCGGTGCGGGACACTATGGGCAGCTATGATCCGATCCTTACCGTCGCGATCTTCGCCTATGTAATAGGCGGCGGATTGCTGCTGTTCCTCGGCCGCTATCCCGAAACCTTTCCGGAAACCGAGGACGACGAACCGTCCCCAGCGGCACTGGAGGCAGCCTGATGGCTACCGCACCCGAACCGAAGGATTGCCTGACACAGCTGACCGACGCCGTCGGCCCCGGCGCGATCGTCACCGACGTGGAGGAATGCGCATTCTACGCGCAGGACGTCTATTCGCTCGGCCCCCAGCCGCTGGCCGTGTTCCGCCCCGCCGATACCGACATGCTCGCGCGCGCTCTCGCGGCTATCGCCGATAGCGGCGTTGCGATCGTCCCGCGCGGCGGCGGGATGAGCTACACATCGGGCTATGTCGCGCCCGAGGCCGGCGCGCTGATCGTCGACATGGACGGCATGAACCGCATCCTTAAGGTCGACGAGACCGACATGACGGTCACCGTCGAAGCGGGCTGCAGCTGGCACAAGCTCTACGAAGAGCTTCATCCGCGCGGGCTGCGCACCCCGGTCTGGGGCACGTTGTCCGGCATCAAGGCCCATATCGGCGGCGGGATGAGCCAGAACGGTCTGTTCTGGGGCGCGGCCAACGGCACCATCGCGCCGAGCGCGATCTCGATGGAGGTCGTGCTCGCCGACGGGACGATCGTTAAGACCGGCACCGATTTCCTGCGCCCCTTCGGCCCCGATCTCACCGGCCTGTTCGCCGCCGATGCGGGCAGCTTCGGCGTGAAGGCCAAGATCACGCTGCCGCTGATGCGCGACGCGACCGCGTTCGCGTATGGGTCTTTCGCCTTCGATACGCCCGCCCGGATCACCGCGGCGATGAGCCAGGTGGCGCGCGAGGGGCTGGCGAGCGAATGTTTCGGCTTCGACCCCTTCCTCCAGGCCCAGCGGATGAAACGCGACAGCCTGACCAAGGACGCGAAGCAGCTGATCGGCATGATGAAAAGCCAGGGCGGCTTCTGGAAGGGCCTGAAGGAAGGTGCGAAGGTCGTTGCGGCCGGCCGCTCCTTCCTCGACGAGGCGACCTTCTCGGCGCATCTGATCTGCGAGGGCCGTCATCAATCGGCTGTCGATGCGGACATGCGACGCGTCGAAGAGATCGTCGCCGAGGTCGGCGGCACCAAGGCCGAGAATACGATCCCCAAGGTGATGCGTGCCAACCCCTTCCCGCCCGTCAACTCGATGGTCGGGCCGGACGGCGAGCGCTGGGTGCCCGTCCACGGCGTCGTCCGCCATTCGCGCGCGCTTGCGACGATCGACGCGATTACCGCGCTGTTCGAAAGCCGTGGCGCGGAGATGGAGCAACTCGGCGTCGGCGCCGGCTATCTCGTCATGACCGTCGGGCGTGCCGGTTTCTTGATCGAGCCGGTCTTCTACTGGCCCGACCGGATGGAAGAACTGCACCGCCGCTCGCTCGAACCCGATCATCTCGCGAAGCTCAAGGGCTTCCCGGCGAACGCGGAATCGCGCGCGCTGGTCGGCGAATTGCGCGCCGGGGTCATCGATATCTTCGGCGAGATGGAGGGCGTCCATTTCCAGATCGGCCGCACCTATCCGCTGGCCGAGCGCAGCGACCCGCAGGCCTGGAAGCTGCTCGAAGCGATGAAACGGGCCGTCGATCCCGACGGCCGGATGAACCCCGGCGCGCTCGGGCTCGGATGATCGATCATGTATATGGACCGACGGCAGATCATGGCGGCGATGCTCGCGAGCATGCTGCCCTTGCCGAATGCGGCCCTGATGGCGCAGGAAGAAGCCATGCCTGAGACCCCACTCTATTCCGCCCTGGCGCTCCAGCTTGCCGCTCGCTCCGTCGAGGCGACGCCCGACCGCGCCGCCGCGCGCGCCCAGATGATGGCGATGATCGGCGAAGTCGAGACCAAGCTGCGCTCGGCCGCCGGCTTCATCGCGCAATATGGCGGCCATCCGGTGCGCCTCGCCGTGCTGCCCGAATATCTCCTGACCAGCTATCCGGGCCGCATCTCGATCCCGGATTTCGCCGACAAGGCGGCGCTCGAAATCGACGGGCCCGAATATGAAGCGCTGGGCGGCGTGGCCGAACGGCTGAACCTGTTCCTCGCGGGCAATGCGTATGAGGCGGACAGCAATTTTCCCGATTTCTATTTCCAGACGAGCTTCGTGATCGCGCCTTCGGGCGAAGTCGTGTTGCGCTATAGGCGGCTCAATTCGATGTTCGCGCCCACCCCGCACGATGTCTGGTCGCGCTATCTCGATATTTACGGCATCGACGGCGTGTTTCCGGTGGCGCGGACCGAGATCGGCAATCTCGCCGCCATCGCGTCGGAGGAGATCCTCTATCCCGAGATCGCCCGCGCCCATGCGCTGCGCGGCGCGGAGATCTTCGTCCACAGTTCCTCGGAGATCGGCTCGCCGCTCGACACGCCCAAGGATATCGCCAAACAGGCGCGGGCATTCGAGAATATGGCCTATGTCGTCTCCGCCAACACAGCCGGGATAGAGGGTGCGGCGCTGCCGCTCGCCTCGGCCGACGGCAATTCCCAGATCGTCGACTGGAAGGGCCGGGTCGTCGCCGAATCGAACACGGGCGAGACCTTCACCGCCTTTGCGACCGTCGATATCGACGCGCTGCGCGCGGGCCGTCGGACGCCGAGCATGACCAATTTCCTCGCACGCCAGCGGCTCGAACTGTTCGCGCCGGTCTACAGCGGCACCGAAATCCACGCCGCCAACGGCATGATGGACGGCGATACGCCGCAGGTGCCGGACCGCGACTATTTCCGCCGCGCACAGGAACAGGTGATCGAACGGATGGTGCGCGAGGGGCTGATCTAGCTGGCTTTTCTCGCGACGAGAAACTCATAGCCATAGGAATTGCCGAAGCGGCGGCGAATTTCGATTTCCCGTTCCGACGTCGCGATCATCCCGAGCGCTTCCGCGTCGCCGGCATATTTCTTTTCCAGTTCCAGCAGGCGCGCGGCGAGCGGCGTGTAATAATGCTTCCACCAGGCCGCATCGGGCAGCGTGAAACGGCCGAGCATTTCATAACCTTTGGCCTCGACCCCGGCGGCAACGGCATCGGCGCCCCGCATCGCCGGATATTCCTCCGCGAAAAAGGCCGCGGCTTCGTCGGGCGGATCGGACGTCAACCAGACCAGCTCGGTAAAGGCGAGACAAGCGCGGGACCGCAGCAGCGGCCGCCACGCATCGAGCGCCGCATCGACGCCTATCACATAGGCCGCGCCCTCGGACCAGATCAGATCGAACCGCGCCGCGTCGAACGGCAAATCCGCCATGTCGGCGCAGCATAGCTCGATCCGTTCCGCGCAGCCCGCCCGCTGCGCGCGTTCGGCAAGATCGTCGAGATAGGGCTGGTGGAAGTCGACCGCGACGATCCCGGCATCGGACAGCGCCTCGGCGAGAGCCAAAGTCTGCATGCCCGGGCCGCAACCGATATCGCAAATCGCCGGCCCGTCCGGAAGGCCATCGCACGCCGCCAGAGCGCGCCGCGTCGATTCGTCGTCGCCCGGCCCCTGACGCGGGAGGCCGGAGTGAATGTCAAAGAAAATGTCCCAAAGCCTGTCGGTCATGTGCGCCTTTCCCTGCATAGCCTTTTTAGCGGGAAACGGTTAGATTTCCGTTTGATCCAGATCATGGTATGGAAATTTGTCCGGACTAATTATGAGTCGAGGACAATCTCGGAGAGGATAGATGAGCAAGATCGACGTCGCCCCGCCCTATACCGCCGTATCGCGGCATGAGATGTTTCCCGAACCCCGCCATGACGAGGCGGCGCGGTTCGACTTTCTCGCCAACCTCAACAAGTTTCTCGCCGGTACGCTCGGCCCGGGCAACAAGCTGGCCTATGACCGGCGCGTGCTGCCCGCCTTCGTGAAGGAGCATGGCCGCGAACCCAAGGACCGGTTCGAGATCCGCCATGCGATGAACGAAGACCCGTTCCACCGCTTCTGGTCGGCGCTGAAACGCAACTCGATGGAAATGCGCCAGCAGAACGGCCGCGCGATGGTGCTGCGCCAGCTCGACGCACTCGATGCCAAGGCGCGCGCATTCAACGACGGCAAGGATACGCTCGAACTCGACCCCTCGGTCGCGGTGCCGCGCTACCAGGCCGCCGTCGACATTCACTGCATGCCGGGCAGCTATCATGGCGAGGAACGGCCGGACGACGTTTCGGCGGGCGCCAATTACGATTGCGGCCTGTTCGCGACAACGGGCGGCGCGCTCGGCGCGCTCAACGATGGCGGCGGGCAGGCGCTTGTCGAGTGGGTCCGCAAGGAGCGGCCCGGCTGGGAACCCCGGCGCGTGCTCGATATCGGCAGCACGATCGGCCATAATGTCGTGCCGCTTGCGCTCGCCTTCCCGGACACCGAATTTTTCGCGATCGATACGGCCGCACCGTCGCTGCGCTACGGCCATGCCCGCGCCCAGGCGCTCGGCGCCACCAATATCCGCTTCATCCAGGCCAATGCCGAGGATCTCTCGCGCTGGGAGGACGGCACTTTCGACTGGGTGCAGACGACGATGTTCCTGCATGAACTGTCCGGCAAGGCGCTGCCGAAAATCATCGCGGAAGGCTATCGCGTGCTCGCGGACGACGGGCTGATGCTCCATGTCGAGCAGCCGCAATATTCGGACGATATGCCGCTCTACGAGCAGTTCATCCGGGACTGGGACGCCTTCAACAATAACGAGCCCTTCTGGTCGGCGATGCATGCGCTCGATCTCAAGGAGGAGATGGTGAAGGCCGGTTTCGGGCGCGACGAGCTGTTCACCGTCGGCGTCCGCGCGGTCGTCGACACCGATATTTTCCCCGAAGCGCCGACCGGCGAATCCGAAGACCATGGCCGCGCGGCGGTATGGAACGCCTATGGCGCATGGAAGAATGCCGAAGCCATTCAGGAGGCAGCCGAGTAGCCCTTTCCCGTTGGCCCTGAGCGTGTCGAAGGGCTGTTCTTATTCTGCACGGGTTCAAAGAAAGGGCAGGGCTTCGACAGGCTCAGCCCGAACGGAGTAAATGATGAGCAACGAACCGATCGACTGGATGACGCGAGCCAATCTGAAGGCCAAGGGCAAGCGGCCCGACTTTCTCGCCGATCCCGAGGAAGAGAAGATGCTCTCCATGCTGATGGCGGTGATCGGCGAGATCTCGGTGCTGCGTGAGCGGCTCGATACGGTCGAACGGCTGCTGGACGCGAAGGGCACGATCAGCCGCGACGATATCGAGCGCTACGAGCCCGATCGCGAGGCCGGGCAGGAGCGCGGCGAGATGATCCGCGAATATATCGCCCGGGTGATGCGCGGCCCGCAACAGGCGCTACAGGCGCTCGAAGAGTTCGAACCGCCGGTCCAGGATGTAGTCGACGAGTTGCGGGACAGTTAGAAGGGCTTCACGGCCCCGAGAAAGCAGACGCCCGCGATCGTGATCCAGTAGATATAGGCCGAGATCCGCGCCTGGCCGATCTCGCGCGCCAGCGCCGCCTCTTCGGCCGCGTCGGGCCCTTCGGCGAGCTTGCGGAAACGCACCGTCCAGCGGCGCATGACGAGCCTGAGGAAGAGGCCAATGCACAGCGCAAAGGCGTAGAGCCCGATCTTCGCCGGATACCAGAAATTGCCCGGCCCGGACTCGACGGGCCCCGTGCCGCCCCAGGCCATGAAGGCGATCACGAAGAGCGCCGCGATCAGCGGGTAGCGCAGCAGTTCCTCCGCCCGCGTCACTTTGATCCCGATATCGGTCTCGCGCTTGATGTAAGCCGTCCAGGTCATCGCTAGCCAGATCGCGAAGAACAGCCACATCCACCAGATTCCGGCGCCCTCGAGGATCGGCACGAAACCGTAGAGCTTGCCCATATGCAGGCCGAGCGGGAGCAGGAGGACGATGCCCGTGCGCGCGAGAATGTCGATGCGATAGGCGGTCTCCATATGCCGCCGGCGCTCCTCGAGCGAGAGCGCGGGATTGGTGACATGATAGCTGGTCTGGAACACACCCCATTCGCCGCCCAGCCAATAGACCATGGCGATGATATGCACCCAGCGCAGGATGCTCAGCTCGTTGGCCGTCAGAAATTCCATGGCGCCCCTCCTTTGATTGGCCGTAATTTGTCCGGACAAATTTCACTTGGCAAGCCCTAAATGCACGGGCATGGTCCGATGCGATCAGATAGGGGAGTCCCATGCAACATCGCACTGTCAGCGGAAAGATCAGTTACACGTCGGTCAAACCCGAATGGGAAGGCCGGGAGCGCGGGCGCGAATGGTTCACCTTCACCCATCATGGCGACGGCTCGACGATCATGCGCGCGCGCTGCGAGATCGAGGAACCCGAGCCGACGGTGCTGCGCGACATCATCTACCATCTCGACGCCGAACGGCGGCCGCAGGACCTGCACGTCCATCTGACCCTGGGCGACGAATTCCTCGGATCGGGCTGGCTGCATGCCGACTGGGACAGCCAGGTCATCGAGTGCGAAAGCTTCGGCCCGTCGATCGGCCGGCTCTCGCAGCGCATGCCGATGGACGGGGCGATCGACGGCTTCGGCACGCACCCGGTCGTCGGCGACGGATTCCTCACCCAATGCATGGACCTCGCCAAAGGGCCGCACCGGCGGATGATCCGCGTCTTCGTCCCCTCGCCCGACCATCGCGGCGCGACGCCGCCGCTGATCTCGGAAGTCAATATCGGCATGGAATATGTCGGCGAGGAGGAAGTGACGGTCGCAGCCGGAACCTTCGAATGCCGCCATTACCGCTATTATGACGACGGCCCGGGGATGGGCGGCACGCAGCACCCCGATTTCGACATGTGGATCACCGCCGACGCGGATTCGCTGCTCGTGAAGGGCAGCATCGACGGCTATATGATGAATCGCTACGAGCTCGTCGAACTCGATCGCTCCTAGCCGGTCGGCCTAACCCGAGGCCATCGCGGCGCGGATCGCTGCAGCGAGTTCGTGATCGCTGAACGGTTTGTGAAGCAGACGGTAATCCCCGCCCGCCGCCTGTTCGAGCGCGTCGGTATCGGCATAGCCGCTGATAAAGACGATCGGGAGATCGGGCCGGATCACCCGCAGCATCTCGGCCACGCGCCCGCCCGACCGGCCCGGCATCGCGAAGTCGAGCAGCGCGAGATCGAACCGCCCGCCCAACATCTCCGTCACCGCCGCCTCCCCGTCCGCCGCCTGGATGACCTGGCAGCCGAGATGGGTGAGCATATCGGCGACCGCCCCGCGGACATCGTCCTCGTCATCAACCAGCAGAATCTCGAGATTTGGCAGTGTGGCGGGGCCGGCGACCCGTTCGGCGTCGCGATCGGCTTCGGCATTGTCTTCGTGCGACCGGCGCAGGCGGATCGTGATCGTCGTTCCGCTCTCGCCGGTCGATTCGACGAACGCCGTCCCGCCCGATTGGCGCGCCATGCCGAACACCATGGAAAGGCCGAGACCTGTCCCCTGCCCGGTTTCCTTGGTCGTGAAGAAGGGTTCGAATATTCTCGCCAGGATGTCCGGATCGATGCCGGTGCCGGTATCCGATACAATGATATCGACATAGTCGCCGGCAGGCAGATCCCGCTCGCTCACCAGCAGCTCCACCGGGCGCACCGCAACCTCCAGCCGGCCGCCCTCGAGCATCGCGTCGCGCGCATTGATCGCGAGATTGAGGATGGCCATTTCGAGCTGCGTCCGATCCGCCAGAACCCCCGTGTTCGCCGGCGCCGTGCGGATCGAGAGATCGATCTGCGGCCCGATGGTGCGGCGGATCATCTCGGCGACTTCGTCGACGACCTCGCCCGCCGAAAGCGGCTCGAGTTCTATCTTCTGCGTCCGCGAGAAGGAGAGCAGCTGGGAGGTCAGCCGCTTGCCCCGCTCGATCGCCGCACCGGCGTTGCCGACCCATCGGGACACGCGCTCATCCTCGCCGCCGCGCGTCTTGATCAGTTCGATATTGCCCGAGGCGGCCTGCAGAAGATTGTTGAAATCATGCGCGATGCCGCCGGTCAGCCGACCGATCGACTCGATCTTCTGCGCCTGCAGCAGCGCCTCTTCGGCCTTTGTCCGTTCCTCGACTTCGCTCTGCAATCGAACCAGCGCGGCATCGCGTTCGGCGACCAGCGCCGAAAGCTCGTCATTGGCGCTCTGCAGCTGCGCGGCCGACGGCACCGCGAGCGCCTTGGGCACGAGCGGCCAGAGGGCGATGGCGGTGATGACCGAAACGAGCGCCGTGAACGCCTTCATCAGCGCCTGGATGCCGTAATCGCCGTTCCACAAGGTCCAGATCCCCATCACATGCGTCGCGCCGCAGGCGAGGATGAAGGCGGCGAACAGCGTCGCGATCCAGCCGAACCGGATATCGGGACGTTTTCGGATGAAATAGAGAATCGCGATCGGTATCGAAAAATAGGCGAGCGCGATCAGCGCATCGGAAACGACATGGGTCCAGACCAGTTCCGGCTGCCACAGGATACAATAGCCATGCGGCGTATAGTCATAGAAAAAGCTGCCATAATTCATGGACACGGTCCCCCCCACGCAAACACGACCCCCAAGCCGCTGATATCCTTGAAAGGGCCGAATAGCCATGCGCTCGTCCACAGCGCGACGCCGCGACCGGATTGCGGCCAGCCCTCAGGCGATGTCGGGTAGGTGACCGGTTTTCATGTAGATCTGGCAGCCCTGCTCGGAAAACGGGCGATGCTCGGCGAGATGCGGGTGGCGGATCCAGCTGCCGGCCGGATAGTCGCCCTGCTCGTCCTGGAATACGCCGTCGAGGACGAGTATTTCCGCGCCGCCCGGATGCCGGCGGCCGGTGCATGTCGTTCCCGGCTCCCAGCGGACGAGCGCAACGGACTCGGCGCCGAATGCGTGGAGCGGCAGAACGCTCAACCCCTCGGCCCACCCGGGCCGGAATTCCGCGGCGCGCGTGTCGATCGAGAAATGCGCTGTGTCCTTATCGTCGAACTGGTGCAGCTTGACGAAGATCGTGCAGCCGTCTTCGCTATGCGGCGCATGCCGGGTGCCGATCGGGTTCCGGACATAGGTGCCGGCCGGATAATCGCCTCTTTCGTCCGAAAAAACGCCGTCGAGCACGAAGAACTCCTCGCCCCCGCCATGGACATGTTCGGAGAAACGCGAACCGGCTGCATAGCGCACGATCGAGGTAGCCCGCGCCACTTCCTCGCCGACCCGGTCGAGCATCTGACGCTCGACGCCGGCCATCGGCGAGGCGACCCAGTCGACATCGCCCGGGCGGACGACGGCGCGTTGGGAAAAATCGGCGTTGATGCGCATGGCTGAATGTCTTTCGCGCCTCTGCCCGTCGCGGTTACAGACGCCTAGGCGTCGGATTCCCGGATAGGGTCGAACACCCGGTCGATAAAGGCCTTGAGCTTCGCGTCGCGCGCTTCGGGATCGGCTTTCTCGCCCTCGAGCGCCATCAGCCGCTCCTCCTGCACCCAGACTTCCTGGGCGAGATTCATGACGACGGCGACGAACCGGTCCATGCCGGGCTCGGCAAAGAAACGCGGTTTGCCGTCGGGACCATAAATGCTGTCCGGCGCATCCTCCGGTTTGATCGGTGGCTCGCCGCGCATTATTTCCACGCCCCGAAGCCGAACCACATCACGCCTTCGGCGAGCCGTCCGGTGGTTTCCTGCCCCACGGCCTCGCCCTCCCCGGCCGCGATCGCATCGGCGACCGCCTCCTCGCCATAGATGCCGATGCTCGGCACGACGAACTGGATATAATCCTCTTCGGCGAATCCCGCGCGCCGGCACAGCTCGGGCGGGCTTTCGTCGCGATAGCCTTTGTAGAAGGGTTCGGAATTATAGTAGGAATCCCAGTCGAGATAGAAGCCGTCGAACGCGTCCATCTGGTCGTTGGGCGGCAATTCCATATGCAACATCAGCCCGCCGGGCCGCAGCACGCGGTACGCTTCCTCGAACGCCTTGGCGCGCGTCTTTTTCGAGATCTCGTGGAGGAACATGGACGACCAGACGAGATCGAAACTTTCGTCGGGATAGTCGAGCGCGTCCGCCGACATCTGCCGGAAATGCACTTCCTGCCCCTGCATCTTCGCCCGCGCCGAGGCGTAGCGCAGCCCGCCCGGCGCGGCGTCGATCGCCTCGACCCGGGCATCCGGATAGGCCCGTTTCCAGGGCAGCGTATTGTGGCCGATCGTGCAGCCCGTATCGAGAATGTCGCGCGGCGCGAAGTCCGGATATTTGCCGCGAACATAGCGCGCCATCGACAGCCCGATATCGTCGAGATTGGCGCCCATCAGCCCCATCGAGAAGACCGCCAGCCCCTGATCGTACACCGCACCGGCCTCGAGGGAATCCGCGCCGCGCGTATAAGAGCCCGGCATCAGGTGCACGTCGATCGCATCGACATTGCGCGGCACGGCCATATCGGCATCGAGCGTCAGCGAGCCCGGCGCATCGGAAACCTTCGCCGCTTCCGCTTCCATCCGCTCCAGATCGCGTTCGACGATATCGGCGACGCTCGCCCAGACCATCTTCTGCGCCTGGACCCGCATCGCGCTGTAGATGTTGAAAGCCGGGTCGCCGCGCAACGCGAGATGCGCCTCGCGGCTCGTTTCGGGCGCGCGGCCATGCTCGCGGCGGAATGCCGGTTCGGCGCGCTTGTCGTAACCGGCGCGCATATCGGCGGCGAGATCGTTGAGGATCAGGCTGCGGATACCCGAGACGAACCGGCCGCGCGCGGCCTCTTCCACCGTCAGCTCGGGTTTCATCGCATGCTGCAGGGTCGGGGTCATGGGCTTTCCTCCTCTTCAAGGGATGCGGGCGCGCTCGGACAGGCCGGGTAGAAGAGCGCGTCGAGCGTACGCGGCGTCCGGATCAGCCAGGTCGCGCCGGTCGTTGTCGTCGAGTCGGGGCCGCTGTGCAAGATACCGGCCGGGCGGTAGAAATAGCCGCCGGGCGTATAGTCGTAATCGCGCCGCCCGCTCGGCAGGCATTCGGCAAGGACGTAATCGCCCTCGAGCAGATAGCCCTCCTCGGCCGTGGTATGGATTTCCCAGGGCACCGATACGCCCGCCGCCAGCCGCACGAGATGCGTCCGCGCGCCGGTTTCGGGATCGGTGAAAAGCCGCCGGATCATCAGCGGCGCCTCGGCCCCGGCATCGCGCGCCTCGGCCCCGGCATCGCGCGCGACGGTTCCGGCCGTCCATTCGGTATCGGCTTCGCGGACGACCAGCGGTTCGGGCTGCGGACTGGCGGGCGCGCCGTCCGGATAGCGAAACAGCAGCACCGCGCTGTCTTCGCCGAGCCGGACTTCGCCCATATCGTAACCGGTGCCGAGCCGCGCATAGTCGCCCGGACCGAGCGCGACCCGCGCGAAGCGCATCGATCCGCGCGTGACGTAAATCTCGGTCAGCGCCGGTGCAACGCCGCCGTCGAAGTCCGACGCCCGCTCAGCCGCGAGCCGCCATGATTCGCCGGTCGTCTCGTCGCGCCGCAAGAGACGCGCCGCTGGCCAACCGGGCGAAGGCGCGGCCAGTTCCGCCGAATCCGCATCGACACCGAGCACGAGGCCCGGCGGATCGGCATAGACGGGCCGTTCCGGAATATCGCCGCCCTCGAACCGCACGAGATATTCGGCCTCTCCGACCTTGCCGACCATCTCCGGCCGCAGGGGCATTTCCGGATACACGGTCACGAAATAATCCCCCGCGCTCGGATTCTGGCGCAGCGGCAAGATCTCGTTCTGATAAACATCGCTGTTCCAGAAGGTCCGGGCATTGGCGAGACAGGGAAATCGCACGATCAGCGTCGCATAGCCGGGCGGCGCATCGCCCTCGAACGTCGCGACGGCGCGCGGCGAATTGATGTAATAGGCGCCGAGGCGGTCGTAAATCTGCGAGTCCGCGATCGCCTGACCATAGGCCATCATGCGCTCGCGGTCATGGGTCGGGCCGGCCACCACCATATAGACTGGATCGGTGCACGGTTCGGACGCAATGACGCCGCCCTGCAACAGACCGGCAAGCAGAAGCGGCCAGCCCGCCATTATTCGGCTGTCTCGTTCGGTTGGAGGCTGGCTGGCACGTCCTCGCCTTCGCGCAGCAGCTGGTTGATTTCGATCAGATTGCCGTCCGGATCGAAAATGTTGCAGCCGATAACGCGGATCGGCGGCGCACCGTCACGCCCGGGATATTCCTGCATACGCGCCGGCGCCGTCATGGTGACGCCGGGCACTTCGGCGGCGGCCGCGCAGCGCGCCTCGGCATCGTCGGTGTTCATGATCATCACATGATCGCCGATGCCGAGCCGGGTCGGATAGGGGCCGGGATCGGGCAACGCCGGTTCGACCCATTGCATGAAGCCGATCCAGCCGATCCAGGGATCGTTGGCGTTGGCGAGCACGAGCCGCGCCCGCGCGCCCGGTTCTCCGGCCGGCAGCGCCACGCCGGACGTCGTCACCTCGGTATCGTAATTGACCGTGAAACCCAGCACGTCGCGATACAGCGCCAGCGAAGCATCGATATCGCGCACGATCAATGTGCTGCGCCGGAAGTCGGTCGGCGCGCGTTCGGTCGGTACAGCGACACCCGGCGACGCCGCCTCCTCGTTTGCCGATTGACGCGCGCAAGCCGCGCTCGCGCCGAACACCAATCCCGCGCCCAAAATCCATGCCTTCATCGCAAATTCTCCTCCGCATAGGCCGTTATCGGCGCGGCCTCGCCTTCCTGCCGGATCAGGGCCTGACGGCGGAAGAAACGGAGCAAGCCACTCTCTCCCATCCGCGAGGGACCGAGCCCGGACAGGCCGAAGCTCGATTTTTCCGCTTCCCAGATCATCGAGGTCAATGAGCCGTCATTGATCGAAACGCCGCCAGCGTTGAGACGCACGGCGACGCTTTCGGCTTCCGCGGCGGTCCCCGCGATCACAGCGGCGGACAGGCCGTAAATACTGGTATTGGCCAGTTGGACGGCCTGGTCGACATCGTCGAAGACGATTACCGGGATGACGGGGCCGAAAGTTTCCTCCGTGACGATCGCCATGTCGGGTGTGACGCCGCTCAGCACGGTCGGGCGCAGATACAGCCCGCCATCGAGATTTTCGACCTGTCCGCCGGCCAGAACGTCCGCGCCCTTGGCGACCGCATCGTCGATATGCGCCTGCACGATCGCCGCCTGCTTTTCGAAGATAAACGGCCCGATATCGCCGCTGCCGATATCGGGATGGTTGAGACGCACGGCCTTCGCTTTCTCCACCAGCGCGGCCATGAACGGCTCGGCTATCTCGCGCGCGACATAGACGCGCTCGATCGACTGGCAGGCCTGGCCTGTATTCACGATGCTGGCGCGCACGGCCGTTTCCGCTGCTTTGACGGGGTCGGCGCTGGCCAGTACCAGCATCGGATCCTTGCCGCCTAGTTCGAGGCTCGCCGGGATGAAGGCGCGCGCGGCCGCCTCGCCCACCTTGCGGCCCGTAGCCACCGATCCGGTGAAGCAGACATAATCGACATGCTCGACCATCGCCGCACCGGTCGCACCATCGCCTTCGATGATCACCAGCACCTCGGCGATCTCCGGCACCTCGGCTATCGTCTCGGCCAACGGGCGGATGAAGCGCGGTGTGACTTCGGACGGTTTCACCAGCACCGCACAACCCGCCATCAGCGCCGGGATCGCGTCGATCAGCGCTAGCGTCAGCGGGAAATTCCAGGGCGAAATCACGCCGACTAGCGGATAGGGGACGAGCCGGGTCGTCGTCGTGATCGTCGGCTGCGCGGTGGGCGCGCCGGACGGCGAATGCTCGGCAATGATATCGACAGCGGAACTCGCCCAGCGCTGTATCAGGCCCGGAATGCCGAGCACCTCCAGCCGCGAGATTCCCGACCGACCGGTATCGACCGTTAGCGCAGCGGCAATGTCGTCGATCCGAGCCTCTATCGCCTTCACCCAGCGCAACAGGATATCGCCACGGTCTTCGACGGAGAGATCGGTCCAACCGGTTTGCGCCTTGCGTAACCGTGCTGCCGTATCCGCAACCGCCTGCTCGTCCAGTGGCGCGATCTCATAATCGCATTCGCCGGTGCGCGGGTTGCGGACCTTCATTGTTGCGCAGCCCAGCTGTCGAGAATCGCATCGCCGCGCGCAAACCAGGTGCCCGGCTGGTCAGCGAACCAGCGCAGCAGGCCCTCGAACGCATCCATCCGGTAGGGAAGCCCCATGATATAGGGCGTCAGATGCATGGGCAGCATGCGGCCGCCGTGGGTGTCGGCCTCGCCGGCCAGCCAAGCGTAGGCGTTCTGCATCTGGTGGACATAGCTGTCCGCCGATTGCTGCTGAACGTTAATAATCTGGCGATCCGACAATTCGTGATTGAGCGGGATATTGACGATATCGCCAGCTGCCGTCGCAAAGCGGTACGGCAGCTCGTCATTCACCCAGTCGCACATATAGTCGACGCCGGCGTCGGCGAGCAGCTTGGCCGTATTGAAGCTCTGCGAACGCGCGATGGATAGCCAGCCGCGCGGGCGCGATCCGCTCACCCGCTCCAGCGTATCCAGCGACTGCACGATCAGCGCGCACTCCTCATCCTCGGGCAGCCCGCTGGCGATGGTGCCGTTCATGTCGGTCGAATGGGCGACGATCTCATGGCCCGCACCGACAATCGCTTCGATAATCTCGGGGTAGCGATCCGCGATCGCGCTGTTCGTGGCGACCGATATTTTCGCGCCTATCGCCTCGAACGCATCGAGCAGCCGGTAGAGCCCGACCCGCGTCCCATATTCGCGCGCGGTGTAATGGCGATAATCGGGATAAGCCGTCTGCATATGGCCGGGCGCGCGGAACGGTTCGTCGCTGGGGGTGATCGGAAACCATTCGAGGCTGATGACCGGCCAGATCGCGACCTGTTTGCCGTCCCGCCATTGGACCGGCGGGCGCGTGTCGAAGCGGCTGTACGGATAATAGTCGTGATCCATGCCGCGCCCGCGCTTCGGATATTCGAGATAGGCGGGATCGAGGCTCATAACGCGTCCCCCGTCTGACCGCGGAATGAATCCACGATCTCTCCCGCCTTCGCGATCCAGGCGCGGCCGTCTGCCGCGATATGCTTGAGCACCTCCTCGAACGGTCCGATCCGGTGCGGCTGACCGATGAGGTAACTGTGCAGCGGGATGCACATCACCGTGCCGGACTCCTCGCCCTCCGTCGCCAGCCGCTCGAACTGGCGGATCAGCGTATCGGCATATTCCCGCGGGCTCATATTGTAGATGAAGAAACCGTAATGGTCGTTGACCTCGAGGCTGTAGGGGATTGCCGTCAGCTGCCCGCTCGCGACCTTCACATCGGTCGGCTGGTCGTCATGATAGAGATCGCAGGTATAATCGAGGCCGTACTCTGCGATCAGATCGAGCGTACGCGGCGTATGGGTCAGCGCCGGGGCGAGCCAGCCGCGGATCGTCTGGCCGGTCGCGTCGCGCACCGTCCGAATCGAATCCTCGATGATCGCGCGTTCCTGCGCCTCGTCCACGCCGTAGCTGTACCGCGTGTTGTAGATGCCGTGGCTGAAAAACTCCCAGCCGCGCGCATTCGCGTCCTCGACGACTTCCGGGATATGGTCGCAGAGCGCGACCGAGAGACTCACCGATCCCGGAAAGCCGTGCTTCGACATGACGTCGGCCATCCGCCAGTGCGAGACGCGGTTGGCATGGTCGCGATGCGAATAGCCAACGACATCGGGATGCGGTTTCGGCCAGCTCTTGCGGTGCGGATTGGCGGGTGGATCGAGCTCGTAAAATTCGAGATTGGGCGCGACCCAGACCGCGCAAGTCTTGCCGCCCGGCCATGCCAGCTTGGGCCGCCCGCGCCACGCCTTGAAATCGTAGAGTCCGGGATCGGCCGCCCCCTCCCGCATCAGCGCGCCTCCAGCCAGTCGATCACCGCCTGAACCGGCTCGACATCGGCATATTTGAGCTGGAGGTCGGTGAGGTTGGCGAAATGATAGCTTTCGTGCTTGTCCGCGCAGGTCTCGATGGGGACGATCGTGCGATAGCCATGGGAAAGCGAATCGACGGCCGTTGCGCGCACGCAGCCCGAGGTGGAGCCGCCTGTCACCACCACCGTGTCGACCTTGTGCCATGTCAGATAGCTGGCTAGCGGAGTCTCAAAGAACGCGCTCGGCATCCGCTTGGTGAAGGTCATGTCGTCCGGATCGATCGCGCAGCGCGGATCGAATTCGTGCCGCTCGCTGCCATATTTGATGTTCTGGAGACTATCCTCGGTATCTGTCCGCGTACCCCAGACGCCCGCATCGCCGGCATCGTCCTTATAGGCCACACGCGACCAGATCACGGGCATACTGTTCGCCCGCGCAAGCCCGGAAATCCGGTTCACATGGGCGATCTGGTCGGGGTCGGTCTCATAGGCCGTCTTGAACGTTTCGAGATCGGTATAGGCGCGCTGGATATCGACATTGACGATGGCGAGCTTCTCGCCGAAGCCGAATTTCTTGCGCGCCGGATTGGCCATCACGCCTTCGAATATCTCGCGCGCCGTCTTTCCGTCGCTGACCATTTTCGTACCGTTCATGTTGACGATCTCGTTTACACCCAGAGAGCCATCTATAGTGGGCGAGAAGAAAAGACTTGTCGAGATGAATTTGTCCGGACAAATTAGCCAATTCACAAGGAGGCGATGATCATCACCCGTCACTTCATCCGCGTTGGCGACCGCACGGTGCATTACCGCAAGGCCGGTTCGGGGCCGGTCCTGCTGATGGTGCACCAGAGCCCGCGCAGTTCGGCCGAATATGAGGTGCTGATGGAGACATGGGCGCCGCATTTCACCTGCATCGCGCCCGACACGCCGGGCTTCGGCCAGTCAGACCCGCTGCCCGGCAATCCCGACATCAATGATTTCGCACGGGCCGTGCACGACTTGCTGGACGCGCTCGGAATTGATCGCTGTGCGGCTTACGGCTTCCATTCGGGTGCAATCATCCTGATGACGGCGATCAAACAGCAGCCCGGGCGGTTCACGCGCGTGGCGATGGGCGGCTATGCGGTCTGGACGCCGGACGAGATGGCGCTGTTCGGCGACGCCTATCTGCCGCCCTTCCACCCCAGCGACTATGGCGAGCATCTGACCTGGCTGTGGAACCGGATTCTCGAGCAGAGCTGGTTCTTCCCCTGGTTCGCGACCGACGAGACACACCGGCTGACGGTCGCGCATGACGATCCGGACCGGGTCGATGCCGTGGTCCGCGAGATGCTGGATGCGGGCAATGCCTATCAGGCGGGGTACGGCGCCGTGCTGCGCGCGCCGCGCGATATCCCGCCGCCCGATGCTGTGATGCCGCCCTGCCTGATCACCGCCTATGACGGCGATCCGCTGCAGGAGCATATCGACCGGCTGGGCGAGATGCCCGCGGGCTGGGAGGCGCGCAAGGTCGCGACGCCCGAAAACCATCAGCAGGCCAGCCTCGACCATCTGTTCGCCGGCGATCATCCGCAGATCGGAGCATTGCCCGAGACGAAGGATCGCGGATTCCTGCACGTGGCGGTGGCCGGCTTCGAGGGCCTGATCCATTGGCGCGGCAATCCCGAAGCCGACACATTGCATCTGCATGAGCCGGGCCGCGCGCTCGCGACAGATCCGGCGCCCGATGCGCTCTTTATGGATCTGCCCGGCCATGGCCTGTCGGACGGTTGGAACGGCGAGACGCCCAAGGACTGGGTCGGCTGGGCTCCGGTCATCGATGCGGTCACAGCACATTTCGGCGCGGCCCGTACCGTCGTACCGCCACCGCTATCCGGCGATCCGGCCCGGCTCTATCCTGACCTCGACCCCGACCGGTTCGGCGCCTATCTTACCACCGCCTGGCAGGTCGTACGCGCGCGCCACTTTTTCGAACCCTGGTACGAAGCCGATACCGCACATGCCCGGCCATTCGATCCCGCCGCCCTGACACCGGAAAGGTTGGCAGCCGAACATCGCGACCTGCTTCGCGCGCGCGCTGCCCAAGCCTGGCATCGGGCCCTGCTCGACAAGGAAAGCTGACAATGGGAATTCGCGAAGACATGCCACTGCTCGCGCGCCATGAAGGCGTCTGGGACGGCACCTACAGCTATTTCGACGCGGCGAACGAGAAGGTGGACGAACATGCCTCGCGCCTGATCTGCCGCCTGCCCGATAACGGGCCCCATCCCTATCACCAGACCAATCACTACACCTGGCTCGACGGCCGGACCGAGATCCGCGATTTTCCGGCAGACTATCGGGATGGGCGCCTCTGGTGGGACAATGATCTCATCAAGGGCTGGGCCTCGGCCGTCGATCTCGACGAGTATAGCCGCACGATGATGCTTTATTGGCAGCGCACCGGCGATCCCGAACTCTATCTTTACGAGATGATCCAGTTATCGGATGATGGACAAAACCGCTGCCGCACCTGGCACTGGATCCGCGACGGCCGGCTCGAAACCCGCACAGCGATTCAGGAGACGTTCGTGACGAAGGACTGGCGGTCGATGGATGCGGAAATGGAGGCGGCGACCTGACCGGCCAGGCCAGCCTCTTCGACAGGCTGTGGGACAGCCATGTCGCGGCCGACCTTGCCGGCGGCGCGCAGCTGATCGCGATCGACCGGATATTCCTGCACGAGCGCACGGGACCCGCGGCGCTCAATGCGCTCGCCGAAACCGGGCGGAAGGTCGCCGATCCATCCCGCGTTTTCGCGGTGGCCGATCATATCGTCGACACCCGGCCGGGACGCGGCGACCGGACCTTGATGCCGGGCGGGCAGATATTCATCACCGAATTGCGGGCGGCGGCCAAGGCGGCAGGCATCACGCTGTTCGACGTCACCGATCCCGATCAGGGCATCGTCCATGTGATCTCGCCCGAGCTCGGCATCGTGCTGCCCGGCTGTACGCTGATCGCGCCCGACAGCCATACCTGCACGCAAGGCGCATTCGGCGCGCTGGCTTGGGGCATCGGCTCGTCCGAGGCCGAACATGCGATGGCGACGGGCACGCTGCGGCTCGAAAAGCCGAAATCCATGCGGGTGACGTTGGAAGGCGCGCTTCCGTTCGGCGTCACGCCCAAGGACATGATCCTCGCGCTGATCGCGGAGCATGGAGCGGCAGGCGGCAAGGGCCATGCCGTCGAATTTGCGGGCGAAGCGGTCGAGGCGCTGTCGATGGAAGGGCGCATGACGCTCTGCAACATGGCGACCGAATTTTCGGCGATGAGCGGGTTCATCGCGCCCGACGACAAGACCTATGCCTGGCTCGACGGCCGCCGCTATGCGCCGAAGGGCGACCAATGGGAGGCGGCGCTCGCCCATTGGCGAACATTGAAGAGCGGTTCCAGCGCGCGGTTCGACGCCGAGATCGCCATCGACGCAGCGGCCATCCGGCCAATGGTCAGCTGGGGCACCAGCCCCGAGGCCAGTGTCAGGATCGACGGCCATGTGCCCGAGGATGCCGAGGCTCGGCCGCTCTCATATATGGCGCTCGAACCCGGCCAACCGCTCAAGGGGCTCGCCATCGATGCCGCCTTTATCGGCAGCTGCACCAACAGCCGGCTCTCCGACCTGCGCCGCGCCTCGGCGCTGCTCAAGGGCAAGCGTATCGCCGACGGCGTCACGGCGATCTGCGTGCCCGGATCGAGCCATGTGAAACGCGCGGCGGAGGAGGAAGGGATCGACCGGATCTTTCTCGACGCCGGGTTCGAATGGCGCGAAAGCGGCTGCTCCATGTGCTTTTACGCCGGCGGCGAGAGTTTCGGCGACGGATCGCGCGTAATCTCCTCGACCAACCGCAATTTCGAAAGCCGCCAAGGCCCGAATGTGAAGACTCATATCGCCAGCCCCGAAACCGTCGCGGCGAGCGCGCTTGCAGGTGCCATCGCCGATCCGCGGGAGGTACGCTGATGGCTGAACCGCTCACCACACTCACCGCTCTCCCCGCGCCGATGATCCGCGACAATGTCGATACCGACCAGATCATCCCCTCGCGCGAGATGACGAGCACGGGCAAGACGGGGATCGCCGACGGGCTGTTCGCCGGGCAGCGCTACACGAAGATCGGCGGGCGCAAACCGAACCCGGATTTCGTGCTCAATCGGCCCGAACATGCCGAAACGCAGATCCTGCTCGGCGGCCGCAATTTCGGTTGCGGGTCGAGCCGCGAACATGCGGTCTGGGCGCTGGCCGAATATGGCATCCGCGCGATCATCGCCGAGAGTTTCGCGCCGATCTTCGCGGGCAATTGCGTGCGGAACGGCGTGCTGCCCGCCGCGTTGGAGCGCGATGATATCAAGGCCATCGCCGCCGCGGACGCGCCCGTCACCATCGACCTGCCCGCCCAGACGATCACGCTGCCCGACGGGCGCAGCTGGGCATTCGATATCGGCGAGGAAGCTAAGGCGATGCTCTTGGAAGGGCTCGATGCGATCGACCTGACGCTCAAAAATGCCGAGGACATCGCCATATGGCAGGCGGCGGACCGCAAGGCCCGGCCGTGGATTTACCTGGGAGACCGTGCATGACCATTATAGAGGCTATTTGGTCAATCCTCCCCTGCAAGGGGAGGTGGCAGCCTGCAAGGCTGACGGAGGGGTATCACCATTCGCCTTTTACACCGCGCCAGCCGGGATACCCCTCCACCACTTCGTGGTCCCCCTCCCCTTGCGGGGGAGGATTGGTCCTAGCGAACAGAATGACAGGCCTATCTGTGATGGCCGGAGCAGCAGAATGAATCAGAAGATACACATCTCCGAAGTCGGCCCGCGCGACGGGCTGCAAAGCATCGACCGGGTGATGCCGCTCGACGCCAAGAAGGCCTGGATCAAGGCCGAGGCCGAGGCCGGCGTCGGCGAGATCGAAGTGGGCAGTTTCGTGCCGCCCAAACTGCTGCCGCAAATGGCCGACACGGCAGAACTGGTCGCCTATGCCAAGACGCTGCCGAACCTCGACGTCGTCGCGCTGATCCCCAACTTGAAAGGCGCGGAGCGCGCTATCGCGGCAGGAGTCGACAAGATGTCGATCCCCTTCTCGATGTCCGAAACGCACAGCATCGCCAATGTCCGCAAGGACCATCCGGCGATGCTGGCCGAGATCCGCGCGATCGCCGAGCTCGTCGCCGCCCAGTCCAAAGGCGCGCGTCCGCATTTCGAGGTCGGGTTGTCGACCGCCTTCGGCTGCACGATCGAAGGACCGGTCAGCGAGGACCAGGTCGTCCGGCTCGCCGAAGCGTCGATGGAAGCCGGTGTCGCAGAGGTCGGCCTCTCGGACACAACCGGCTATGCCAACCCCGAACATGTGCGGCGGCTCGTGCGCAAGGTGAAGGCGGCGGTGGGCGCCGACAAGCTCAATACGCTGCATTTGCATAACACCCGCGGGCTCGGTCTCGCGAATGTCGTGGCCGGGCTCGAGGAGGGGATCACCACCTTCGACGCCTCGCTCGGCGGGTTGGGCGGATGCCCGTTCGCACCCGGTGCGTCGGGCAATATCGTGACCGAGGATCTCGTCTTCATGCTCGAAGCCATGGGATACGAGACCGGGATCGACCTCGAAAAGCTGCTAAAGGTGCGCGAGATCGTCGCCGAGGCACTGCCCGGCGAACCGCTCTACGGATTTACGCCCGATGCGGGTCTGCCGCTCGGCTTCCGGGAGGCGGCATGAAGACCGATGGACCGCTGGCGGGGCTCCGCGTCGTCGAATTCACCCATATGGTCATGGGGCCCGCGGCGGGAGCGATCCTCGCCGAACTCGGCGCCGAGGTGATCCGCGTCGAGCCGGTCGGCGGGGACCGGACGCGGCGGCTGCTCGGCTCGGGCGGCGGCTATTTCCCGATGTACAACCGGCACAAGCAGAGCATCTGCCTGAACTTGAAAGACCCGCAGGGCCTCGTCGCGGCGAAGAAGCTGGCCGACAGCGCCGATATCCTGATCGAGAATTACCGCCCCGGCGCGATGGAGAAACTCGGCCTCGGTTATGAGGCGCTGGCCGAAACCAACCCGAAGCTCATCTACTGCTCGGAAAAGGGCTTCCTGCCCGGGCCCTATGAAAACCGGACAGCGCTCGACGAGGTCGCGCAGATGATGGGCGGGCTCGCCTATATGACCGGCCCGCCGGGCCGGCCACTGCGCGCGGGGGCGAGCGTCATCGACGTGACCGGCGGCATGTTCGGCGTCATCGCGATCCTCGCCGCGCTCGAGGAACGCCACCGCACCGGGCGCGGACAGAAGGTGCAGGCCTCGCTGTTCGAAACGACCGTCTATTTGGTCGGCCAGCATATGGCGCAAAAGGCGGTGACCGGTCGGGCGGCGGCGCCGATGCCGGCGCGCGTCTCCGCCTGGGCGATCTACGACGTCTTCGAGACCGCCGACGAGCCGGTGTTCATCGGCGTCGTCACCGATGCGCTATGGGAAAAATTCTGTGCGCTGTTCGGGCTCGACGATCTCTGGGCGCGAGAGGAACTGCGCGAGAACAACGCCCGGGTCGAAGCGCGCGAGGAGATCATGCCCGAGATCCGCGACCTGATGAAGACGTTCACGCGGGACGAACTGATCGCGAAGCTCGACGGCACCGGCCTGCCCTTCGCGCCTATCGGCAAGCCCGAGGAACTGTTCGACGATCCGCACCTCGCCGCGAGCGGCGGGCTGCAGGATGTCACGCTGACCGACGGCCGAACCGTACAGCTGCCGGTCCTCCCTATCGACATGGCGGGCGTGCGCACCGGAGCGCCGGATACGCTGCCCGAACCCGGCGATCAGAGCGATGCCGTGCTGGCGGGTCTCGGCTATTCGGCGGACGAGATCGCGACGCTCAAGAAGGCGGGGGCGGCGGCTTAAAAACAGATTACGACCGGCGGATGTGCCACATCCGTTAGTGCTGAGCCTGTCAAAGCATGTTTCTCCGTCGTAAGACGCCCTTCGACATGCTCAGGGCTGACCGTTCATGGGCTTGCTCCACTTCAAAGCGGCACTGCGGTGTCGAACTTGATCCGCTCCATCGCGAAACTCGCGCTGACATCGCTCATCGGCGCGGTCGCGATCAGCTTGCGATAGACCCGGTCGTAATCGCCGACGTCGCGAACCAGCAGCTTGACGAAATAATCGACATCGCCGGCCATGCGGTAGAGTTCCACCACTTCGGGCAATGCCCGCGCGGCCTCGGCGAACGCTTCGAGCCATTCCTCGCTGTGATCGCTGGTCTTGATCGCGACGAACACGGTGACGGCGAGCCCGACCGCCTCGGGATCGATCAGTGCGACCCGCCGCGCGATCACGCCGTCCGCCTCGAGCCGCTTCACCCGCCGCCAAACATTGTTGACCGACAGCGACAGCGTCTCGCCGATGCTCTCCAGCGACCGCGTCGCATCCTGTTGCAGCAGGCCGAGAATGCGGCGATCGGTTTCGTCAATATTTTTCATTGTAGGGCATTGATACAGAATATTTTGATCGTTGAAACGCAGTATATCCAAAATATGGCGATGATTTCTCGCCTTCGCTCCCATAGCATTCCTAGCGAAGAGGGAGATTTCATTGCTCACACGCACCGTCCTGGCGCAGCGCCACGCGTACGATTCCGCATTGCCGCCGCCCTGCTGCACGCCGCTCGGCGCGCTTGTCGGCCGGACGCCGCTTATCGCCATCCATATACGGTTTCGCGACGAGCGAACGACGGTTTACGCCAAGGCCGAGTTCATCAATCTGACCGGATCGATCAAGGACCGGATGGCGCACGGGATCCTGTTCGCTGCGAAAGCGCGCGGAGAACTCGCGCCCGGCCAGCCGATCGTCGAGGCGACAAGCGGCAATGCCGGCATCGCGCTGGCAGCGCTCGGCCGGGCGCTCGGTCACCCGGTGACGATCTTCATGCCCGACTGGATGAGCGCCGAACGCCGCGCGCTACTCGCAAGCCACGGCGCCGAACTGCGTCTCGTCTCGCGCGAAGAAGGCGGCTTTCTTGGCGCCATTGCCCAAGCCAGGGCGATGGCGGACCGCGAGGGCGCGTTCCTGTCCCGCCAGTTCGAGAATGACGACAATTGGCGTGCCCATGCCGAGGGCACGATGCCCGAGCTGTTCGCCCAGATGGAGAGCATCGGGCGGACGCCGGACGCGTTCGTCGCCGGCGTCGGCACGGGCGGCACGGTGATGGGCGCGGCGCGCTATTGCCGTGCCCATGGTCATGCCATCGCCGTCCATCCCGTCGAGCCGGCGGAATCGCCGACGCTGTCGACCGGCCACAAGGTCGGCCATCATCGCATCCAGGGCGTGTCCGACGAATTCATTCCCGATATCGTCAGGCTCGACGAACTCGCGCCCGTGATCGCGGTCGCCGACGGCGATGCGATCCTGATGGCGCAGCAGCTCGCCCACCGGCTCGGCCTCGGCGTCGGCATCTCGAGCGGCGCGAATATCGTCGCCGCGCTCTCGGTGGTCGCGGCGCGCGGCCCGGGTTGCGCCGTCGCGACGATCCTGTGCGACAACAGCGCCCGCTATCTGTCGACCGATCTCGCGCGGTCCGAACCCGTCCGCGCCGACTATCTGACGCCCGACACCGAGCTGCTGGGCGTCGACGTCATCGCCTGTCCGGCCGACATGCCGGGCAACAACCAACCGTAGAATAGCCACAACGCCGGCGTTGCAGTTGCGCCACACTCTATGACTTCACTGCGCCGAAAATAAAATTTGTCTGGACAAATTTACCGGAGACACGGACTGTTTCAACAAAGAGTTTTGGGAGGGACTTATGACATCACGGAACAAGGGATTATTGCTCGCGACGACGGCGGGTATCGCGGCACTTGCGCTGCCGGGCACCGCCAGTGCGCAGGTCGCGGGCGAAGGCGCGGAGACGGGCGGCAACGAGCCGATCATCGTGATGGCGCGCCGGCGCGAGGAAGCGCTGCAGAATGCGCCGGTCTCTGTGGCCGTCGCGACCGCGGAGACGATCGAGCAGCTCAACCTGCAGGATCTGACCGATATCGCGAACACGACCGCGGGCCTGACCTTCGACAATGAATTCGGGCGCGATTCCAACCGCCCGGTCATTCGCGGCCAGGCGAACATTCTCGGCGATTCCGGTGTCGCGACCTTTATCGACGGCATCTACATCACCGGTTCGATCTCCGACTATAATGTCGACGATATCGAACGGCTCGAAGTCGTCAAAGGCCCGCAATCGGCGCTCTATGGGCGCAACACCTATTCGGGTGCGATCAACATCATCACCCGTTCGCCGAGCGACGAATTCGGCGGGCGGATGAGCCTCGATGCCTCGGAAGACGATCGCTACGAGATCACCGGCTATATCGAAGGCGGCCTCGCCGAAGGCCTGACCGCCGGCGCGCAGGTGCGTTATTACGATTTCGGCGGCGAGCATGAAAACCCCAACACGGGCGTCACATTCGGCCAGGAAGAGTCGCTCGCCTTCTCCGGTGTCATTGCCTACGAGCCCGTCGGCAGCCCGGTGCGCGTGCGCCTGCGCGGCTATTATTCGGAGGTCGATGACGGCCAGGCCGCGCTCTTTTCGATCCCCGCGACAGCGAACAACTGCATCTTCGACAACGGCGCCCTCTATGGCGGCGGCGGCCGCTATTTCTGCGGCACGTTGCAGCCGCAGCCGATCACCGCGGATCCGAGCATCCAGTTCGCCGCGGGCAGCCCGGTCGGCACCTTTATCGACACGCTCAACCTGTCGTCGCGAATCGAGTTCGACCTGACCGACGAGCTGACCCTGGTATCGCTCACCGGCTATAACGACCGCGATACGCTGTTCAGCATCGACGCCGATTATTCGCCGGCCGCCTTCCAGACGGCGGTGTTCACACCGGGCGGTTTTCCGGCGGGCGCGCCGATCGGTTTCGGGCCGTTCGGTCCGATCTTCCCGTTCGGCTATGTCGGCGCGACGGTTGACTTCACCTTTCAGGGGCTGACCGATGCGCATGACATCAGCCAGGAACTCAAGCTGCTCTACGAGGGCGACCGGTTCCGTTTCCTGATCGGCGGCTATTATTTCGACCAGAGCATCAACACGCAGGACGTCCGCGAAGTGCCGGCCAATGCCGCCGCGCAGGCGGGGGCCAGCTTTGGCGCCGCCTTCGCCCAGCAGGCCGCGCTGTGCGCCGCCAATCCGATCTGCGGCAGCATCGCGCCCTTCTTCGGACCGTCCGTACCCAATTCGCGGGACACGTCGGATACCGATATCCGCAACCTCGCCGTTTACGGTTCGGTCGGGTTCGACATCACCGACACGCTCGAACTGACGGTCGAAGGCCGATACGCGTCCGAGCGGATTCGCTTCTCGGCGGTCGACCAGAATGAGGGCGGCCCGATCCTCGCCCAGTCGAGCGGGCGCGAGACGTATAATAGCTTCGATCCGCGTATCACGCTGAGCTGGCAGGCGACGCCCGACAATCTCTTCTACGCGGTGTTCGCGACTGGCACGAAGCCCGGCGGTTTCAACGGCATCACCGCGATCGCCGCCGGTGTGCCCACCTTCGACCAGGAGGATGCGATCTCCTACGAGATCGGCACGAAGAACACGTTCGGCGATTTCACCTTCAACTTCGCCGCGTTCCTGAACGAGATCGACGGCTATCAGCTGACCCAGAATGTCCAGTCGGCGAACAACACGGTTTCGGCGATCACCAATGCCGGCGATGCCCGGATCATGGGTTTCGAGATCGAAGCCCAGGTACGGCCGAGCCCGAACTGGACGTTCACGGCCAACTACACCCTGCTCGATCCCGAATTCACCGAAGGGTTCGACGAGAATGAAGGCGTGCTCAACGATGTCCGGGACAACGGCCTCGTCGATTGCTCGATCGGCGACCAGTTCCCGAACCAGGCCGGTTGCCAGTCGCTCTTCGGCTCGATCGACGGACGGCAGATTCCGCGTACCTCGCGGCACACGATCTTCGCCGATGTCGATTACCGGATAGATCTCGGCAGCAGCGGCTGGGAATTCTTCGCCGGCGCCAATATCAGCCATCGCAGCCGGGTCTTCGCGCAGGTCCACAACCTGATCGACAATGGCGATACGACGCTGGTCAATGCCCGGCTCGGCTTCCGGAACGACAATTACCGGGTGCACTTCTACGTCAACAACCTGACGAACGAAGACAGCTCACCGCTGGTCCTGCGCTATGCGGATGCGAATAACAGCTTCCGCCGCAACTTCGTCGGCGCCCTGCGCCGCAGCCGCCATTTCGGCGTGGCGGTCAGCGCCGGGTTCTAGGGTCGGCTGTCATAGAGCCAATGGAAAAGGCGGCGCTCGCACAACGTCGCCGCACCGGGATTTGTTTGTCAGAATTTCCCTAGCGGAAAATCTGACAGACAAGAATCTGGCGCGGCGCTCGACCGACAGGTCGAGTCTGACCAAAAAAAGACCGAACCTTTGTCCCTATAAAGCCGCCAACGCCTCCCGTGCCGCGCGATCCGCGGACTCCAGCGCCCCTTCGATCCCGCGCGCGCGGATGGCGGTATGTTCGCCGGCAAAGCTGAGCCTGCCGTGCGGCCGCGCCAGCGCATCGGCGAAACCGGTAATCTGTCCCGGCGCCCAGCAGGCATAAGCGCCGCCCGCATAGGGATCGTTACCCCAGCTGACATAGCCGGCGGGCCGGAGCGCGCCCGCCGCGGCCGGTCGGATGCGCTCGATTTCCGCCTGGACAAGGCCCATCGCTTCGGCCTGCGGCATCCGGTCCAGCCGTTCGGCCGCAGGGCCCGTGATGAAGCTCTGCATCATCGTGATCTCGCTGCCCCCGCCACCGCGCAACGCGAAGACGCGGCCCGCATAGCTGTCGCTCCAGATCGAGGGCGGCAGGCCGTCCTCTTCCCAGAAGCGCCGCCCGGGCACGAAATAGGCGCGCACAACGCGGTTATAGGGCAGGCTGCGAATACCGCGCTGCTGCACGCGCGGCGGGGCGGGATCGATAGCAACCGTCCTGAGCGCGCTGGTCGGCAGCGTGACCACGGCATGGCGCGCGCGATAGCGACCGCCATCCATGGTCCGGACCTCGACGCCGTCGGTGCCGCTGGCAATGCTGCGGGCCGCCGCGCCGTAGCGCACCCGGTCGCCCAGCGCCTCCGCCATCGCATCGGGGACGCGCTGATTGCCATTCTCCACGGTCAGCAAACGCCCGTCCGGCTCGGCGATCGCCTTCAGGATCTGGAACCACATCAGCGCCGACTGGCTGTAGGCCGATGCGCCATAGCCGGGGTTGATCCCGAAACCGAGACGCAGCTGGTCGCTGGTCCAGCCGAGATGGTCGGCGACCGACCGGTCCCATCCGGCGAAGGCCGGATCGCGCCAGCTCGCCACGTTGGGCAGCGGGTTTTCGCAGCCCATCGCCGCGAAGGGCAGCGCCCAGGGCGGCAAGCCGGCGAGCGGACCGTCGAACGGGTTCAGCGCATGGCCGGCCCATCGATCGGGCAGGATCGTCGCGCCCCGGAGCGCGATATAGAGTTCGGGCGCGCCGCCCCGTTGCATTGGGGAGTCCTCGATCAGCGGGATGTCGAACCGCTCGGCCAGGCCGACGAACCGGCGATAGTTGGAACTCAGTTGCGTACCGCCGGCTTCGGGCCGACCCGGCAGATCGAAAAGCGTCCGGATCCGCCCGCCCGGGCGGTCGCGCGCTTCGAGGACGAGAACCGACGCGCCAGCCTCGGCAAGCTGCAGGGCGGTATAGAGACCGGCCAGCCCCGCGCCGAGCACGAGCACGTCCGCGGTCTCGTCAGCCCGGCGCGCGGTACCGAGCAAAGCGGGTGCGATCATGGCGGCGGCGGACGCGCGGAGGAGGTTCCGGCGCGTCAGCGCGCTCATTGCCCGCCGTCCCGGTCGTCCAGCGCGCGGATCAGGGCATTGGGGATCGCGGCTTCGTCCCATTCGGTCGGCCAGCTGCGGCCCGCCCGCACGATCACCAGATCGCGGGACGGGATGATCCAGACGCGCTGGGCGCCATGGCCGTGCAGGAAGATCAGGTCGTCTGCCGCGAACGGCTCGCTCTGCCAGGGGACAAGGCCGGGCCGCGCATCGGGTTCGCCGCCGATCCGCTGATCGCCGAGCCAAATCTGATAGCCATAGCCGGGCCGCGTCGGCGCGGGCGCGAGCATTTCGCCGATCCAGGAGGCGGGAACGAGCCGCGCGCCCCCGAACGCTCCGCGGCCGGCGATCAGCTCGCCGACCCGGAGCCAGTCGATCGGCCGCGACAGGATGCAACAGCTGACCATCGGTGTCCCGCCCTCGCGGTCGAGATACAGGGACGCATCGGCCAGGCCCAGCGGCCGCCACAATTTCTCAGACAGATAGTCCGCATAGCGCCGGCCCGTCGCGCGTGCGATGAGGACGCCGAGCAGGTTGGTTTCGTTATTGTTGTAATCCCAGCGCGCGCCGGGTGGATCGGCCTGGGCGAGCCCCAAAATCGGCCCGACGAAATCGCTGCCGAAATGCTGGGCGACGGCCGGGTTTTCGGGCACCACGGCATAGCCGTAATCGCCGCCGAGCTGTTCCAGCCCGCCGGACATGTGCAGCAGGTTGCGGATCGTGATCGCGCCGCGCGGGTCCTCCGCCCATTCGGCGATATAGCGGCCGACGGGATCGTCGACGCTGCCGATATGGCCTTCGTCGACGGCGATCCCGACCAGCAGCGCGAGCACGGTCTTCGACATGGATTGCGGGTTGAAATAGGTGTCGCGCCCGCTGTCCCGCCAATAGCTTTCATGGACGAGCGCGCCGCCATGCGAGACCAGCAGCGCCGAACTGCCGATCCGCTCGGCATGCGCGGCGACCGCCGCAACCGCATCGGCGTCCAGCGCATCGGTTTCGGCGACCTGCCGGATATCGGGATAGTCGGCGCCAGCGACCTGCGCGGTCGGGCTGTACCAGCCGACCGGCGTGGTGAGCGGTTCGTAGCCGCCCGCCAGAAAACTGCCGAGCCTCTGTTCGAGCAGCGGATCGGCCCCGGCATCGTCCTGCGCAGGGGCGGGACCGGAAAGGAGAAGGGACAGCAGCCCGATGCTTCCGCACAGCCGCCATCCCTTCATGACCTGCCCCCTCTGCCGGCCGTCGCGCCTAGAAGTCGTACCGGGCGCTGACCAGCCAGGTGCCCGGCGCGTTGTAATAGGTCGTGTTCGCCAAGGTCGACGAATTGTAATCTTCGCTGAAGCAGTTCGTGCAGGTGACCGACAATTGCAGTCCGTCGTCCACCTCGGCCAGGGTGATCCCGGCATTGACGACGAAATAGCCGTCGTTGAACGAGCCGATCACAAAATCGCCGTTCCCGGTCGTGTTGAACGTGCCCGGCGCCGACTGGTAGACGGTGACATTGCTCGTCCCCGTCTCGAAGGATGAGCGATAGGCGGCATTGACCGCTGGCGTGATCGTCCAGTTGTCGCCGATCGGCACTTCGTAGCTGACGCCGCCGGCGATCGACCAGTCGGGCGTCCGAACGGGTTCGGCGATCCGGCCGTCCAGGGTCACGATGCCGGCACCGCAGGCCGCCGACGCCATGTTCGCGGCAAGCGCCGCCTGGCACTGCGCCTGTTGCGCCGCGACCGAGGTCACGCCGAACTCGTCGACCGGATCGGCGTTGCGATCGATATTGTACTGATCATCCTGCCAGCCAAGGCTCGCAAAGATATTGAGCCCGTCAGCCGGAGCCAGCGTCAGTTCCGCCTCGATGCCGTAATTCTCGTAATCGGCGAAGTTGCGGGTGATGAAGGCGATGGTCCCGTTGCCCCGGACGAAGGCCGACGGCGTCTGGAGTCCCGTCGTATCGGCATAATAGGCCGTCACGTTGAGGCGCGCCCGGTTGTCCCAGAATTCGCTGCGGAAGCCCGCTTCATAGCTCCAGGTCGTTTCCGGGCCGAACGGCAGCAGTTCGGAGCCCGCCGTGCCGCGCGCATTCCAGCCGCCGGACTTGAAGCCGCGCGTCGCCGAAACGAAGAACAGCAGATCGTCGTTCGGCTCATAGGTCACCGCGAAGCGCGGCGTGAAGATGCTGACCGACTGGGAGTCGGGGATCGGCGTGCCGTTCGTCGCGACGAGGTTGAAATTGCTCAGACAGCCCGGGGCCGACTGATCGCCGTTGCAGATCGGGCGATTGTCGCGGATCTGGAAGTTCTTCTCCTCGTCGGTCCAGCGCAGGCCCGCCGTCAGCGTGATCTGGTCGGTGACATGGACGTCCGCCTGTCCGTAGAGCGCGAAGGCCTCGGCATCATTGTCGATCACGCGGTCGGCGAGCAGGAAGGGAAAGCCCACCGCGCCGAACAGGTCGGCGAAATCGGTGCTCGTATCCTCGTAGAAATAATAGCCGCCCGCGACGAAATCGATCAGGCCGTCGGCAAGCGATCCGTTGAACCGGACCTCCTGTGTGATCTGGGTGTTTTCCTGATCGTTGAAGATGTTGAAGCCGCCGAAGGGCGATCCGATCACCGCCGGGAACGGATTGGCCGGGCTGGGCCCGAACCGGCCGTCGAAAAAGTCCAGATTGAACTGCTGGACGAGGTTCGTATAGCCGGTGATGAAGGCGACCGAGATATCGTCCCCCAGTTCGAGTTCGAGGTTCGACGTGATGAGATCCATGTCGGATTGGCTGCCGAGGCCGTAATTGGCCTTGCGCCCCGAAATGCCGGGCACCGGACCGGCGCTCGCCTCGGTCGAACCCGTGGTGGCGAACCGCGTGTCGCAATCGGTCGGGGTTGCCGGATCGATCGCGCGGCACGGGAAGTTCAGGATATTCTCGCCGTCATTGGTGATCCGCGCATAGGCGATATTCCATTCGGCGATATCGGTCGAAAGCCGCATCGCGATCCGCGCGCCGAAGCCGTCATTGTCGTTCAGCGTATCGCCGGTCGTGATGTTTTCGACGTAGCCGTCGTCATTCTGATAATAGCCGCTGACCTTGAACGCGACATTGTCGCCGACGGGAATGTCCATCGAACCGCGCACCAGGATACGGTCGAACCGGCCATAGCCGATCTCGGTAAAACCGCCGAACTCGTCGCCCGGCTCGCGCAGGACGATGCTGATCGCGCCGCCCGTCGTGTTGCGTCCGAACAGGGTGCCCTGCGGACCGCGCAGCACCTCGACGCGCTCGACATCGAACAGGCTCAGATTGTTGCCGTTCTGGCGCGCGAGATAGACCTGATCGACATAGGTGCCGATCGGGGGGTCGAAGGTGGCAATCGATTCCGTATTGCCGATACCGCGCAGAAAGTAGGCGTTCGACGCGCCGAGACCCGTATTGTTCTGCGCGATGAGGTTCGGAATGAACTCGCCCAGCTCGAGCGTGTTGCCGATGCCGCGCGACTGGAGTTCGTCCGGCGAGAAGGACGAAATCGCGATCGGAATGTCCTGGACGTTTTCCTCGCGCCGCTGCGCGGTGACGACGATGACGCCGAGACCGGCCGGATCGACCTGGGCCGCATCCCCGTCGGCCTGCGCCATTGCCGGCGCCGAAACCAGCGCGGCGCCCATCGCCGCACCGGATAATGATAGTTTAAAGACCCTCTTGATGGCGACCATTTCGTTTCTCCCAAAACCCGTTCGACTGCCTGACTATGTCAATTTCATTCCGGGCTCAAGATTTGTCCGGACAAATTTTTCTTTAGACAAACAGTGTGTCGAGGAAACCACGCATCGGCGCGCCATGGCCAACAACCGTGCAATCGTATCCGACAACCGTTCGGGGAAAGGCTAGAGTTCCGGCGTTCCCGGCCGCAGCGCGTTGGTCACCTCGAGCAGATCGTGAACCAGCGCCTGCGCGGCGGGCTGCAAGGCGGAACTCCGCCGCGTCACGAGCATGGCCGTGCGCGCCGAGGGGAACTCCGTCCGGCGCAGCGTATGGAACTGGCCGGCCATGGTTTCGTTGATCACCAGCTCGGTCGAGAGCAGGGCGATACAATCGCTCTGCGCGATCATCGCCTTGGCGATACCCACCGAGTCCATGTCTATCGTATTGACCGGCGGTTCGACGCCCGCGGCGAGGAAGGTCGCGCAGATCTTCCGCCAGCGCTCGCCCAACGTACCCGACGTCGCCCAGGTCTGCTCGGAGAGGTCGGCCAGCGTGACGTCCGGCCTGTGCGCAAGCGGATGATCGTGCCGCATCACGATGACGTCGACATCGCCGAACAGCGTCTCGGCCTCCAGCAGCGGATCGACGGTAAAATCCGGAAGCGGGCAGCTGGCAACGAATTCCACCTCCCCGTTCAACAGCCGGTCGAACAATTTGTCCGAAGCGCCCGTCGACAGGCTGACCTTGATGTTCGGGCGGCGGCGACGGTACCGCAAGACCGTCTGGGGCGCGATCCGCGACACAAAAGACCAGCCGAAACCGGCGCGGACATAGCCCTCCTCGGCGCCGCGCAGCGCGCTCAGTTCGGCCGCGGCGAGCCGCGCTTCGGACAGGATTACCTTGGCCCGGCGGGCCAGCGAATGGGCGAAGATCGTCGGCGCGGGGCCATAGGGGCCACGCTCGAACAGCTCGACGCCGAGCTGCTCCTCCAGCTTCTTGACGCTCTTCGAAATCGCCTGCTGCGTCACGCCATTGCCGGTCGCCGCGCGGCCGAAATGGCGCAGATCGTAGACCGCCAGGAAATGCTGGAGTTTTTTCGGATCCATCGACGGTTTGATGAACCGCGTACGCAGACGGCTGTCGCCCATATCTCTCTCCCGGCTGGCACGCCTATACCATTGGTTGTTGGAGACATTCAATTCGGCTGTGATACCCGATGACGATCAATAGCTGCGCGGAGATAGCCGAATGCCGGAAGCCGGGGATCGGATACTGGACGGGCTGATGCCGGCCATGCTCGAACATGAGGGCGTATGGGAGGGCGCGTACCGCCATATCGATGCCGAAGGCGCGGAGCTGGACCGCCATGAAGCCCGGATCGTCTGCGAGTTCCCGCGCACCGGCGAGGCCGCCTATATCCAGCACAACCTCTTCACCTGGGACGACGGCCGCGAATATCGCGCGCGGCTGCCCGGCGTCTACCGCGACGGGAAGCTCTGGTGGGACATGCCGACCTTTCACGGCTATGCCTGGGAGACGGACGACGATGTCCTGCTCCTCAACCTCACCCGCCGGGACGAACCGGGCGCGTATTTCGTCGAGATCATCGTCATGGGCGAGACCGGCGACCGGCGCTCGCGGACCTGGCACTGGTTCCGGGACGGTGCGCTCTACAAACGCACGCTGTGCGAGGAATGGCGGGTCGCGACCGAGATCAGCCCAAAGGATCCGGCCTTCACGCCCGGCGAGACCCTGCGCTGAGCCAGTCTCGAGCGGCGGCATATTGGTGAAGCAAGCCGCTTCGTCTAAGGGTGCGGCATGAGCGGAAAGCGACACACACAGGCGGAGCTGGTCGCGCTGGCGCGCGACGCGGCGATCCGGGCCCATGCGCCCTATTCGGGCTTTTCGGTCGGGTGCGCCGTCGAAACCGAGGACGGCACGGTCGCGACCGGCAGCAACATGGAAAATGCCTGCTACCGGCTCGGCGTCTGCGCGGAGATATCGGCCCTGACGGCCGCGCAACAGGCGTTCGGGCTCGACAGGATCCGGCGCATCGCGGTGGCGGGCGGCCATATCGGCGAAGACGGCACGCTGACGGGCGCGCAGACGGTGACGCCGTGCGGCGGATGCCGCCAGTCGATCGCCGAAGCGCGCGACCTGTCGGGCGTCGATATCGAGGTGATCTCCGCCTCGGGCGATGGAACGGACGCAAGCGTGCAGACGATTTCCGAATTGCTGCCCGCCAGTTTCGGCCCGGACAATTTGGACGATGCCGAGCGCTAGGCCTGGAGGCTAGACCAGATTGATCTCGCGGAGCCGCTCCAGCAGATAGTCATGCGCCGATATCGGTTCGGGATACCGGTTCGGGCGATCCTCCGAGATGCAGCTCGGCAGGGTCTCGATCAGATAGTCGGGCCGGAAATGGAGGAAGAAGGGCATCGAATAGCGCGACTGGCCGCGCCGCTCGGGCGGCGGATTGACGACCCGGTGGGTGGTCGATGGCAGGACATGGTTGGTCAGCCGCTGGAGCATGTCGCCGATATTGACGGCGAGTTCCCCTTCGCCCGGCTTCACCGGCAGCCAGTCGCCGTTCGCATCGAGCAGTTCGAGCCCCGCCTCTTCCGCGCCCAGAAGCAGCGTGATCGTGTTGATATCCTCATGCGCCGCCGCGCGCACGCCCGGCGCGTCATCGGGCACCGGCGGATAGTGAATCAGGCGCATGACCGAGTTACCGTCCTCGACCGTATCGTCGAAGAAATCGGGCGACAGGCCGAGATAGGTCGCGATCGCGGTGAGGATGCGCAGCCCCGAACTTTCCAGCGCGCCGTACAACGTCGTGAAGGTTTCGCGGAACCCTTCGATTTCGTCCGGCCAGATATTGGGCGCCATCAGATCGGCGAAGCGATGCCCCTCGGGCAGCGAGCGGCCGACATGCCAGAACTCCTTAAGGTCGTGCTCGGTCGCATCCTTGGCGACCTCGGTCCCGAACGGCGTGTAACCGCGCGCACCGCCGCCGCCCTCGATATAATATTTGCGCTTCACGGCCTCGGGCAGGGCGAAGAATTCCGACGTCTTGGCCCAGGCTTGCTCGATCAGCTCCGCGGTCACGCCGTGATCGGCGACGATCGCGAAACCGTAGGTCTCGAACGAACTGCCGATCTCCTCGGCGAATCCGGCCGGGTCACTGTCCGCATGGCGGAGGGACACGGAGGCAATTTTGTCGGGCACGATGCGATCCTGAAAAGCGGCTGATAGAGTCGGGATGACACAGCCTGTGTCAGCTAAGCAAGAGCCCTGCAAGCGCCGCGCTCATCAGGTTGGCGAGCGACCCCGCGGCCAGCGCCTTGAGGCCGAGCCTCGCGATGACGGGCCGCTGGTTGGGCGCGAGGCCGCCGGTCACCGCCATCTGGATCGCGATCGACAGCAGATTGGCGAAACCGCACAGCGCAAAGGTGACGATCGCGACGCTGCGCTCCGACAAACCGCCTTCGCCGGCACCGAGCGCGATGAAGGCGACGAATTCGTTGAGCACAACCTTGGTGCCGAACAGGCCGCCGGCCGCCAGGGCCTCGTCCCACGGCACGCCGATCAGATACATGATCGGCGCGAAGACGTAGCCGACAAGCTGCTGGAAGCTGAGCTCCGAATAGCCGAACCACCCACCGATGCCGCCCAGCAGCCCGTTGGCCAGTGCGACCAGCGCAACGAAGGACAGCACCATCGCGCCGACCATCACCGCGATGCGGACGCCTGTCTGCGCCCCCATGGACGCAGCCATGATAACGTTGACCGGCTTTTCCTCCTCATATTCCACGTCGACGGGCACGGTCGGTTCGGTTTCGAGATCTTCAGGCCTATCCGGCATGATGATCTTCGCCATCAGGATGCCGCCCGGCGCGGACATGAAGGCGGCGGCGAGCAGATAATCGATCTGGATGCCCATTGCGGCATAGGCAGCAAGGATCGTCCCCGCGACACCGGCCATGCCGACGCTCATCACCGTGAACAGCTGAGAGGGTGTAAGGTTTGCCAGATAGGGCCGGATAACCAGCGGCGATTCCGACTGGCCGACGAAGATGTTGGCCGCCGCGCAAAGCGACTCGACCTTGGTGATGCCCGTCACCTTCTGGATCGCGCCGCCGACCCATTTGATGACAAACTGCATCACGCCCAGATAATAAAGGATCGACACGAGCGAGGCGAAAAAGATGATGACCGGCAGTGCGGCGATCGCAAAGCTGGTCCCGCCGATCTCCGGGTTCGCCATTGGGCCGAAGATGAAGGTCGTCCCCTCCTGCGCATAGCCGAGAAGATTGGACACACCGCGCGCCATCCCGCCGATCGCGGCGCGTCCCCAATCGCTGTAAAGAACCAAAACCGCGATACCCGCCTGCAGACCGAACGCCGCGAGAACGACCCGCAACCGGATCGCCCGCCGGTTGGAGGAAAGCAAGACCGCGAGCAGCAGGATGACCGCGATCCCGGCGAAGCTCATCAGGATATCGGGACCGTCCATACTACCAGGTCATCCCCTGTTTGGCGCCGTTTGCGGCATTGGCGAGCTGGTCGATCGCATCGCCGATATCGGTCGCGACGAGCAGTTGCTCCCGCCGGGCGGGCGAGATGAAGCCATTGGCCATGGCATGGTCGACAAAACCGATCAGCGAGTTCCAGAAACCGGCGACGTTGAGCAGGAGGAAGGGCTTGGCGTGATAGCCGAGCGCGTTCCAGGACCAGGCCTCGAACAGTTCGTCCAGGGTGCCGATACCGCCTGGCAGCGCCACGAAACCGTCGCACAGATCGGTCATCTTCGCTTTGCGTTCGTGCATGGAGGTGACAATATGCAGTTCGGTCAGGCCCTGATGCGCGACCTCGAGATCGACGAGCGCCTCGGGGATCACGCCATGCGCCTCGCCATGCGCCTCGAGCACGGCATCGGCGACCATGCCCATCAGGCCGAGACGTCCGCCGCCATAGACAAGGCCGATATCGCGCGCGGCCATTTCCCTGCCCAGCGCCTTCGCCGCCTCCGCAAATCGCGGTTCCACGCCTGCATTCGAACCGCAATACACGGCCAGTCTTCGCATTCTTTCGCCCCCGGACGATCCATCAGCGCCCCCGCATGAAGGCCGGTGCGCGACTTGTAAACGGTCAATCGGCGGCGAGATGCCGGAGCTGGCCGAGCGGGCGCGCGCCATAATCGGCGATGACCTCGGCCGCGGCGGCCGCGCCGAGCGCGAGGCTGGCTTCGAGCGGCCGGCCCCAGGCATGGCCGGCGAGAAAGCCCGCGGCGAACAGGTCGCCCGCGCCCGTCGTATCGACCAGTGCGCGCGGCGGAACCGCCGGAACCGCGACCCGTTCGCCGCGGCCAACCGCTATCGCGCCGTCGGCGCCGCGCGTAATCACGCACAGATCGACATGGCCGGCGAGCGCGGCGATCGCATCGTCGAGATCGTCGTGCCGCGCCAGCGCGCGGGCTTCGTCCTCGTTGCCGAACAGTATGTCGATCCGTCCGCTTCCCACCAGTTCGACGAAATCGGGGCGGTGGCGGCCGATGCACGCGATGTCGGACAGGGTGAACGCCACGGGGCGGCTCGCGTCATGCGCCATGTCCGCGGCCTTTTTCATCGCCACGCGCGGTGCGTCGTGATCCCAGAGATAGGCTTCGAGATAGAGGATCGCGGCTTTTGCGACCTGCGCCGGATCGATCGCGTCGACCGACAGATGTTCGGACGCGCCGCGATAGGTGTTCATCGTGCGCTGGGCATCGGGCGTCACGAGGATCAGGCAGCGGCCGGTCGTGACGTCGCCGTCGAGCGCGGGGGTATCGAAGGCGACGCCCTGAGCGCGGATATCGTGCGCGAAGATCGTACCGAGCTGATCCGAGCCGATCTGGCCGACAAAGGCCGCGCGGCCGCCAAGCGCCGCGATCCCGGCCATGCTGTTCGCCGCCGAACCGCCGCTCATTTCCTGCGCCGGCCCCATCCGCTCGTAGAGCCGTTCGGCCCCGTCACGGTCGAGCACGCGCATCGACCCCTTGCGCAACCCTTCTTCGGCGAGCAGCGCGTCGTCGGTGGGCGCGATCACGTCGACGACCGCATCGCCGATCGCCAGGACATCATAATCCGTATCGTGCAAATGAAACCCTCTTTGCTGGGGCGGAAACGGGATGGAGGACCGCGATGGCCACCGCGCCAGTCCGAGCGCCGCTATCGCGCTCGCCGTTCATTTTTTCAATCCTTTATCGCAGGATGAACCGCATCGTCCGACCTTAGCCGAATTCTATTCGATCGGCCGACTGTCGTCCAACAGATCCTTGTCGGCGGTTTCGGCCCTTTCTTCCGCCACCAGCCGTTCGATATGCGTGTCGGGCGCGGTGTCCTGATCTTCGGCGGTATCGGGCGGCGGCGCCTTGGCCGGCTGCGGCTGCCGGCCGCTTTCACCGGACAGCGCCCGTTTGATCGGCAGCGGCGCCATGTCGTCGAAACGCAGCCGGTAGATCGGTTCGGGCAGCGCGAAGCCCTGTTCCTCCAGCGCCGCCTTGGCCGCCTGAATCGCCTTGCTGCGGCCCTTGTGGAAATCGGTGTCTGTCTGATCGAGCCAGCCGTGAAAGGTCAGCACGATATTCGAATCGCCGACATCATGGATGACTCCACTCGCTTCGGGCGTGGAGAGGACGAACGGAAGGTCGTTGAGCGCGGCAAGCCCGACGGCGATCCCGTCCGCCGCGTCGTCTTCGGCATCGATGCCGAGCTCGAACGCGAAGCGCCGTTCCGGGTTGCGCGTATAGTTGAGGATCACCGATTTGAAGACGACCGAATTGGGCACCCTCAGATGGTTGCCGTCGAGCGTCATCAGGATCGTCGCCCGCGAGGTGAGCCGCACGACGCGCCCCTCGTGGGAATCGACGACGATATGGTCGTTCGCGCGAAAGGGCTGTCTCAGGCTGAGCATCAGGCTTGATACATAATTGTCGACGGTATCGCGGACGGCGAAGCCGATCGCCAGCCCGATCACGCCGGCGCCGCCGAGCACCGCGCCCAGGAGCGCGGTAGCCCCGAGGATCTGCATCAGGACGAGCATGGCGATGACGATCGACAGGAACCGGATCGAGGTCGCGACGAGCTCGGCCATGAAGACATTGGGCGCGATCCACTGCCAGAGCCGCTTGCGCGCCGCGATCCAATAGCCGAGCAGGCCGATCAGGATGGCGATGCCGAAGGCGACCGCGACGAGCGGCAGCGCATTGGCGAAGCCGCGCAGATTTTCCTGGAACGCGACCAGTGTCGGCGCGACATTGGTCTCGACATCGAGATTGCGCTCGATTTCATTTTCGACCGTGACCACACCCGTCACGCGCGACGCGATCGCTTCGGCCCGCGCTATGTCGTCGGCGGTCGGGACCGGTCCGGCCAGCGTAACGACCCCCGCCCTGGATTCGACCGAGACCTCGGAAAGCGCGTCGATCTGGCCGAAAATGTCCGCGATCCGGTCGGCGATTTCGCCGTCGGCCGGACCCTCGCTGGACAGTTCGATAGCCTGTTCGGGCGGTTCGGGGCTCGGCTCCGCCTCGCCGGTCAGCAGGTCCTGAGCGGCGGCGGGTGCCGCAACGAGGCACAGCATCAGGCATAGCAGCAGCAAAAGGGAGCGCAAACTCATCCGCTTAGCGTGGCACGATTCGGGCGCCTTGATAAGCCGTTTCGGAGACGGGCATCGATCGGATGCGTAACGCCTCTCGCGCGCGTTCGGTGGTATTGGCCGGAGCGATCATCCGGACGGCCGCATCGCCGGTTGCCGGACCATTGCATTTGTCTCGGCCGATTGGGTCGCTCTTTTCCCGGCCCTCTTTTGTTGGGACGGCGAACAGGATAGGGGACGCCGATGGCAACTGCATCGACCCCGGCGCCGCTATCGCGCTCGCTCTTCATTTTTTCAATCCTTTATGGCGGGATGACCTGCATCGCCGGCGTGCTGGCCTTCAAACAGGTCGCGCTCGGACCGCTCGCCGTCGAATCGGGGATCTTCGCCTTTCTCATGCTGGTCGTGCTGTCGAGCGCCGTGGCGCAGGTCCATGGCCGCAGGACGGCGGACAGGCTGGTGCTGTTCGGCTTTTTCCCGCTGGCCCTGTCGATCCTCCTGATCTTCCTGGTCCTGTCGCTGCCGGCTTCGGCCGAAATGCCGCCGGAAAACCTCTCCGCGTTCGAGCGGGTATTGTCGCAAACGCCGCGGATCATGGCGGCCGGGCCCGTCGCCTATGGCGTGTCGCTGCTCCTCAATGTCTGGATTTTCTCCGCGCTGCGCGGCGCCACGGGCGACGGCAGCGTCGGCATGATGGCGCGCGGCGCGATCGCCTCGGCGCTGAGCCAGTCCGTCGACACGCTCATCTTCATTACGCTCGCCTTTTACGGCGAATTTCCGATCGGCTCGCTGCTCCTCGGCCAGATGCTGGCGAAGGTGGCCCTGTCGGCGATCCTCGTGCCACCGCTGATCATTCTGCTGGTCCGGCTGGCCCGATGGCTCGACTCACCATCTTCCGGGACACGCCGTTCGGCCGATCCGGCCTGATTTCCGTTTGCGATTTTCGGTGATATAGGTCGACATCTTCCGTGCGGGATAAAGTGAAGACCGTGGTACTGCCGATTCGGCGGTAGCAATGCGCGGCTTCGTCGAGACAGGAGCCGCGGGTTATCGAACGGAAGGCCGTTATAATATTGGGGATGCACCGTTCGGGCACGTCGGCACTGGCGCGCGTGATCGATCTCGCGGGCTGGACCAAGGCCAGGACCATGATGCGGCCCTCCGAAGCGAATCGGCTCGGCCATTGGGAATCTTCCCCGATCGTCAGTCTCAACAATCGGCTGATGGGCATGCTCGACCGGGTCTGGGCCGATCCGAAACCGCTGCCCGAAGGCTGGCGGGACCGGGCCGAGTTGGAGGCTGTTGTCGACGAGGCCGCAGATCTGGTCGGAGACCAGTTCGGCGACGCCGACCGCATCGTCATCAAGGACCCCCGTTTTTCACGGCTGCTGCCGCTATGGCGCACGGTGTTCGAGAAGCGCGGCTATCGCCCGCACTTTGTCGTCGCCTGCCGCAATCCGCTGGAGGTCGCCGGCTCGTTGCGGAAACGCGACGCCATGCAACGAAACCATGCGATCCTGCTCTGGCAAAGCTATATGACGGAAGCCGAGTATCATACGCGCGACCGCCCCCGGACGCTGGTTCATTTTGGGGATTTGCTCGCCGACTGGAGGTCCGTCCTGCACGGCCCCGGCATGACGGACATCGTCGGTCCGGACGGAATTGCCGACGATGTAGCCGAGGCGATCGACGGCTTTCTGAGCCCCCGGCATCGGCATGAAGAGGTGTCGGACGGGGATTTCTTTCGATCGAAGCGGGTCTGGGCGCCGGTCAGAAAGCTCTACGCGCTGTTCAAGGATACCGAACGGGGGCTCGACGCCGTGTCGGACGAGTTCGACGAACTCCGCGCCGTCTGGGCGAAAACCTGGCTTAACCGAAGTCCGGACGAAGGCGCATCGATCTATCGCGACAAGATTCCGCTCTTCTGGATCCAGCAAAGCCGCGAGAATGCGGAAGACGGCGCTTTGGAGGACGCGATCGCAGCGGCCCGCAAGGCGGTCGAGATCGATCCGCGCATCGCCCGGCACCAGTATCACCTGGGTTCGTTGCTCGAACAGAATGAGGAGATCGAGGAAGCCGAACGCGCCTATGCCCGGGCCGTGAAGCTGTATGGCGAGGAACCCCGCTACCTGCGGTCCTGGGCGAGAACTCTCCGCCGATTCGGCCGGTCGGAAGATGCGGCGAACGCGATGCGCCAATTACTCGCGATCGAACCGGATCACGCGGAGGATTATCTGCTCCTCGGGAGGATGCTTGCCGAAGACGATCGTCCTGAAGAGGCAGCCGACGCCTTTGGCCGGGCGATCGAACTGGCGCCGGCCAAGGCGGAATATCTGAAAGCCTACAGCGAAACGCTGCTCCGGGCCGATCGCCCGGAAGCGGCGGTTGAGATTGCCGAACGCGCAGTCAAATCCTCACCGGACAATCCCGAGCTGCTGCGACAATTGGCGAAAAGCCTCGTTGCCGCGCGGAAGCTCGATCGCGCCGAAAAAATGTTCGAAAAGGCGATCGCCCGGGGGGGTACGGATCCCGATTATCTCCATCCCTACCAGGCGCTGCTCGCGCGGCGCGGCAAATATCGCGATGCCATCGAGTTGACGCGCCGGTGTATCGCGGCCGAACCGGCCGTTGCCAAACATCATTGCGATCTTGCGGACCTTCAGCTCGGCATCGGCAATCTCCATGGCGCAGCCTATTCGCAATCCCGCGCCGTGGAGCTCAGCCGCCGCGCTATCGGATTGGCGAACGGAGGGAACGACGCGGCCGGCGCTGACGAACTCGAGACGTATCTGATCGACGGAGAGACCTTTCTGCGCGACCGGGAGCAGGTCGAAGAGCTGGCGATACTCCTGTCGTGGAACCGGGCCCAGGAGCTGGCCGGCGAATCCTGCGACTCCGGGTTTTCGGACATTGAAGGGTTCGGCGCTGGCCCGGCGGCGGATGCTGCGATCGGCACACCGCCCCCTGTTCGCTCATCGCCGTCTCACGACACCTGGCGGTCGAAACTGGCCGGGCTCATAGGCGCGAACCGTCGGCGGCCGCTGGTTTCCGTGATGATCCCCGTTCACAATGTCGCGGACCCGGGCTGGCTCAGACAATCGCTCGAGAGCCTGGTGGCGCAGAAGCTGGACGCGGGCGAAATCGAGATCATGGTTGTCGATGACGCATCGGATGACGACCGGGCGAAAACAGTTGCCGAGGAATTTTCGCCGCAGGTCCGCTTCATCGCGAACAAGAGCAATCTGGGTATCGTCGACAACCACAATCGCTGCCTCAACCTGGCCCGCGGGGAATTCATTCATGTCCTGCATCAGGACGATTTCGTCGGCGAAGGATTTTATCGAAAGCTGCTGCCGCCGCTGATGGTCAAGGAACGGCTCGTCGCCGCCTTTTGCCGGGCAAGGACGGTCGACGCGGACGGCCGACACCGCGGCGACCAGCCCATACTCCAACAGGATCCGGGAGTTGTCGACAATTTTACGAGAAAGATCGCCGCCCGCCAGCAGATATTGTTTCCGGCGATCATTGTCCGCCGGAGCGCCTATGAACGGATCGGCGGTTTTCTGCCGGCGTCGACCTTCGCGTTCGACTGGGAGATGTGGGCGCGGCTGTCCGCGCTTGGTGAGATTTGGTACGATCCCGAAATATTGTGCAGCCATCGCGAACACCAGTCCTCGACCACCAACAGCATGGGCAATCTCGAGCGGCTGATCGACGGCATCCGGATCGCCGCGTTCAACGCCAGCCATTTGCCGCCATCCCAACGCCGGCCAACCCTGGCCACCTCGATCTATCGGCTGTTGTTGCGAGACTGGCACCGGATCCTGCGCGAGGAATTCGACACGTCCGACAGCCCGACCGTCGAGACGTGGGTTACCTTCCTGATCGGCGGATCGCTGGGCAACCGGTCGAAACATCTGCTCGCCAACGCGCTGAGCGACTGAACCCGCTGCCGGCGACGCAGCCGTGCTTCACAGATGCGACGGAGTTTCTTAGGGCATCGCGTGATGCAGAAACCCGCGCTCTCGATCGTCGTGATATTCCACGAAATGCGCCGCGAAGCCGAACGGACCCTGTTCACGCTCTCGCCGGCATATCAGCGCAATGTCGGCCCGGACGACTATGAGGTGATCGCGATCGACAACGGATCGCGCAAACCGCTCGATGCCGGTTTCGTCACCGGCTTCGGCCGCAATTTCCGCCATATCCTTTTCGAAACCGGTTCGCCCTCGCCCGCCGCAGCGGTAAACCGCGGGATCGATACGGCGCGGGGCGAACTGGTCGCGGTGATCGTCGACGGCGCGCGCATGGTGTCCCCCGGTCTCGTCGCCGCGACCATCGGGGCGGCCGCCACCCGGCCCGACCCTTTCGCCCTGACGCTGGCCTGGCATCTGGGTCCCGACGTCCAAAACGTTTCGATGCTCGACGGCTACGACCAGGATACCGAGGACGCCCTGCTCGCGTCGATCGACTGGCGCGGGGCCGGCTATGCGCTCTTCGACATCGCCACACTGGCCCCGTCCTCGCGCTGCGGCTTTCGCGGCGGCATGCCGAGCGAATGCAGCTGGTTCGCGATGCGCCGCGACAGCTACCGGCGCCTTGGCGGTTTCGACGAACGCTTCCAGTCCCCGGGCGGCGGCCTCGTCAACCAGGACTTCCTGCACCGGATCCTCGCCGCGCCCGGAATCCAGCCGATCGTGATCCTGGGCGAGGGTTCGTTTCATCAGTTCCACGGCGGCGTGGCGACCAACGTTCCGATGGCCGAGCACCCGATGCCGGAATTCCGCGCCGAATATGCGCGGATCCGCGGCCGGGAGTTCGCCCCGCCCCGGCTGCCCGCCCCCGATTATTTCGGCCGGATACCGGCCCGTGCGCGCCGGTTTCTGTCGGACGGTCCGGGACGCCAATAAGTTCGGCTACCTGCTCGCAAGCGACCGCCGTCACGCCTTCCATCCCATACCGAATTCAATTCTTGTTTTGTAAAATTAAAGTGATACTTTAATTTTATCGACTATAAGCCATGATTCGCTATGACAGAGATCGCTTCCCATCGCCGCTTCGCGAGGTTTTTGGCCCTCGCCACTCTTGTCGGCGCCATCGCCCTGCCGCTGATCGCGATCGCGATCTGGGTCTTCTGGGACTCGCTGGCGCCCGCGGCGTCGGCCAATCTCGGCCATGGCTTCGATCTGTCGCGGCTCGGACCGGGCGCCCGCCTCGCCGGACTTGCGGTGTCGCTCGCCGGTGCGCTGCTCTGGTCCTATGGCCTGCTGGCGCTCCGACGCACCTTTCTGGAAGCGGCCAAGGACCGTCCCCTGTCGTGGGAGGCGGTGCGCGGTTTCCGGCGGTTCGCCTGGATCGCGCTGGCGATGGTGTTCGTCGGTGCGCTGCAGCGGACGCTGCATATCCTGATCTATTCGATCGGCAGTCCGGACATGGACGGCCGGCTCTCGATCCAGTTCGGGACTCCCGAGCTGGGCGCACTGTTCATCGGTCTGCTGTTCGTTTTCGTCGCGCATGTGTTCGCCGCGGGACAGCGGGCGGCCGATGAAAATGAGCGTTTCCTGTAGCGGCCCCGGGCGGATGCGGATCGTCATCAACCTCGATGTGATGCTGGCCCGGCGCAAGATGCGCCTCAAGGAGCTGGCCGCCACGATCGGGCTGACCGAACAGGCGCTGTCGATGATCAAGACCAACAAGGTGCGCGGCGTGCGGTTCGATACGCTGGTCAAGATCTGCGATGCGCTCGACTGCCAGCCCGGCGATATATTGGAGTTTGTCCGCGATGAAGAGAGTTAGGATGTTGGCGCTCGCCGGCGGAGTGGCCATGGTCTGCGCCGCCTGCTCGACGATGAACTGGCAAAGCGACGGCGAAGCCTGGCGCGAAAGCCAGTGCCGCGCAAAATATGGCGCGCCATGCGCCGAGCTCGACCGGCAGCGGATCGAACATGATCTGCGCGACGTGGTCCCGGAGTCCGGACCGGACGGTCACTGACCGGGCACGGCCTGGATCGCATCCTCGACCGTGAATACCGAAATCGCCTCGACCTTGCCGCGCACCGCGATGCGATCGATTTCGGCGAGCGACACGGCATCGCCAACGAGATTCGCGGTCGCCTGGCCGATCACGATGCCGACCCCGTAATCCTTGCACTTGGCTTCGAGCCGGGACGCCGTGTTGACCGCATCGCCGAGCGCCGAATAGTCGAACCGCTGGTCCGATCCCATATTGCCGACGACGCACCGCCCCGTGTTGAGGCCGATGCCGATCCGGATCGCCATCGGTTCGCCGTTCCGCCGCGGCATGCGCCCGGCGAGCGCGGCATTGATGCCGGGCATCGCCGCGCGCATCGCCATGCTCGCCGCGAGCGCGTGCATCGCATGGTCGGGATCGTCGAGCGGCGCATTCCAGAAGGCCATGATGCAATCGCCCATATATTTGTCGATCGTTCCGCCATGGGCGATGACGATATCGGAGAGCGGGGTCAGCACGTCGTTGATCAGGCGGACCAGCGCTTCGGGATCGTCCTTCATCGCTTCCGAAATGGCGGTGAAGCCTCGGATATCGGCAAAGAGGATCGTCAGTTCGCGCTGCTCGCCGCCCAGCTTGAGCAGTTCCGGCTTGGCGATCAGCTGTTCGACGACGGCCGGCGCGACATATTGGGAGAAGGCGCCCTGAATCTCGCGCCGCCGCCGCTGTTCGGCGGCGAAATCGCGCCCGCCGATTGCCATGACGGTCAGCACCGCCGCAAATGCCGGCTCGGCCGGCGAGACCCAGAACCGGCCGAACCGGAGCGACAGCCAGCTCGTGCCCACCGCCACGAGCAAGAACCCGAGCGCGAGGACCAGCTTGCTGACCGGGCTTTGCGGGCGCGACGCGGCGAGCCCGCTCGCGACCCCCAGCAGCAGCGCGATCCACGCCAGCCATTCGGGCTGCGGCTGGATCGAGAGGCCGTGCCGGAGATTGTCGAACAGCGTCGCGTGCAGTTCGGGGCCGGGCATCAGCCGCCGCGTGGTCAGCGTATAGGGCGATTCGAAGACATCGACGCCGGTTTCGCCCACCTCGGGCGAGGCCTGGAGATTGTAGCCGACGATCACGACGGCATCGCGCAACATGTCCGGCGGCAGGAAACGCTCGGGATCGAGTGCCTGATAGTAGGAGATGCGGGGATAGGTGCCGGCCGGGCCGAAATACTGGATCAGATCGCCGCCGGCATTCCGCACCGGTTCCCCGCCGCTGGCCTCGAGCAGCTGTAACGCGAAACCGTCTTCGTAGGCCGGCACGGTGCGTGCGACGCCGTCGCCGCCCAGCGAGATGCTGACAATGCCGCTGATCGCGCCCGCCTCGATCAGTGCGGGAAAGGGCTCGGTGCGGACGAGCATCGTCCCGAAATCGCTTTCGGTGAGCGACTCATCGGCGGCAAAGACGATATCGGGCCCGGCCGCAGCAGCGAGCGCCGCGTCGGCGGCGGGATCGGATTCTTCTGCGAAGACGATGTCGAACCCGATCGTGCGCGCGCCCGCCGCGCGCAATGCGTTAATAAGATCGGCGTGGATCTCGCGCGGCCAGGGCCATTGCAGGCCGATCTCCGAGAAGCTCGGCTCGTCGATCGCGACGAGGACGATGCCGGGTTCCGCGGGCACCGGCTGCCCGGCCGTCGACAGCAGGTCGAACCCGCGATGCGCGATATCGGTCCAGACCGGCAGCAGCCGCAGCATCGCGACCAGCACGACGACGATCAGCGCGAGCGAGATGTCGGAGGAGAGCAGCTTGCGCATACGGCGCTAAAAGCGGACGGCTGCGGAGAGCAGCAAGGTGAAGCCGGGCGCGGGAACGGCCGTGGCGGATTCATAATCCTCATCCAGCAGGTTGAGAGCCGCGGCCGAGAACAGGAAGCGGCGGTCGAGCGGTTCCCATTCGACGCGCAGATCGACCGTCGTATAGTCGTCGAGCGGCGTCCGGATGTCGTCGCTCTGCCCGCCGACGAAATTGCCCGACAGGATCGTGCGCAGGCGAAACGGGGCCGGCACCGTCCAGGTCAGGCTGGCCCGGGCGACATGCTCGGGCACGAAGGGGAGCCGGTCGCCGGGTTCGAACCGGCATTCGAAACCGCCGATATCGGCCGTGCTGCAGCCGAAACCGCCGCCCAGCGCCTGCGATGCGTTGAGCCCGGTCGCGAAGGAACCGCGAATGGCGCTGTCGGTATAGGCATAGGCGGCGCGCAGGCCGATATTCGCGCCCGGCCACCAGTTGATCTCCGCGCCGAGCCGCCGGACCGTCACCGGACCGCCCTCGGCATCGATCCGCAAGTCGGGAATCGTATAGTCGACGGCGGCGAACCGCTGGTCCTGATATTCGATCGCCGTGAAGAACCGGTCGGTCCACTGCGCGTCCCAGCGGACGATATGGCTGCGCGAGCGCGACAGGCCGGCGGCCGGCGCGATATTCGCCTTGAGGCCGATGACATTGACCGGGCGGAAGCTCAGCGGAAAGAGCGATTCGGTTTCCCGCAAGGTGGCGAAACGGACCCATTGCCCCTCGCCCGGCTCTATGGCGCCGCCCAGCCGCCAATTGAAGCGCGTCCGGTCGTTCGAGAACAGCGTGACCCCGCCGTCGACATTGCCGCTCAGGCGGACATCGACCAGTTCCGCCTGCCCCTGGACGATCAGCCAGTCGGCCGCGCGATAGCGCAGATCGATATGCCCGCGCAGTTCGCGAACCTCGGCATTGATGTTCGGCACATCGTCCGGGTCGCGCGTCGCCGGAATATCGGCGTCGAACGGAAAGCTGCGGTCGGCGACGGTCAGATCGGCATATTCGATCCCCGTGCGCAGATCGAGAAAGCCGAAGCTCTGGGCGAAATTCGCGCTCACATAGGAAAAGTCGATCTCGTCGATCGTGATCCGGTCGGGAAGCGGCGCCAGCGAGCTGACATTATAGTCTTCGACGGTTTCGCCGATCGTGCCGTAACCGGCTGCGATCGTGCTGCGGCTGCGATAGCCGAACTCATGGCTCCACAGGCCGAAGGCGAAGCGGTTGTCGGTGCGCTCCAGCTCGCGCGGGTCGGCGGACCCGTCGTCCGCAAGGAAGGTGAGTTCCTGCGTCTCGGCGCGTTCCCGCTCGCGTTCATAGGTCAGGCTGAGCGCCACCTGGTCAAGCGGGCCCGGCTCGAACCCGGCAAAGGCTTCGACCGCAAGGTCCTCGCCGCCATCGCCGCGCGAGAAGAAGTCGAGATCGGGCCGGCGCCGCGCATCGCCGAAATCGGTATAGTCGACATCGATATTGAAGCCGATCGGAAACGGCGCGGTGACGATGCCGTTGACGCTGCCGTGCGCCGTGACGCGTTCCCGCAGCGTTTCGGCGAGATAGGACGCGCCGAGTTCGGCTTCGAAGAAATCGCCATTGTCGAACAGAAGCTGCCGTTCGGAATTTGCGACGCTCAGCGGATCGAGCGCGATCCCCTGCAGGAAGCTCGACAGCTGGTCGAGATCTTCGGCGGCGCCGGCGTCGAAACTGCCATCGGCGTCGCGCACGACGAACGGGCCCGGCGTCTGGTTCAGCGCCTGGTCGAAATAGCTGGAAGGGGTGAAGCTGTCGAAGACCCGGTCGGCATAATAACGGCCCCAGCCCTCGAGCCCGAGAAAACGGAAGGCCTGGGACACCAGACTGCCAGTCTCGCGATTTTCGGAGAGATTGGAATAGACGCCGCCGCGCGCGCGGAACCGATCGAGCGCCTCGCCCGCGCCGGCAACCGCGTCGTCGGCGGCATAGCGGTGCAGCGCGATCGCGGTGCGGGCAAGCGGGGTCAGCGGGCTGTTGGCGTCGAGCCGGTCCGCCGCGTCGAGCTGCTGCGCGGCCGATGCGCTGTCGCCGAGCCGGTAATAGATTTCTGCCAGCTGGATCAGCGCGCGCGCATAGGCGGGATTGTCGGCCGAGGCGGCGAGCCCTTCTTCAAGCGCCTGTTCAGGGTCTCCGGTGCGCAGATGATATTCGGCGAGCGACGTCCGCACGATGGACAGCGAAGGGTCGAGCGCGAGCGCGCGGTCGATCGCGGTACGCGCCGCAGCCATCCGCCCCTGATCGAGCAGGATCAGCGCGCGGCGGGCATGCAGCGCGGCATTCGCCGGATCGAGTTCCAGCGCGGCGTCGATGGCGCGCATGGCTTCGCGCCGCCCGCCGCGTTCCAGCCGGATATCGCTGAGCGTCTGGTAACTGTGCAGCCGGTCCGGATCGAGCGCCACCGCGCGTTCGGCATCGGCCAGGGCGCGATATGGTTCGCCGCGATAATCGGCGGCGATCTCGGCCCGCAGCGCCAGCGCCGCCGCATCGTCGGGGTCGCGCGCTAGCGCTGCGGCGACTGCGGCGCTTGCCGTATCGGCGTCGCCCAGCAGCAAAGCCGCGCGCGCCTTTATCTCGTAAAGGCGCGCCGCGTCGGGGAAACGGGCCAGCCCCGCATCGGCGGTTACCAGTGCCCGATCGAGTTCGCCGATGAAGCTCTGGATATAGGCGCGGACGGCGTAGGAATCAGGATCACCTTCATCGAGCGGCGGTATGTCCCGATCCTCGCCCGAGCGGATCGCGACGACGAAATCGACGAAACCGGCGACGGCCTCGTCACGCGGTCCGCCCGCAGCGTCGATCGCGGCGCGCGCGGCGTCCCGGTCGCCGCGCCGCGCCTCGGCAAGCCCGGGCACATCTTCGCCGGCGAACAGGTCGAGCCCGTCCTCGAGCGCGAGGAAATAGAGCATCTGTTCGCGCCCGACGGGATTGACGAGCGCGACCCGGGTCGGCGCTTGGCCGAGCAGTGCGCTGGCCGCCTCGCCCGCGCCAACCGCGACGCTGCCCTGATCGTTGAACAGTTCGACCTCGCCCGCAAAGACCTGCAGCGACGTCTGCCCCTCATCGGCCGTTATCGACCATTCGGTGCCCCGGATACCGGCAGTCGCGGCTGGCGTTTCGACCGACAGATTGGAGCCGCCCCCGCGTGGCGTGCGCCCCCAGGCCCGGCCGCGGCGCAATGTCATCGAGGACGGCGAACCGCGGCGCACGGCGTTGACCCGCAGCACCGAATTGCGCGCGAGCCGGATCTGTGTCCGATCGGCAAAGACGATGGCGAGCGCGCCGCGCGCATTGGTGCGGATGACGTCCCCGGCCTTCAGATTCTGCCGGACTTCGAGCCGCCGCACCCTCGGCGACGGCACGAGGATCGCGGTCTCGCCGCCGCGCGCCGAGATGACGCGGCCGGACAGCGGCGCATCGCGCGGCACCGGATCGGCCTGGGCGGGTATGGCGGTGACCAGAGCCAGCAGGGCCGCCGGCATCAGGCGCAATCTGGGCATCAAGCTGTCACGTCCTCACACGCTGATGCGGCCCGGCGTGGACGGCAACGGCCGACCACCCAAGCGTCCTACAGAAAAATCGCCGGGCGACCAACCGCCTTTTGCGGTGACTCGTTGAAATCGCGAGCAAACCCAGGCGATACCTGTCGTGCTTTCCCGTTCGGAGGCGCAGCCAGCCTCTCACGCGAATGTGCGTTCGATGAACCAGTAACTGGCCGTGATGCCGATCGCGTAGGCGGCAAACCGTTTCGCCGGCTGGGCACCGGCATGCGCAACGTGATCGACCATTGCGAGCATGCCAAGCGCGACGAAGACGATGGCGAGCTGGCCCAGTTCCACGCCGAGATTGAATGCCAGCAGCGCCATGGGCGTTTCGCTTTCCGGCAGCCCGATTTCAGCGAGCGCACCTGCGAAACCGAAACCGTGGAGCAGGCCGAACAGAAAGGCGACGAGCCAAGGGATCCGTTCGGACAGGCGCGGCGCGTCGCCGGCGCGGCTTTTGACGATCTCGACCGCCAGGAACAGGATCGACAGGGCAATAAGGGCTTCGACGGGACGCTGCGGGAGCCCGAAAAGGCCGAGCGTCACGCCGACCAGCGTTATCGAGTGCGCGATCGTGAAGGCGGTAACCGTTTTGGCGATCGTCCAGCCGCCCTTGAGCAGCAGCACGAGCGCCAGCACGAACAGCAGGTGATCGAAACCGAACAGGATATGCTCGACGCCGAGAAAGAGATAGGCGCGCCCCACCTGCCACCGACCGGGCCGTTCGGCGATGACCGCCAGCGGCTCTGCTGCCGTCAGCCGGAACGCCTGCACCGGCCGGTCCAGCGGCGCGATGCGGACCAGCACATCGACAAGGCCGGCCTCGAAATTGGCAAGACCGGTCCTCCGCCCGGCAACCGGGCCGCTGCATTCGACCGGCCACCGGGTCACGATCGCGCGCGCCGACGGCGTCCGCACGGGTTCGCCCATCGTGCAGCCGGCCGGGACCACCGGTATCGCCGCGAGCGCCCCGCCGTTGCCGAACGGGGCCTTCCAGTTCAGCCGCCACCGGGTGTCGCTTTTCTGGGTGAAATCGAGATAGCCGGGCCGCATCTCGTCGGCCGATGCGGCGGTCGGCAGCAACGCGAGCAGCAAGACGAGGACCGGGACGAGATACTTCAATCGACGTCCGCCACTTCGACCGAATAGCGGGTCCGCAAAAGCGCATAGGCCTGTTCCTCGCGCTCGGCGAGGGTCGCGGCCCGCCAGTCATTCTCGACCCGCTGCCTTACATCGGCGAGCGCCGGCGGGTCGCCTGTTTCATGCGCCGTCACGCGGATCAGATGACGGCCGAAGCCCGAACGGACCGGCCCCTGCCACTCCCCGATCCGCTCCAAATCGATCGCGCGCGCAAAAGCCGCGCCGAACCGGCGCTCGATCTCGGAACGGCTGGCGTCGGCCATGGACGGCGGCAGCGATATCGGCGCGCCCAGTGCCGCCGGATCGCCGCCCTGCCGCAATCGCCGCAGGACATCGTCCGCTTCGCCGTCCTCGCCGAGATAGACCTGATCGAAACTCGTTATCGCATCCGGCGCGTAGAGCGCGGCGTGATCCTCCAGCCATTGGCGGAGTACCGCCTCGTCCGGACTCTCGGATTCCGCTGTCGCCCGGGCGAGAAATTCCATCTTGGACCGCAGCCGGCGGCGGATAACGATGTCGTCCTGGTCGAGGCTGAGACGCAGTGCCTCGCGGTAATAGATTTCCTCGCGGACATGGGCCTCGATCGCCCGATCCAGCTCCTCCGCGGTCGGCGGACGCTGCCAGATACGCTCCCAGTTCGCGGACAGCCGCGCTATCCTGTCTTCGTCGACGATGATCGTCCGGCTGCCGGAATCGACTGCATCCGACCGGCCGAGGACGAGGAACAGCAACAGACCCGCTACGAGAAAGTGAACGAGCGGCTCGCGCGCCAGGGACCGCCACCGGCTTTCCATCGACTAGGCTTCCGGCGAATACCAGACCTGCGAGCTGTAGGCGCGCTCCTGCGCGACCAGTTCCGTCTGCGGATCGATGTCGGCGCCGAAGCGCAGGCGGTCATAGACGGGCCAGCGCGGCGTCGGAATTTCGAGCACGCGGACATAATAAAAGGCGCGCTCCGACGGGTCGAAATCGGGATCGGTCCAGACCATCCGGAGTTCCGGATCGCCGATGCTGTTTTCATAGGTCGCCGTTTCGAGATTCACCGTGTTGCCGACCGGCGCGAGATTGCCCTCCGCATCGATGCTCCGTTCGTCGGCATCGCCCCAGGCGACATCATAGACCCGCTCCTGCAACTCGCCATCGGCATCGAGCCAGCCCTTGACGATCTGGATGCGATCGAGATGGGCGCCTTCCGGATCCATGAGCGCGGTGACAAGGAATCGCGGCGCCTCGCCGGTACCGGCCAGATTGCCCCCCATCGGCACGGCGCGATCGTAAAGGCTGCACGGGTCGGCGCCGAGATCGGCCTCCGAAAGACCCCATCCGGCGAACAACCGCACCGTCATCCGCGGCCCGGTCGTCGCATAGACCTCCCGCCGCGCCATCGCATCGAACAGCGCCGCGCGCGAATTGGCGCCGGCCCAGACACCGGCATAGCCGCCGGCGAGATACTGCCAGCCGACCCGCCCCCGGATGGCCGCGCCGACCGAACTTGCCGCGCGATTAGCATTGGGTTCGTCGGCGACGAACTTGCCGAAATAATTGTCCTCGTCTCCGGTCGCCAGCGCGGTGTGACTGTCGGTCGCCCCGATCATCCCGAACTGGAAGGGATTGACGCCGAGCAGGGATTCAAGGAGCAGGCCGCGCTTCAGCGCCTCGCGCGCATATTCGCCGGCGAACATGCCGGGCTCTTTCGGCGCCGAGGCGTCGAGATTGGCGGTATCCCAACCCGTATTGCCGAAATCGGCGAATTCGTCGTCGGGCGAAAGCGTGGGATGGGCTTCGCCGTCGCCCTTGAACTGGGTGACTTCGACGATCGGCTCCCAGCGCTGGCGCCGCTCCGCATAGTCGCGGGTCGGCGGGCCGCCCTCGAAATCGGTCATCGCGAACATCAGGCCGTTGGAAAGATTGGCGTTGTGCGGAATCGCCATCGCCCGACCGCCCGTCCGTTCCTCATAGGCGGCCAGATAGGCCCAAAGGTCTTCCGGGTCCTGGCTCTGATTGGCCGGGAACGGCAGCGTGTCGCCGAACACGTCCGTCCCGTCGCGAAACATCACCACGCGATGCAGATTGTTGCCGGTGGGCATCGAGGTATATTCATAGCCGATGAAGCTGGTGAAGGTGCCGGGCTCGTTATAGCGCTCGACGGCTTCCAGATGCTCCTGCCAGGTCGAGACAATCGTCTCGCGCGCCAGCTCGGGATCGGCCAGCCGCTCGGGTAACGTGTCCTGAGCATAGCCGACGATGAGTTCGCGCGCCGCCCGCGTCGACTGCTCGAGGCTCTCGTTCATCATCTCGTGCCAGCGCCGGATCGTTGGATCGGAAATCAGTTCGGGATCGCCCTCCGCGATGCGTCGGCCGATGCCGATGACCTCGGCATGGTCCGACACCACGAGGAAATCGAGCGGCCGGGAGAGTTGCGCGTCGAGGCCGGTGGTCGAACGGACCTGGTCCCCGCGCGCGAACCGCAGTGCATCCTCCGTCGTCAACCGGACGCCGTTGAACACCGCATCGGCGCTGTTGGCGGTATGGAGATGGGTGTCGCCCCAATAGACCTGGCTGGGACAGGCCGCCGTCCCGCCGTCCGCCGAATTCGCAAGCTGCTGCGGGGTCTGCTGTTGCTCGCCGGACTGGCATGCCGACAGGATCATGGCCGACAATGCCAGCGCGGCACTCGTCCTTTGCAGTGTGCGTTTCATTATCATTGCGCCCTCCCCGATTTTTGCCGGAGGTTATGCGCCCGTAACGACGCATGGCGCAAGAGGTCCCCCGGCTCTCCCGTCCGGCACGATCGGGATGGGGCCAGCCCGGTTCCGACACCTGCTCCCATGACGCATACGAAGGTCTCGATACCCTTTACCGGTCATCGTGCTAGTGAGAGGGTGGGAGCTTCGACGATGGAAATTGCAGAAATCGCGTCCTTTCTCTCGCGGCACGAACCGTTCGCCGCCTTGCCCGCGCCCCTGCGCGATACGCTGAGCCGGGCGATCGAGATCCGCTATTTCCCGAGGGATTCTGACATCATCGAAGCCGGCGCGCCCAACGCACATCTCGGCATCGTGCGCTCGGGCGCCGTCGAACTGAGGCTCGGTGGCACCGAGTTGAGCGCGCGGCTCGGCGAAGGGCAATGTTTCGGCTATCCGTCGCTGCTGCGCGACGGCATCACGCGCAACGCGGTCGTCGCGCTCGAGGATACATTGCTGTACCGGCTTCCGGCGGAGAATTTCCACGCGCTGAACCGGGAAAGCGAGGCGTTCCGCAGCTTTTTCATCGCCGACGAGAACAGCCGGCTCAGACGGGCGGTGAAGCGGCTCGAGACGATACGCAACGGCGGCGATTCCGGTGCCGTGCAGACGCAGGTCGGCCAGCTTCTGCACCGCCGGGACGTAGTTTCGGCCCATCCCGAAACCCCGATCCGCGATGCGGCGCGGCTGATGACCGAGACCGATGTGTCCACCCTGCCGCTGATCGCCGACGGCCGGCTCGTCGGGATCGTGACCGACAAGGATCTGCGGCGGCGGGTGCTGGGTGCAGGCCGCTCTCCGGATGCACCGGTCGAAACCATTATGACCGCCGACCCGGTCACCGTCGGCGCCGATGACGATATGCTGTCCGCGATGCTGACGATGAGCGAGCGGAATATCCATCATCTGCCGGTGACCGGGGCAGACGATGCGCTGATCGGCGTGCTCGGCGCCAGCGATCTACTCAACCGCTTCGGGACCAGCGCCGTCCATGTCGTATCCCGCGTGCGCGGAGCAGGGGATGCCGACGCGGTGGCCGAGGCGGCGGCAAGGCTGCCCCAGGCGCTGATCCATCTCGTCGATTCCGGCGTCGATGCCGAGCATATCTCGCGCTTCGTCTCCTCGATCGGCGAAGCGGCGCATCAGCGGCTCCTGACCCTGGCCCAGGACGCGCTCGGCCCGGCGCCTTCGCCGTTCGCACTCGCGATATTCGGTTCGCTGGCGCGGCAGGAGCAGGCGCTCGGCTCCGATCAGGACAATGGCTTCGTCTTCGGCGAGGGCCACGATCCGACCGCGCACGATGCCTATTTCTCCGAACTCGCCGCGCGGCTCAGCGACGGGCTGAACGCGGCGGGCTATATCTATTGCCCGGGCGACATCATGGCGACCAATCCGCGATACCGGAAGGGAACCGCCGACTGGATGGCCGATTATGACGGCTGGATCACCACGCCCGATCCCGACGCGATCCTCAATGCGACGATCTTCTTCGATCTGCGCGGCATCGCGGGCGACACCGGTCTCGTCGATGCATTGCGCGCCGATATCTATGCAAGGGCCCGCGACAACGGGATCTTCCTGTCCTTCATCGCCCGCGCCGCCGCGAAGAACCGCGTCCCGCTCGGTTTCTTCCGGACATTCCTGCTCGATCATGACGAACGGGAAGGCGATGTGCTCGATCTCAAGCACCAGGCCATCGCGCCGATCGTCGATATCGCCCGCGTCTACGCACTGGCGGGCGGGATTGCCGAGGCGAACAGCAAGGCCCGGCTGGCCGCGGCGGTAAGCGAGGGCGTGGTAGGCGAACAGGCGGCGGCCGATCTGACCGATTGTTTCGACTTCGTGCGCGGCATCCGCTTCCGCCACCAGGCGGATCAGATCCGCAACGGCGAGCAGCCGACCAACAAGCTCGCTCCGGCCGGCCTGTCGCGGTTCGAGCGCGAGCATCTGAAGGATGCGTTCAAGGTGATCCGCGAGCAGCTCGACGCCGTCGGCCGGGCCTTTGCCGGCGGCATCACATGATTTTCGGCAGACGTGGGCGGTTCGAGCGCCAGCGCAACCGCGCCGCGGCGAGCGCGAAGGGCACGCCGCTCGAGGATTTCTACGCGATCGACCCGCCGGATTTTGCGGCCGATGCAGACGCTGTCGAGATGATCGCGATCGATCTCGAAACCGACGGGCTCGATGCGGCGCAGGATGCGATCCTGGAGGCCGGCTGGGTCGGCCTGACGTCTCGCACCATCCGCGCCGCAACGGCCGGGCGGCTGCGCTTCCGGCCCGATTGCAGACTCAGCGAGCAAAGCGTCGTCATCCACCAGATCATGGACGATGAAGCGGCCGATGGTCTTGCCGAAGCCGAAGCGCTCGCAACGTTGCTCGCCGCGCTGGCGGGCGCGCCGCTGGTCGCGCATTTCGCCGAGATCGAGCGCGGCTTTCTCGACGCCGCCTGCCGCCGCTGTTTCGGTGCGCCGTTCGTCGCGCCGTTTATCTGCACCATGCAGCTCGAACAGCGCTGGTATCCGGCGACGCGCGCGGCGGACGGCTTGCGGCTCGGCAAGCTGCGCGCGCGCCACGGCCTGCCCGCCTATCGCGCGCATGACGGGCTGACCGACGCTCTGGCATGCGCCGAGCTGTTCCTCGCCCAGCGCGCGAAACGCGGCGACGCGCCGGTGCGGCTCGGCGATCTCCTCGCCCGTTAGGCCGGAGAAATTCCCATTAGACCAAAGTCGCGCTGTCAAAACGCGCGCTATCGACTAGCCTTCGAGACTGAGGATGGAATCCCGGGACGCCGCTCCCGGGCGAAAAAACGACAGGAGGGGTAGACGATGTCCGACGATAGCAGCCGAACTTCCGGCGAAGACGATCATGTCACGAACGATACCGAACAGGCCTATTGGAAGGCCAATATCCGGCTGCTCGTCACCCTGATGAGCATCTGGTTCATCGTCTCGTTCGGGGCGGGCATCCTGTTCCGGCCGTTCCTCGATCAGTTCTCGCTCGGCGGTTACCCGCTCGGCTTCTGGTTCGCCCAGCAGGGCTCGATCTACGTCTTTATCGTCCTGATCTTCTTCTACACGATCCGCATGAAGCAGATCGAACGCACCTTCGACCTCGACGACTAGGAGATAAGGACAATGGCTACGCAAACCTTGATCTACCTGTTCGTCGGACTGTCCTTCGCGATGTATATCGGCATCGCGATCTGGTCGCGCGCGGGATCCACCAAAGAATTCTACGTCGCGGGCGGCGGGGTGAATCCGGTCGTCAACGGCATGGCGACAGCGGCCGACTGGATGTCGGCGGCAAGCTTCATCTCGATGGCCGGGCTCATCGCCTTTCTCGGCTATGACGGTTCGGTCTACCTGATGGGCTGGACGGGCGGCTATGTAATGCTCGCCCTGCTGCTCGCACCGTACCTGCGCAAATTCGGCCAGTTCACGGTGCCCGATTTCATCGGCACGCGTTACTATTCGAAGGCCGCGCGCGTCGTCGCCGTGATCTGCCTGATCTTCATCAGCTTCACCTATATCGCCGGCCAGATGCGCGGTGTCGGAATCGTCTTTTCGCGCTTCCTCGACGTGCCGATCAATCTCGGCGTCATCATCGGCATGGGCATCGTCTTCGTCTACGCCGTGCTCGGCGGGATGAAGGGCATCACCTATACCCAGGTCGCGCAATATTGCGTGCTGATCTTCGCCTATATGGTGCCCGCCTTCTTCATCAGCTTCCTCGTCACCGGCAACCCGATCCCGCAACTGGGCCTCGGATCGACCGTCAATGACGGATCGGGGATGTATGTGCTCGAACGATTGGACATGGTGCTCCAGGATCTCGGTTTCGGACCCTATACCGAGGGCTCCAAGTCGATGATCGACGTGTTCTGCATCACCGCCGCGCTGATGATCGGAACGGCGGGGCTGCCGCACGTCATCGTGCGTTTCTTCACGGTGCCGAAAGCGTCCGACGCCCGCAAATCGGCGGGCTGGGCACTGGTCTTCATCGCCCTGCTCTACACCACCGCCCCGGCGGTCGGCGCGTTCGCCCGGATCAATTTCATCGATACGGTCAACGAGCAAAGCTACGCGGATGCACCCGAATGGTTCAGCAACTGGGAGAGTAACGACCTCATCGCCTTTTCGGACAAGAATGGCGACGGTGTGATGCAATATCGCAGCGGCGAGCCCTTTGCCGGATCGCCGAACTTTACCGGCGAAACCGGGCCTTCGGGCGAGCGGCTCGTCGACAATGCGCCCAACGCCGACAGCACCAACGAGGTCTATGTCGATCGCGACATCATGGTGCTCGCCAATCCGGAGATCGCCAACCTGCCCGGCTGGGTGATCGCGCTGGTCGCCGCCGGCGGGCTTGCCGCCGCGCTCTCGACCGCGGCGGGGTTGCTGCTCGTCATCTCCTCCTCGATCAGCCACGACCTGCTCAAGCGGACGTTCAAACCGAACATCAGCGAGCGGGGCGAGCTGATGGCGGCCAGGATCGCGGCGACGGCGGCGATCTTCGTCGCCGGCTATCTGGGCATCTATCCGCCCGGTTGGGTCGCACAGGTCGTGGCCTTCGCCTTCGGGCTGGCCGCGGCCTCGCTGTTCCCGGCGATCTTCATGGGCATCTTTTCCAAGCGCATGAACAAGGAGGGGGCGATCGCCGGCATGGTGACAGGCCTCGCCTTCACTTTCCTCTACATCGCCTATTTCAAACTGTGGAGCCCGGAGGCCAATGTCGCGGCCAACTGGTTCCTGGGCATTTCGCCGGAAGGCATCGGCGTGATTGGCATGCTGCTCAATTTCGCGGTGGCGATCATCGTCTCGCGGATGACGGCGAGCCCGCCGATCGAGGTTCGGCAGCTGATCGATTCGATCCGCGTGCCGCGCGGCGCGGGAACGGCCTCGGCACATTAACCCTCCCCCCGTGCCGATGCAGGAAGGGGCGGCTGGCAACAGCCGCCCCTTTTGTTTGGGATTTCGGGGCTTTGGCGATAAGGTTGCAGGCGATCCGCCGGACAGCGAAGCCGGCGGACGGAGAGGATGAACTATGGCGATCTGGATCGCGCTGGCAACGGCGGTCCTCTATTGCGCCGGGCTGTTCCTGCTTGCCCATGCCGGCGATCTCGGCCGGATGCGCTGGAGCGATCGGCGGATAGGCTGGGTCTACGGCCTGTCGCTCGCCGTCTATTGCACGAGCTGGACCTTTTACGGGGCGGTCGGGTCGGCGATCGCGACCGGCTGGCAGTTCCTGCCCATCTATCTCGGCCCGATCCTGCTGTTCACGATTGGCTACCCAATCGTCCGCCGGGTCCTGCGCATCGGCAAGGCCCAGCACAGCACCTCGATCGCCGATTTCCTGTCCGCGCGCTATGGCAAGAGCGCATCGATCGCGGCGCTGGTGACGATCATCGCGACGATCGGCGCGCTCCCCTATATCGCGCTGCAGCTCAAATCGGTCGGCGAGACCCTGCTCGCGCTGTCGCCCGATATCGCGGCGACCTTCCGGACAGACGATGTCGTGCTCGCCGTCACCGCAGCGATGGCCGTGTTCGCGGTGCTGTTCGGCACGAGCCGGATCGACCTGACCCAGCATAATCGCGGCATGGTCCTCGTCATCGCGCTCGAAGCGGCGATCAAGCTGCTGGCGCTTTGCGCGGTCGCGATATTCGCGGCGATCCTGCTGCTCGCCGAGCCGACGGCTGTTACCGCGGCTGCGCCGACGCCGATCTTCAGCCTTTCGCAGATCGACATGCGGTTTGCCGTACTCGTGCTGATCGCGGCCTGCGCCGCACTCTGCCTGCCGCGCCAGTTCCATATGACGGTCGTCGAGGCGCAGACCGACCGGCCCGACCGCGCGATGCGCTGGGTGTTCCCGGCCTATCTCCTGCTGACCTCGATCGCGGTGTTTCCGATCGCCATGGCCGGCGTCGCGCTGTTCCCGCCGGGCACCGTCAGCCCGGACATGACGGTGCTCGTGCTGCCGCTCCGGTTCGATGCCGACTGGCTCGCGATCTTCGCGTTCATCGGCGGGTTTTCGGCGGCGACCGGCATGATCATCGTCGCGACGATCGCGCTGTCGGGCATGATCACCAACGATATCGTCGTGCCGCTCGTCTATCGCGGACGGATACGACGCGGCAGGCGCGACATACCGATCGGTCCGGCGCTGCTGCGGATCCGGCGCGCGACCATCGCCGCACTGCTCGCGCTCGCCTATTTCTATTACCGCTCGATCGACCAGGCGACCCTGCTCGCCGGACTCGGCGTACTCTCCTTCGCGGCCGCCGCGCAGTTCGCGCCGGGGCTCGTCGCCGGACTGTACTGGCGCGGCGCGAACCGCATCGGGATGATCGCGGGGCTGATCGCCGGCTTCGCCGCCTGGCTCGCCCTGCTGTTCATTCCCGCCTATCTCGACGCCCCGCCGCCGGTGATGATCGGCGATGACGTGCTGGTTTCCGGCGTGCTGATCAGTCTCGGCGCAAATATCGCCCTGCTCTTTCTCTTCTCGCTCTTCGGCGAGGCGAACCTTGTCGACCGCACCCAGGCCGCCGCCTTCGTATCCCCGCGCCCGACGCCCGCCAGCGCGGCCAGCCTATCGACCAATGCCCGGGTCGCCGACCTCCGCCTGCTGCTCGCCGAGATCGCCGGGCCCGAACGCAGCCGCACGGCGATCGACGCGCTCCGGGTCAGCAGTGCCAGGCCCTATGCCGATTCCGACCCGGCGGATGCGGATATCGCCGCGCTCGTGGAACGCCAGATATCGGGGATATTGGGAGCCTCCTCGGCCCGGGCGCTGGTCGTCTCCACGCTCGAGGGCGATCCGCTTGCGCTCGAAGACGTCGTCGCGATGTTCGGGGAGACCTCCCAACGCCTCCAGTTCAGCGCAGACACGCTCGAAATCGCGATCGAGAATATTGACCAGGGCGTTTCGCTCGTCGACCGGGAGCTGCGCTTGACGGCTTGGAACAGCCGCTATGTCGAGATGTTCGGCTATCCCGAAGATCTCGTCACCGCCGGCCGGCCGATCGCCGACTTGATCCGCTTCAATCTCCGCAAGGCGGGTCTCGCAGGCGCGGAGTGCGAGCGCCAGGTCGAACGGCGGATCGCCCATTTGCGGGCCGGACGCGGTCACAGCGCCGAAAGCGAACAGCCCGACGGCCGGTATCTGCGCATCCAGGGCCGCCCCGCGCCCGATGGCGGCTATGTGACGAGCTATACCGACATCACCGCCGACCGCCTCGCCGAACTGGCGCTGGAAGCGAAGATCGCGGAGCGCACCGAGCAGCTTGTCGCGGCCAACCGGGCGCTCGAACGCGCGACGCGGTCGAAAACGCGCTTTCTCGCGGCGGCGAGCCACGATCTCGTCCAGCCGATGAATGCGGCGCGCCTGTTCAGCTCCGCGCTGGCCGAAGAGATTGGCGGCGGTGACGGCTTCGAAGAGGCCAAGGCGCGCGAATTGCTCGAGCGGATCGATCGCTCGATCGGATCCGCCGACCAGCTGCTCCGCGCCCTGCTCGATATCTCCAAGCTCGACGGCGGCGGCCTCGAGCCGCGCCCGACCCGCTTTCCGATCAACGACCTGATCGAGGAGATCGAGTCGGAATTCGCCGCGCGGGCCGAGGCGAAGGGATTGCGGTTTCGCGCCGTGCGGTCGAGCGCCTGGATCGAAACCGATCGCGGCCTGCTGCTGAGCATATTCCAGAATCTCACGGCCAACGCCGTGCGCTATACCGACAGCGGCGGGGTCCTGGTCGGCTGCCGGCGGCATGGCAACGGAATCGCGATCACCGTGGCCGATACCGGTATCGGCATCCCGGACGATCTTCAGGCGCAGATTTTCGACGAGTTTTCGCGCTTTGCCGGCGAACGGGGCGCGAACGGCCTCGGGCTCGGGCTGGCCATCGTCCGGCGCATCGCCGATCTGCTGGACGTCGATGTGACCGTGCAGTCGGTCCATGGTCGCGGCAGCTGTTTCAGTCTGACGCTCCCCGCGCGGTTCGAAGCCGCCGAACCGCCGGCGGCGTCGATAACGGCATCGCCCGCACCGGTCGCACTGGCGGACACGCATGTCCTGTGCATCGACAATGATCCGGCGGCGCGCGAGGCGATTCTCGCGCTGTTCGAGCGCTGGCGCGTCGACTGCGAGACCGCGGCGGGCGAAGCCGACGCTGTCGGGAAGGCGCAGCCCGATCTCGTGGTGATCGATTACCGGCTCGATGACGATCTGACCGGCGACAGCCTGTACGAAACGCTGTGCGCGCAATGGGGCGCCCGCCCTCCGGTCATCCTGCTAACCGCCGAAGACGGCGCGCTGACCGAGGCCGCAGCCAAGGAGATCGGGGCCGAGCGGCTGCTGAAACCCGTACCCGCCGCGGTGTTGCGAGCACTGCTGAGCCGGCTCGTCGCGGAACGGGTGACCGCCTAGACCACCATCAGTTTTCATGAACCGTCATTGCGAGGAGCCGAAGGCGACGCGGCAATCCAGAGCCGCAAACGATATCGCAAGCGGCTCTGGATTGCTTCGCTAAGCTCGCAATGACGGTGCTTCAAGCTGACATGATCATGCTCTAGCGCGCCAGGTCCGTAGCCGCTTCGTCCACATCGAGCTTGCCGGCGATCAGCACCGCCTGTGTGCGGTTCACCGCGCCGAGCTTGCGGAACAGGGCGGTCAGATGCGCCTTCACCGTCGCCTCGGTGATATCCATCTCGAAAGCGATCTGCTTGTTGAGCAGGCCCTGGTTGAGATAGCCGAGAATCCGGCGCTGGGCCGGCGTCAGGCTGGCAAGCTTGTCGTAGATTTCGAGATCGGCATCCGCCGCACCGTCATCGTCGGGGAATGAGACATCGCCGGCGCCGATGGCCGCGAGCGCGTCCTTCATCGCCGAAAGATCGGCGGATTTGGGAATGAAACCCGAGGCCCCAAGCTGCATCGCGGCTTTCCAGACCGCCGCGCTTTCGCTCGCCGAGACGATCGCGACCGGCATGGCCGGGAAATCCTGGCGGAAATCGAGCAGCGCCGAAAGACCCCGGCTGTCCGCCATATGGATATCGAGCAGCAGCAATTGAGCGGCAACCTCGTCCGCCGCCTCGCGCGCCGCCCCGGCCGTCGCCACCTCGATCACTTCGGCATCGGGCCAGGTCCCCTCCACCGCCTGCCGCAGCGCCCCGCGAAAGAGCGGGTGATCGTCGGCGATGATGACGGGCGCGGTCATGGCTACCGGTTCTGACGTCCTTCGATCAATCCGTCCACCAAGTCGGGATCGGCGAGCGTCGATGTGTCGCCGAGCGAGCCGAACTCGTTCTCGGCGATCTTGCGCAAAATCCGCCGCATGATCTTGCCCGAGCGGGTCTTGGGCAGGCCGGGCGTGAACTGGATGCAGTCGGGCGTCGCGATCGGCCCGATCTCGCTGCGCACATGCTGCCTGAGTTCCGCCGCCAGCGCGTCGCCGGGCTCTTCGCCGCTGTTCAGCGTGACATAGCAATAAATGCCCTGGCCCTTGATATCGTGCGGATAGCCGACGACCGCGGCCTCGGCGACCTTGTCGTGCAGCACGAGCGCGCTTTCGACCTCGGCGGTACCCATCCGGTGGCCCGAAACGTTGATCACATCGTCGACCCGGCCTGTGATCCAGTAATAGCCATCCTCGTCCCGCCGACAGCCGTCGCCGGTGAAATATTTGCCGGGATAGGTCGAGAAATAGGTCTGCTCGAACCGTTCGTGGTCGCCATAGACGCTGCGCGCCTGGCCCGGCCAGCTGGCCGTGATGCAAAGATTGCCCTCGGTCGCGCCCTCGAGCACCGCGCCCTCATTGTCGACGAGTTGCGGCTGGATGCCGAAAAAGGGTCGGCCCGCGCTGCCCGGCTTCATGGCATGCGCGCCGGGCAAGGTGGTGATCATGATGCCGCCCGTCTCGGTCTGCCACCAGGTGTCCATGATCGGCCGTTCGCCGTCGCCGACCGTGTCGTGATACCAGCGCCAGGCCTCCGGGTTGATCGGTTCGCCGACCGAGCCGAGCAGCCGCAGCGAAGAGCGGTCATGCGCTTTGACCGGATCGTCGCCCTCGCGCATCAGCGCGCGGATTGCGGTCGGCGCGGTATAGAAGATGTTGACCTTGTGCTTGGCGACGACCGCCCAGAAGCGGCCATGATCGGGATAGTTGGGAACGCCCTCGAACATCAGGCTCGTCGCGCCGTTGGCGAGCGGCCCGTAGACGATATAGCTGTGCCCGGTGACCCAGCCGATATCGGCCGTGCACCAGTAAATCTCCCCGGGCCGGTAATCGAACACGTAATGGAATGTCGTCGCCGTCCAGACGGCATAGCCGCCGGTGGTATGGACGACGCCCTTCGGCTTGCCGGTCGAGCCCGACGTATAGAGGATGAACAGCGGGTCCTCGGCGGCCATCGGCTCGCACGGGCAACTGTCCGCCATCTCGCCGGCCATCTCGTGATACCAGTGATCGCGCCCGGACTGCATGGCGATATCCTCGCCGACATGCCGGACGACGAGCACCGCATCGACCTCCACGCCGGCGTGATCGAGCGCGGCGTCGACATTGGCCTTGAGCGGCACCGTCCTGCCGCCGCGCCGGCCGGCATCGGCGGTGATCACGAACCGGCTGTCGCAATCCTCGATCCGCCCGGCCAGCGCCTCGGGCGAGAAACCGCCGAAGACAACCGAATGGACGGCGCCGATCCGAGCGCAGGCAAGCATCGCGATCGCGCCCTCGAGGATCATCGGCAGGTACAGCGTCACCCGGTCGCCCTTCTTCACGCCGAGCGTCTTTAGCGCGTTCGCCATGCAGACGACCTCGGCCTGCAGTTCGGCATAGGTCAGCGAGCGGCCGTCGGCCGACGGGTCGTCGGGCTCCCAGATGAGTGCGACATCGCCGCCGCGTCCGGCCTCGACATGGCGATCGACGGCATTGTGGCAGATGTTGAGCACGCCATCCTCGAACCATGTGATGGACACCGGATCGAACGACCAGCCGGCGATCCGCGTGGGCGGCGTGAACCAGTCGAGCCGCTCCGCCTGACCGGCCCAGAACCCGTCGGGATCGGTTATGCTGCTCGCATAGAGCGCCTCATAATCGGCCAGCGTGCAATGCGTGCCTGGGTCGTCCGGCGCGGCGACGACGCCGTCTCCTGCTTTCGGGTCTTTTCTCTCGGCCGTTTGCACATTCATGTCCGCCTCTCCTCGTCCTCTCTCGCCGGCCCGTCGCGGGCATCGCGGCGCAACGGGCAGGATCGTACCGGAAAAACGCGCCAGATCGGATATCGACATTGGTCTTAAGACCTATTGCCAATTTCGCCGCCCCCATGATGCCCGCCATCCTTTCCCGACAGCGACGTCTTGGAGAGGACAGACAGATGCAGACAGCGATGAGAGCCCTGTTCCGGGCCGGCCTGCTCGCCGCCACCGCGATGACGGCCATGCCGGCCGCGGCACAGGATAGCAGCGTCGACGAACGACTGGACCGTCTCGAAGCCCTGGTCGAAGGGCTGATCGAGCGGATCGACCGGCAGGAAGGACGGATTACCGAGCAGGACGCCCTGATCGCCACCGAAACGCGGCGCGCCATTGCCGAGACCCGGGACGTCACCGCGCGGACGGACGCGATGGAGGCGCAGATGGCCCAGGCCGAGGAGGAAAGCGGTCTCGGCTTCAGCGTCGGCGGCACACAGGTATCGTTCGGCGGCTATGTGAAGGTCGACGCGGTGACCCAGCGCACGAGCGGCGGCCAGATTCCGGGCGGCAGCATCCTGCGCGATTTCTTCATTCCGGCGGCGATTCCGGTCGGCGGGCCGGCGTCCGGTTTCGACACCGACTTCAACGTTCGCCAGACCCGTTTCTTCTTCGACACGAGCACCGAAGTGGGCGACGATCATACGCTGACGTCGCATATAGAACTGGATTTCCAGGTCACGGGCGGCGGCGACGAGCGCATCTCGAACAGCTATGCGCCGCGCGTGCGCCAGGCCTATATCGCCTATGACAACTGGCTGCTGGGCCAGGCCTGGTCGACCTTCCAGAATGTCGGCGCCCTGCCCGATACGCTCGATTTCATCGGCACGACGCCGGGCACGGTCTTCGTCCGCCAGCCGATGGTCCGCTATACCAATGGCGGTTTGCAGATCGCGGTCGAACAACCCGAGACCACGGTAACCGCGCCGGACGGCAGCCGCGTGCTGCCCGGCGACGATACGCTGCCCGATATCGTCGCGCGTTACAATTTTGCCGGGCTTTCGGTTGCCGGGATCCTGCGCACCTTGCGCATATCGGACGACGATTTCGGCCTCGGGACCGACAGCGCGCTCGGCTATGGCGTGAGCGTGTCCGGCCGGGTGCCGATCGGCCCGCGCGACGATTTCCGCTTCATGGCGACGGTGGGCGACGGGCTGGGCCGCTATATCGGCCTCAATATCGTCAACGACGCGGCGATCACGCCCGACGGCGATCTCGATCCGATCTTTACCTATTCGGGCTTCGCCGCCTTCCGCCACGTCTGGAGCGACGAACTGCGCTCGACCGTCGCGGGCAGCTATTTCCGCGCCGACAATCCCGTCGCGCTGACCGGCCTCGGCGTGACGGACGAAGTGTGGAACGCGATGGGTAACATTATCTACAGCCCGGTCCCGCCGCTCGATATCGGCGTCGAATACATGTACGCCCGCCGTGAGCTCGAATCCGGATTGTCGGGTAACCTCCAAAGGGTTCAACTGTCCGCGAAATACCGCTTCTGAGCGCGGCTATCGGATCGTATCGATCAACGCGCCCAGATCCGCCTCGTTGCGGACGATCCGCGCCCGCGGGCCGGCAATCGAGACAACCAGCGGGCGTCCGTCCAGCTCATAATCGACCAGGGTTGCGATCGCCGAGGCGTCCTCGAACACGCCGCCATGAACGGCTGCATGGCCCGCCGCCCGCGCCGATGCCGCCCGATCGAGGATCGCATCGAGATCGGGGATGGCTTCGAGCCGGCGGCGATCCTTTTCCCAGCGGGCGCCGATTTGCGCATTGGTCAGCGACGCGAGGAAAGCGGTCCCCACCGCCGAACTCCAGAGCGGCAGCCGCTGCCCGAGTTCGGCGACGAAGGAGATCGGGTTGCGGCTTTTGACGACGCGGATGATCTCCATCTCATGCTCGATCGGCCAGGAGGCGGTGACAGTCTCGCCGCAATCATGTTGCAGTTCCTCCATGACTTGGCCGAGATGCTCGGGAAAATGAGCCGGATTGGTCAGCCAAGCTCCCAGCTGCGCGAATTTGAGGGTCGGCAGATAGGTCAGCGTCCGCCGGTTGAGACTCAGCATCGAAAGGTCCGACAGCTCTTTCAGCAGCGCCGCCGAACTCGATCTCGGCGCGTTCAGATGCTCGGCGATCTCCGCTGCCGTGAGGCCCGTCTGCCGGTCCGCGAACAGCGCGAAAAGCTGGAAACAGCGGGTGACGGACTGGCTGACCGATACCATGTCGTAAATCCATATTTATAGAACTTCTGATAGATAAATAGATTTCGTTGACTCGTCAACGCGTTTCGGGGACCCTTTCGTCGAAAGGAAGGCGCTCGATGGGTTCATTGGCGGAGTTGGGGCCGGAACGGGCTGTCGCGATCTATCGCACGATGACGCGGATCGCCGAATGCGACCAGCGCATCCAGCAGGGGCTCGCCGCCGGCGACCTCCAGTTCCAATATTATCCGGCCGGCGGTCAGGAAGCGATCCCGGCGACCATCATGTCGCTGCTCGATCCGGACGATCTTGCCGTCACGACGTATCGCGTGATCCATGACGTCGTCGCCAAGGGCACGCCGATGCGCGAGATCATGGCCGAAATCTACGGCCGCGCGACCGGGACCTGCAAGGGCAAGGGCGGGCCCATGCACCTCACCGCGCCGGACAGCGGCCTTATGGTGACGACCGGCATCGTCGGGGCGGGCGCGCCGATCGCCTCCGGCCTCGCGCTGGCGGAAGCGATGCAGGGCACCGGGCGCGTCACCGTGTGCAGTTTCGGCGACGGGGCGGCGAATATCGGCGCCGTGCACGAGGCGCTGAACATCGCGGCGCTGTGGTCGCTGCCGGTCGTGTTCGTCTGCCAGAACAATCTCTACGCCGAATATACGAGCTTCGCGGAATCGACCGCCGCGGAATCGATTGCAGCGCGCGCGGCCGGCTATGGCATGCCGGGCGAACGCTGCGACGGGACCGACCCGGCCGCGATCGACGAAGCTGCGCGGCGGGCGCTCGACCGCGCGCGCGCCGGCGACGGGCCGACCTTGCTCGAATGCGTCGCACCGCGGCTCCAGGGCCATGCGTTCGGCTCCGATATCGATCATATGGATCAGGACGATCTCGCCGCGGCCAAGCGCGATGCGCCGATGATCGCGGTCCGGCAGCGTCTGCTGGACGAGGAACTCGCGACCGAAGACGAGCTGGCGGCGATCGAGGACGAGGCGCGCGCCGAGGTCGACGATGCGCAAGCCTTCGCGCAGCAAAGCGACGCCCCTGGCCTCGAGGAACTGAGCGAAGACGTGTTCGCCAGCCCGGCGGATATTCCCTACGCCCCGGCCGAACCGCGCGAAGCAATCGCGCCGACCGGCGAGAACCGCACCATGCCGTTCGGCCAGGCAGTCAACGAGGCGATGGCGGTGGCGCTCGAACGCGACGACAGCGTGTTCTTGCTCGGCGAGGATATCCACGATCCGGCCGGCGGCATCGTCAAGGCGACACTGGGTCTTTCCACGCGCTTCGGTATCGATCGCGTCCGCCCCACGCCGATCTCCGAACAGGCGATCGTCGGCGCGGCCATCGGCGCGTCGATGCGCGGTATGAAGCCGGTCGCCGAAATCATGGTCAACGATTTCGCGATGGTGGCGATGGACCAGATCGCCAACCATGCGGCGAAGCTGCGCTACATGTCGGGCGGCCGCACCACCGTGCCGATCACCATCCGCTCGCTCAGCGCGGGGAATGTCGGCAGTTTCGGTGCGCAGCATTCCCAGTCGCTCGAAGCCTGGTTCGCCCATATCCCGGGCCTGAAGATCGTGGCGCCGTCGAACGCCTATGACGCGAAGGGCCTGCTGCTCGCCTGTATCGACGATCCCGATCCCTGCATCCAGATCGAGGCGATGCGCTGCTTCTTCGCGCCGGGCGATGTGCCCGATGGCCATTACACGGTCCCGCTGGGACAGGCGGCCGTGCGGCAGGAAGGCGATGACCTCACCCTGATTTCCTACAGCTGGGGCATGCAGGAAGCCGAGGGCGCCGCCGCGCAGCTCGCCGAAGCCGGGCACAGCATCGAGCTGATCGACCTGCGTTCGATCGTCCCGCTGGATTATGACACGGTCCGCGGCTCCGCGGAAAAGACCGGGCGCGTGCTGATCGTCCATCCGGCGGTGGAGTTCGGCGGCTTCGGCGCAGAGCTTGCGGCGCGGCTGCAGCAGGATCTGTTCGGCCAGCTCAAGGCGCCGGTCATGCGCTATGGCGCGCCCTACGCCTCGATCCCCTTCGCGCAGAATCTCGAAGCCGCCTATTTCATAGACGCCGCGGGAATCGTCGAACACGCGACCGCGCTGCTGGACATGGGGCGCTGAGATGGCGCGCATGACGCTCAAACTGCCCAAGGGCGCGGTCTCGATGCAGGAGGGCACGATCGTCGAATGGATGGTGGCCGCCGGAGACGCCGTCGCTATCGGCCAGGCGATCTACGCCGTCGAGACCGAAAAGACGACGATCGAGATCGAAAGCCCGTTCGCCGGAGTCATCACCCCGCTCGTCGACACAGGAGAAACGCTCCCGGTCGGCGCCCGGGTCGCAACAATAGAAACATAGGGGAGGGAACCCATGATCCATCAAAAGAAAATAGCGGCTGCGCTGATGGCGGCGACGGCCATGCCGGCCGCGCTCAACGCACAGGGCACCGGCGGGGCGCAATCCGGTTCGCCGCAACCGGTTCTCCAGACGCAAGGCGTGGCGCCGATCGTCGTCACCGCCGAACGCCGCGCCGACACCTTGCAGGACGTGCCGCTTTCGATCTCGGCCGTCACGGGCGAGGCACTCGAGCAATCCAATATCTACGACACCGAGGCGCTCGCATCGACGATACCCGGACTCGTGCTGCAGCGCGATGTCGTCGGCAAGGCCGTGATCCGCGGTATCGGGACCGAAAACTTCACGGTCGGCGGCGATCCGGGCGTCGCCGTCTATGTCGACGGCGCGTACATGGCGCGCTCGTCGACCGCGATTTTCGATTTCTTCGATGTCGAGCGGGTGGAGGTTCTGCGCGGTCCGCAGGGGACGCTGTACGGCCGCAACGCGACCGGCGGCGTGATCAACGTGATATCCCGCGCGCCGACCGACGAATTCGAGGCGCGGGGCAGCGTCTCCTACGGCAATTACGACGCGATCCGGACCGAAGCCGCGGTTTCCGGTCCGATCACCGACGGGATTCGCGCCCGCATCGCCGGCGTCTATTCGCGACGCGACGGCTTTACCGAGAATATCTTTCCGGGGCTTGGAAGCCGCGGGCTCGACGAGCTCGATACCAAGGACCTGTGGGCCTTGCGCGGACGCATCGACCTCGACATCAGCGACCGGCTGACCCTCGAGTTGATCGGCGACATCTATCGCGACGACTCCAATCCGCCGGCTTTCTGGTACACCGACGATACGCTCCCCTGGCAATCGCCGACATCGGTGTTCCCGCGCGATCTGCGCACGGTGAGCCAGGGCTATGAAACGGCGACGCCGGGTTTCACGAGCCTGACGGTCGGACAGGCCAATCGCCAGGACCAGACCGGCATCACCGGCCGCCTGACCTGGGAGGGCGACGATTTCACCATCACCTCGGTCTCCGCCTATCGCGACATCGAGTTCGACTGGATCAACGACGGCGACGGCCTTTCGGACTTCCTCGTCGTCTATTTCCAGCGCGACCAGTCCGAACAGTTCAGCCAGGACATCCAGATCGCCTCGAACGGCGACGGGCCGTTCCAGTGGATCGCCGGCGCCTTCTATCTGACCGAGGATTCCGACGGCCTCTACGCGATACCGCTCGGGCCGACCTTCGTTCCGCCCGTCGGCTTCACCGTGGTGTTCGACGGCACCAACGAAACCGAGGCATGGGGCATTTTCGCCGAGGGCTCTTACGCGTTCGGCGACGTCACGGTAACGGCCGGGCTTCGCTATTCCGACGAAACCAAGGATGCGACGCTCGCGACGCCGCTGTTCGAGGGGGACACGACCTTCCCCGTCCAGACCGGCAACGGCAGCTTCGACGCGCTGACGCCGCGTTTCGTGGTCCAGTACGAACCGACCGACGATCTCAATTTCTACGCCTCCGTCACGCGCGGCTTCAAATCGGGCGGCTTCTCGCTGCTCGACAATCCGCTCAACGCGTTCGATGCGGAAACGATCTGGGCCTATGAAATCGGTATGCGATCGCAATTCGCGAACAACCGGGTCCGGCTCAACCTCTCCGGTTTCTATTACGACTATCGCGATCAGCAGCTCAGCCGGGTCACCAATCTGGCGACCCAGACGACCAATGCCGGTTCGTCGACCATCTGGGGTATCGAAGGCGAGTTCGTCGCGATACCGGTCGAGGGCTTCCGGCTCGAAGGCAATATCACGATCCTCAATACCGAGTTCGACGAGTTCTGCACGACCGACACGCGTAATCCCGCGCTGCCGCTCGATCCCGCCAATTGCACCTTCGACAACGGCATGGGCGGGACGTTCGTCACGTCCAATCTGGCGGGCAACGAGCTGCCGCGCGCGCCCGACGTAACGGCGTTCCTCGCCGCGACCTACGAAACCGCGCTGTCGAACGATCTCGACGGGTTCATCCGCGCGGAGTGGCAATATACCGGCGACCAGTTCTTCTCGGTGTTCAACCGGGCCAGTATCGCGCAGGAGGCCTACAGCCTGTTCAACGCCAGCGCCGGCATCAGCGCGGCGGACAATTCCTGGAACGCCCGCATCTGGGTGCGCAATCTCGGCGACGAGGAATATTTCTCCAACCTGTTCGAATCGGGCGTCACCGATGCGCTCGTGATACCCCAGGGTTTTGTCGGCCCGCCGCGGACCTATGGTGTAACCGTGGGCTTCAACTTCTGAACGGATTGCACGATGGCCTATATTCACGCCGCGGATGGCACACCGATCTATTATCGGGAGCAAGGTTCAGGCCCGCCCCTGATATTGTTGCAGGGGCTGATGCTGACCGCAGACGGCTTCTGGACGCACAATCTCGAGCAATTGTCCAGGAGCTGCCGGACGATCGCGATCGACCATCGCAGCCACGGCCAGTCCGGCAAACCGCTCGGCCCGCATTCGATCCGCCAATGCGCCGAGGATCTGAAGGACGTGCTCGACGCGCTGGAAATCGCGGACGCGACGATCGCGGGCGTCGCGTTCGGCGCGATGGTCCTGCTCGAATATCGTCGCCATTTCGGCAACCATCGGATCGCCAGGCTGGCGATTATCGAAGCGCAGGTGCGGTTGACCAATGACGAAGGTTGGGAGCATCCGACCTTCGGCGATTTTCCCGCCGAAGCGGGCGCCGGTTTCGTCGCCGCCTGCCACGAGAGTCGCGATGCACTGACGGGTTTTCTCGCCGGCGCCTTCGGGACGCCGCCGGGCGAAGCGGAAATGGCGCGCATGCAGCATGAGGCCTGGTTGACCCCGACCGCGGCGGCGATCGAATTCGTCGAGGACATGATCGCGGCCGATTACCGGGACGATCTTGCCTCGATCGATGTGCCGACGCTGCTTATCTATGGGCGGATGAACAACGTCCCGATCCCGTCCGAAATCGGCCAGTGGATCGCGGAGCAAATTCCCGATGCGCGGCTCGAACGGTTCGAGGATGCCGGCCATTCGCCCTTCTACGAACAGCCCGAGCGGTTCAATCGCCTGATCGCGGAGTTCGCCAATGGCTGAAACCGGCGCCTACCTCATCCTGCGCAGCCACGCACCCGACAGCCGTTTCCGGTCGTTTCGCGAGGCGATCGCCGGACACGGCACGGTCAAGGGCGCGGCGCGGCTCCACGAAGTCGAAGCGCTGGAACCGGGCAGCGTCCCGGCCCATACGCTGGTGCTCGGTTTTGCCGATCGCGACGCGGCAAGGAGGGCCTATGCCGAACTGCCGCTCGACATGCTGGCGGCCCCGGCCGCTCCCCTCGTGCTGCTGACCTCGGCCGTTCCGCCGGAGGGGTTGGACGATCCCGCGATCCCGACCCGCGCCAATGTCGAGCCCGCCGCCGATGACGATCCGGTGCTGATGCTCATCGAGGGATCGGCCAGCGATCAGGACAAGATGGATATCTATCGCGGCATCATCCTGCCGATGATGTTCGAACGGCACGCCTATTACACCGCGTTCGAACTCGGCGGCGATGTCAAGATACTTTCGGGCAGCTGGGACGAAGCGATCTTCGCGATCAGCCGCTGGCCGAGCCGGGACGCCGCGCGCGATTTCTGGCTCTCCGAACGCTACCAGAGCGAGGGCATCCTGCTGCGGCTTGACATCGGCCGGTTCGAAGTGGTGCTGGTGCCCGCGTGCGATGGCTGAGCCGAAAGAGATCGTGCGCGCGTTTCTCGAAGCGCTCTGGGCGTCTGACCGCGAACGCGCGAAAGCGCAGCTGGCGCATAACGCGCAATGGTATTTTCTCCCGTCGCTCGGCTATGAGCGGCCGATGCCGGGGCACCGGGCAACCGATATCGTGCTCGACGACATGATCGGCGCGTTCGCCGAAGGTAGCAGCCTCGATATCGAGATGCACCTGCTGCTTGGCGACGAGCGCAACGTCGCGGCTGAGTATACGGCACGCAGCACGGCGGCGGACGGTTCCCCCTATGAAAATCGCTACTGCCTTTGCGCCGTGGTCGAAGGCGGCCGGATCACCGAAATCCGTCCCTATACCGACACCGGCCCGCTGCGCGATCTGATCGGAGGGACCGGCGAATGACGGTGGGCGCGATCGATATCGTGATGAACCCCTTTACCCCGCAGGAGATGACAAAGGGCCAGACCGGTTATGACGAGAATTTCATGGCCCAGATCCGCATGCCCGAGGATATGCGCAGCGGGCTGACGATCGAGCGGCATCTGGAAATCATGGACGCGGCACAGGTCGATCACGCGCTGCTGATCGCGGTGCGCGCCGGCGATCCGCTGCGCAAAGGCTCGTTCGAAATTCCCTATGCCCAGGTCGCCGACTATGTCGCGGCCCATCCGACGCGCTTTTCCGGCCTGGCCGGCGTCGATCCAACGCGCGGCATGCAGCAGCTCTACGATCTCGAGGAAGCGGTGCGCGAGTATGGCTTTGTCGGCGCGCACAGCTATCCGCACTGGTTCTCGCTGCCGCCCGATGCGCCGCAATGGTATCCGATCTACGCCAAATGCTGCGAGCTCGACATTCCCATCATGATGCAGGTCGGGCAGAACCTGATCTACCAGAAGGATGTCCGCCTGCCGTCGGTCGCGCGCCCGATCCTGCTCGATCGGATCGCGATCGACTTTCCCGAACTGAAGCTGATCGGCATCCATGTCGGCACGCCCTGGGCCGACGAGATGATCGCCATGGCCTGGAAGCACGCCAACGTCTTTATCGGGATCGATGCCTATGCGCCCAAACATCTGCCGAAATCGCTGATCCGGTACATGGATTCCTATGGCAGCGACAAAGTTCTGTTCGGCACCGACTGGCCGGTGATCGACCCGCGCCGCGGACGCCGCGAGGTCGAGGAATTCGGGCTTCGGGAAGAATCCTTCCGCCAGGTGATGCGAGACAATGCCCTGGCGGTGTTCCCCTCCCTTGCAGCGCGTATGAGAGGCTGATCCGTTGGAGGAGACCGGCCATGTCGCGATGACGATCGCCCGGGGCATTCGCTGCGCGGCGACGGCGGCACCGGACAAGCTTGCGCTTCTCGACAGCGACGGCGCTTCCCGCACCTATCGGGAACTGACCGGGCGGATCACGCAGACCGGCGGACTGGCCGCATCGCGTGAACTGGACAAGGGCGATGTGGTCGCGCTCATCGCGCCCAACTGCATCGAATATATCGAGACCGTCGCCGGCCTGTCGGAACGCGGGATTATCGTCGCGACGCTCAATCCCGCGCTGTCGGCCGAGGAACTGGACGGGATTTTCCGCGACTGCGAACCCCGGCTGGTGATCGCGGCGGAATCGGTCGCCCTGCCAGACCCAGCACCCGAAACGCTTCGCCTGGGCGACGAATTCGAGCGGGCGCTCGCCGCCGCGCCGCCGCCGCCGCCCGCACCCGCGATCGACGAACGCGAAAGCTTTTCCATCGCCTATACCTCGGGAACGACGGGCCACCCCAAGGGCGTGCTGCTCTCGCACCGCAGCCGCTGCCTCCTGTTCGCCGCAATGGCGACCGAATATGGCTGTTTCGGCCGCGACGACCATTTCCTGGCGCTGGCGCCGATGTGCCATGGCGCGGGCCTCGCCTTCGCCTTCGCGCCGCTATTTCATGGCGGCCGCTGTACGCTCGTCTATTCGAGCGAACCCGACGACATTCTCGAAGCGCTCGCCGATCACGAGCCGAACGGTATCTTCGTCGTTCCGACGCATCTGCATCGCCTGTTCGCCGCCGAGGCCGGACTGCTGGAACGCTATCGCGGGCGGCACAGGTTAAGGACGATCATTTCCAATGCCGCGGCGCTGGCGCCGGCTCTGAAGAAGGCCGCCGTCGCGTATTTCGGCGAGGGGCTGCTGCACGAAACCTATGGCTCGACCGAGGGCGGGATCGTCACCAATATCCGGCCCGCCGACCTGCTCCGTAAACCGCGCAGCGTGGGCACGGCCTTTCTCAACATGGAGATCGAGCTGCGGCGCGAGGATGGCAGCATCGCGGATAGCTACGAGCCGGGCGAACTGTTCTGCCGCAGCCCCTACACCTTCAACGGCTATCTGAACCGGCCCGAGGACACCGCCGCCGCGATTGTCGACGGCTGGGTCACGGTCGGCGACCTGGCGGTGCGCGACCCGGATGGTTTCATCACGATCACCGACCGCAAGAAGGACATGATCGTGACCGGCGGGATGAACGTCTATCCGCGCGAGGTGGAGAATGCGATCGAGCAATTGACGGGCGTTGCGGAATGCGCGGTGGTCGGCGAGCCCGACGACGAATGGGGCGAAAGCCTGCATGCATTCGTGGTGCGCGCGGCGGGCAGGAGCATATCGGTCGACGATATCCTTGCCGCCTGCCGGTCGGCGCTTGCGCCCTACAAGGTTCCGAAACGGGTAAGCTTCCTCGGCGCGCTGCCGCGCAACGCCAGCGGCAAGATCATGAAGCGCTCGCTCGTCGACGCGGCAGCCGATCGATAGACGGCAGCGTTTGCATCGGTCCCGAAAAAGGCCGGTACCTTTCATGGGGGTGGAAAGCTACCGGCCTCGTGCGACCCGGTTGTCGGGCCGCAGTCAGAACCCGAACGCCAGGCCGACCCGGCCGCCAGCCGCGGCGCGGACGGTGGAGCCGCCGCATCCTTTGTCCTGTCCTACACATGCCCGCTCATGGTAACCTGACGCCAGCGGCCCGGCCGCCGGCTCTTTGACATCCGCCTGCTCGAGTGCGGGCCCTGTTTATCTTCTTCGCACCGACATGGTACACGCGTCGTTCGCAGGGCGAGTTGTGTGTATACTATGTGAACTTTGGGCCATGATCGGGCGCATTGCCCGGGCCCGTGTCAACCGGTGTCAACCGCGTCGCGGATCGCGCGGCCCGGCCCGGACTTGGCTCTCGCGTACCACTCCGCGTCCCTCATCCGGACTGATGACGCCGATGGTGCTCGGGTGTGGACTTTGGCTATCGCGCAGCCGTCGCGACGGCTTTGAGCGCGGCACGCGTCGTGCCCCACTGGTTATTTCCGAGATTTTTCTTGAGCAGGGATTGCACCTCTCGCCAGCGCGTACCCGCTTCGCCGAAAAGCTTTATGCCGCTATCGGTGATCCTGACCGCGCGGGCGCGGCCGGAAAGCGATTTATCGTCGATCTCGAGATAGCCGTCCCGCACAAGCGGCCTCAAGTTCCGGGTCAAGGTCGTGCGCTCCATTCCGAGGAGGTCGGCAAGCTCGGATAGGCTGGTGCTGCCATCCGCCGCCGTAGCCGCCGCGAGTATCGTGAACTGCGTGCCTTTGAGGCCTAGCGAGCGCAGCGCGTCATCATAGACGCGGGTGACAAGCCGCGCAGCCTTGCGCGCTCCCTGACAGAGACACTCGGTTTTCGCTTCGTCGGCGAGCGCACTAAGATCTGATGGTATTCCGGACATTAAGTGCATATGCACCTCCCATGTTCGACCGTCAAGATGCGGCTGGTGCTATCGGACAGGTCATTTTTCACGTTCGATTTCTTCGACCTTGTGCTCGAGCTCGGCGAGACGGACTTCCAATTCTGTTATCCCGCCGTCAGGGCTGTCGATCAGCGCTGCCATTACCTCCACCCGGCGAGCGATGGCGGCCAGGCGACCGTGGCCCGCGGACTTTTCGAGGCTGTTTTGGTCGGTCATCTCAGACTCCTCGGTGGACGGCCGGCGCGGAGCTGGCGCCATGTCGCTTCGAGATGGTCCCGGGCGGCGACTCCCGCCAACTCTTCGCGGGACAGGGGCCCCGTCGCGAGAGCGGCAAAGAGCGCGTTCGCGTCCTGAAGGCGCGTCGCGATCGACTGAACGTGATCGAGGCGCGCTTCCTGGTATCGGCGCTCGACGACGATGACGTCGGTGAAATCGATCAGCCCGGCGTCGAATTGCGCTTGGGCGAGCATGAAGCTGCGTCGCGCCGAGGCCATGGAAAGGGCCGTCGCGGTCAGGCCCAGCGCGTCCTGTTCGAGCGCGCCGATGCCGTCGGCCACCTGCTGAAGCGCATGGAGGATTGTTGCCTGATACCCCGCCAGTGCGGCCTGATAATCGGCGATGGCAGACCTGCGTTCGGCGCGCAGTTGGCCGCCTTGAAATATCGGGCCTGCCAGCGAAGCGGCGATCGTCCAAAGCGGATTGAAGCTGGCGGCGATGCCGGCCGCATCGATCCCACCGCCGCCGGCCGCGGCCGTAATCTCAAGGTCGGGATAGAGCCGGGCGTTGGCGACGCCGACCCGGGCCGATGCCGCGGCAAGCCGCGCCTCGGCGGCAAGAATATCGGGCCGATGCCGCGCCAGTTCGGCCGGAAGCAGAAGCTGCACTTCGGCTGGCATCGTCAGGTCGAGCAGCCCGGTTTCGATCGTCACCGCTTCGGCTGGCGCGCGACCGGCGAGCACCGTCAGACGGTTTTCCGCAAAACGCAATTGCCGGCGCAGACGCGGGATCGGCGCGCGGAGCGTAGCGATCTCGGCTTCAGCGTCCGACAACAGCGAGCCCGGCGCCAAACCGGTCCGGACTCTGGCCGCGATAAGGACGAGGCGGCGATCCTGGCTCGCGATCAACTCCTCCCTGACGGCGATGCTTTCCCGAAGCGCCGCGATTTCGATGAAGGTGGTCGCGATGGCGCGCGCGAGGTCGAGATGGGCGGCCTGCAGTTGATAGGCGGCGTCATTAAAATCGGCTTGCGCCGCGTCGACCGCGTCCCGCTCGGCACCAAACAGATCGAAATTGTATGAAAAGGATAGAGCCGCCGAGTAGCTGCTGAACTCGGCGCCATCGGCGCCGGCAGCGAGATTCGGTACATCTTGGCGCGCGCTCTCGACGCCGAAACCGAGGCTCGGAAGGCGCGCACCCTCCCGACCATCGAGACCCGCCCCCGCTCGCCGCAGGCGGGCCCGCGCTTCTTCCAAGCTCGGGTTACTGGCAAAGGCGGTCTCGACAATATGGTCGAGATCTTCGGCCTGAAACCAACGCCACCATCCCTTCTGCGGATTGTTGCGGACGGCGAAGCTTACAGCCCATTCGCCGGTCTCCGGGGCCGAAGTCTCGGCTTCCGCGACCTCCGGAGCAGGATGTGTCACGGCAAGTCTTTCGGGCCGGGCATAATCAATAGCAGGCGCGCAGGCGCCAAAAATCGCAGCCAGGGATGCCAGACAAATAGCCGATCGGCACCGGGAGGTCCGGTCCGCACGATTGTCTTTCCGGTCGTCGCGTTGATTCATGGCAGGTCCCGCATTCTCCGTCCTTGACGAGTCATTGATGTGTATATACACTTTATTGCATATCAAGTAAACACATTACACTTCAGCCGGTCGAAAGGCGCCGAAATGCAACTTGTGCAGGACATCCGCGAGAGGGCCTCAATTGTCTGGCAAAGCCGGCGGGTTGGCGACTTCCGACACGTCCGACGGCGTTCTTTATTGGTGATCGGTGCGGTCATCTTGGCGCTTGCGGCGGTCACCTATGTCGTCGGCTCCTTTTCCCGAACAGCGGCCGAAGTCGATAGCGCGACCAGCGTTGCGGTCGTTACCGTGCGCCAACAGCAAGGCTATGCCATTGGCGAAAATTACGTCGGGCGGGTCGAGGCCCGGCGCGAAAGCGAACTCGGGTTCGAACTGGGTGGCCGGATTGCGAACATCCTTGTCGATGACGGCGACGAGTTCCGTCGCGGTCAGCCGCTGGCTGCGCTCGATACGCAGCGACTGCGGGCCCGGCGCGCTGAACTCGTCGGGCGGCTTTCTCAGGCGCGCGCCGACCTCGCACTCGCATCGGCTACTGCCGATCGGACGCAACGGCTGTTCGATGCCGTGAGCGGCGCGGTGTCGCAGCAACAGCTGGACGAAGCGCGCTTCACGCGCGGCGCGCGCGCAGCATCGGTTCAGGCAATCGTCGCCCAGATCGGCGCCGTTGATGTCGATATCGCGAAATCGGTGATCCGTGCCCCCTTCGACGGCATCGTCGTGTTGCGGCATTCCGACGAAGGCGAGGTGGTTGCCACGGGCCCTGCGGTCCTCTCCGTCGTCGAACGCGAAGCGCCGCAAGCCCGTATTGGCGTCTCGGGTGCCGCATTGCAGCAATTGACGCCCGGTGAACTCTATTCTCTGTCTGTCGATGGACGGCGGTTCGAAGCGACGCTCGAGAGCCTCGCTCCGGCGCGCAGTGCGCGCACGCGGACGGTCGACGCGCTGTTCACGCTGCCGGCGGAGATCGGCGAAATCCGGTCGGGCGATCTCGCGACGCTAGCGCTTGAATCGGACGAAAGCGAAACCGGTTTCTGGCTTCCGCTCTCGGCACTTACCGAAAGCCGTCGCGGTCTTTGGGCGGCCTATGCCGCGGTTACGAATAACCAGGGGACCATGCGAGCGGTGCGCCGGGAGTTGGAGTTGCTCCATCAATCGGACGGGCGGGCGTTTGTGCGCGGTACCATCAGGGATGGAGATCGCATCGTCGTCGAGGGCGTCCACCGCTTGACCCCCAATGCCGAGATCATGATCGTCGGCCCCGACGCCGGAGACTCCTGATGGATCTCAAACCCACCGGAAGATCTCGCCCGCCGTTGTTTCTACGCAACGCGCATCTGCTCTACCTGACGATCACGATCATCCTGTTCGGCGGGCTTATCGCGTTCGGCCAAGTCCCGCGGATCGAGGATCCTCGCATCACGCAGCGCAATCCGATCGTTTTGACGGCTTTGCCCGGCGCGTCGGCCGAACGGGTTGAGGCGCTGATCACCGAGCATATCGAAGACCGGCTCCAGGAGATTCCCGAGATAGACGAGATCAACTCGACTTCCCGCGCCGGGCTGTCGGTCGTCAGTATCGAACTGATCGATGCGATCACGACAAGCAGCAACGAGGAGGTGTTTTCCGAAATTCGCGACCGTCTGGCCGATGCCGCAACGGAATTTCCGGCCAGCGCTTCGGATCCCGTCTTCGACGACAAGCGGGGGGCGGTCGCCTTTACCTATATCGCCGCATTCAGCTGGGAGTCGAACGCCGAAACGCAACTCGGCATATTGGCCCGATTGTCCGAAGACCTGGCCGACGGCCTGCGCAACATCGACGGCACCGAGATCGTGCGCATCTATGGCGCGCCGGACGAGGAAATCACGGTGACGCCGGATCCGTCGGCGCTAGCGCTGCACGGTCTCGACCCCCAATCGATCGCCACGGCCCTGGAACGTGCCGACAGCCGAAGCGCCGCCGGAACCTTGCGTGGTGAAACCGCCGATATCCCGTTCGAGGTGGAGGGTGAATTCGGGTCGCTCGGCCGGATCGGTTCGGTACCGCTCATCACCGACGAGAATGGCGAGGCCGTTCGCCTATCTGACATCGCCGATATCGCGCGCGCATGGCGCGAACCTCCACAGGAAATCGGATTGAGCGACGACCGGCGTACGATTTTCGTTGCGGCCCGGATAGACGATGGCGAGCGTGTCGACGTCTGGCGTGCCGAAGTACAGTCCCTGATGGATCGATATCGCGATGAACTCGGCCCGGGGATCATCCTGTCGGAGACATTCGACCAAAGCCACTATACGGTCGAACGGCTTGGCGATCTGGGCTTCAACCTGCTGCTCGGTGCGATCGTCGTCATGCTCGTCGTCCTTGCCGTCATGGGTTGGCGATCGGCGCTCATCGTGAGTTCGTCGCTGCCGCTGGTCGGCGCAACGGTATTGCTGCTGGTCATGATGATGGGCGGGGCGCTGCACCAGATGTCGATCTTCGGCATGATCATCGCGCTCGGGCTCCTGATCGACAACGCCATCGTCATCGTCGACGAGACCAACCAGAATCTCGGCAAGGGCATGGAGGCGGGCGAGGCCATGCAAGCCACGCTCGCGCATCTTGCCATACCGCTCTTCGCATCGACGCTGACGACGGTCATCGCTTTTGCGCCCATAGTGCTCCTCCCCGGAAATGCCGGCGATTTCGTCGGCTGGATCGGCATCAGCGTCATTCTGGCAATCGCCAGTTCCTATGTGCTGGCGATTACGGTCATCGCCGCCCTCGCGGCGCAGTTCGGCCGGCCGCCGGAAAACGGCGAACGCACCGATATGCTGCGCGATGGAGTACGTGGCGAGCAGATCGCGGCGACTTTCGGCGACTGGCTTCGGCGCGCCATCCGGACGCCGCGTATCGCCTTTGCGATCGCCTTCGCCGCACCGGTGCTCGGATTTCTCCTCACACCGACGCTCGGCAACCAGTTCTTCCCGCCGATCGACCGGGATATGTTCGAGGTACGGGTATGGATGCCGCAATCGACGTCCTTGTCGGCAACGCGCGAGACGGCGCGCCGTATAGAGGGCCATCTGCGCGAGGATCAGGCTGTCAGGGGTGTCGACTGGCTGGTCGGCGGCAGTTTTCCTTCGGTTTATTACAATCAGGTCATGGACCAGGACGCAGCATCGCATTTCGCGCATGCCATCGTATCGACTGCGGACTCGGGCGAAACGGCCAGGCTGGTGCCGCAGCTGGAACGCGATCTGGTCTATGCCTTTCCCGAAGCGCGGATCGTCGTGCGGAAATTCGGACAGGGACCGCCGGTCGATGCGGCGGTCCAGTTCGAGTTGATCGGTCCCTCGATCGCCGAACTGCAGCAGCTCGGAGAGGTCGTCCGGCTGGGCCTTACTTCCGATCCCGACGTGCTCGTGACCGAAGCGACGCTGGCACCGGGCGAGCCGAAATTATGGGTCGACGCCGATGAAGACGAAGCCAGTGCGCTGGGTTTGACGCTCGACGACGTGGCGCGGCAGATCCGCAATGGTCTCGACGGTGCCATGGGCGGATCGATCCTCGAAGAGATCGAAGAATTGCCCGTCCGGATCCGGTTCGAGGATGATTTCCGGGCCGACAGCGCCGCCATCGCCACACAGAATCTCATCACGCCTTCGGGGGATTTCGTGCCGCTCAGCAGCATCGGCGGGTTGCGTCTCGCGCCCGAGACTGCGGGTATCACACATGTCGACGGTCCGCATTGACAAACCGCAAACGTTTGCACGTCGTCCAGAATAGGGCCCTTCGCCGACAAAAGCTTGCAAAACGCGACCGCGTCCCTCCGATATCCGCAACGATCGAAACCGCAGATCACTCCTTCAGGGCGTTGATGAACCGGTCACGCCACCACACGACATCCTGCTGGCGAAGATTTTCCATCATGGTCCGCCAGCGGTCGACACGTTCGTCGAGCGGCATGTCCAGCGCTTCGCGGATTGTATGGGTCATGCTCTCGTGGCTGTAGGGATTGACACTCAAGGCCGCGTCGAGCTGGTCAGCCGCGCCGGCGAACTGGGAGAGCACCAGCACGCCCGGATTCTCGCCATTCTGGGCGGCGACATATTCCTTGGCGACAAGGTTCATGCCATCGCGCAGCGGCGTGACCAGCCCGACATCGGCGGCGCGATAGAAGCCGAACAGTTCGCGGCGCGGATAGCCCTGATTGACATAGCGGATCGGCACGAGGTCAACCTCCGAGCGCGCGCCGTTGATGCGTCCGGCCATGCTTTCGAGCTCGGCTCTGATTTCCTGGTAGGAGCCGACATCCTGGCGCGAAGGCGGCGCGACCTGGATGAAGAGCGTCTTTGCCGTCCGCTCGGGATGGAGATCGAAAAAGCGGCCGACGGCGTCGAACCGTTCGGGCAAGCCCTTCGAATAATCGAGGCGATCGACGCCGATAATGACCTTGCGTCCGCGGCTGCTCGAAAGGATACGCTCCTCCGCCACCCGCGCCTCTTCGGATCCCTCAAAGGCTGTGAACTCGGCAAAATCGACACCGATCGGGAAGGCGTCCGCGCGAATGCTGCGGCCTTCGAAGCGAATGGTGTTACCGTCCACCTCGACGCCGAGCTCCTTCTCGCAATAGTAGAGAAAACTGTCGAGCGACTGCACGGTTTGAAACCCGATGACATCATAGGACAGCATCGTGCGCACCAGCCGCGAATGGTAGGGCAGCGACACGAACAGGCTCGTCGGCGGCCAAGGAATGTGGAGGAAAAACCCGATGCGGTTCTTCGCGCCGAGCGATCGCAGGCGTTCGCCGAGCGGCATCAGATGATAATCATGGACCCAGATGAGGTCTTCCGGTTCGACGAGCGGAATCAGATTTTGTGCGAACCGTTCGTTGACGCGCTCATAGCCTTTGCCGAACTCGCGCTCGAACTCGGCAAGGTCGATGCGGAAATGAAAGAGCGGCCACAGCGTCCGATTGGCATAGCCGTTATAATATTCCTCGACATCCTGCGGCTCGAGATCGATCGTCGCCGTGGTGACGCCGTCATGGCGCTGGAAATCGATCTTGCCCTCGAACTCGTCCGTTTCCTCGCCCGACCAGCCGAACCAGATACCCCGGCTCTCGCGCAATGCCGCGAGCAGTGCGATGGCGAGCCCGCCCTGCGCGCCGCCCGCACTTTGCGCTTTCGGCACCGAAACGCGGTTCGAAACGACGACCAGCCGGCTCATGTCATCTCATCTGACTCCAGGGCACCGACAACAAGCCGGCGCAGTTGATTATTCCAACCAGCGAATAAGTCTGCGGAAAGTTTCCCCAGAGTTCGCCGGTCTCGAAATCCATGTCTTCCGAAAGCAGCCCCGATTCAGTCCGCCGCGTGAGCATCTGTTCGAACAGGGTCCGCGCTTCCTCCTTCCGGCCCACGAGGAAAAGCGCTTCGATGAGCCAGAAGGTGCAGATGTTGAACGCCGTCTCGGGCAGACCGTAATCGTCCTCGCTGTCATAGCGCAGCATATGTTCGCCGCGCCGCAATCGTTCTTCGATCGCCTCGAAAGTCGAAATGAAGCGCGGGTCGTCGGCGGAAAGGAAGCGCATGTCGATAAGCTGCAACAGGCTGGCATCGACATCGTCGCGGCCGAAACTGGCGCCGAACCGGCCGGCTTCTTCGTGCCAGGCCTCGGCCTCGATGGTCTCGCGAATCCGGACGGCGCGTTGCGACCAGAATTGGGCGCGGTCCTCGAGCCCGAGCACATTTGCCGCCATGGCGAGGCGATCGCAGGCCGCCCAGCTCATCACCGCACTGTAGGTGTGGACCGCCGACCGGGTCCGAAACTCCCACAGCCCTGCATCGGGCTTGTCATGCGTCTTCCAAGCCAGCTCTCCGACCGCTTCCAGACGCTCGAAATCGGCCTTTTCGGACATACGGAGGAGGCGCTGGTCGCAAAAGGACTGGATGGTCGGCAGGATGATCTGACCGTAGACGTCATGCTGGGTCTGCAGCGCGGCCGCATTGCCGATGCGGACCGGGCCCATGCCGCGATATCCGGGCAATTTTTCGGCCTCGGCCTCTGGCAGTTCCGATTCGCCCGATACGGCAAAAAGCGGCTGGATCGCGCCCTCCTTCATCTCGTCGACAATGTTGCGAAGATAGCCGAGATATTTTTCGAGCACGTCGAGCGCGCCCAGCCGGTTGAGCGCCTGGACCGTATAATAGGCGTCGCGGATCCAGCAATAGCGATAGTCCCAGTTGCGCTCGCTATGCGGCGCTTCGGGGATCGAGGTCGTAAGGGCGGCGACGATGGCGCCGGTTTCCTCATGCTGGCAGAGCTTTAAAGTGATGGCAGCGCGGATCACGGCCTCCTGCCACTCGAACGGTATCGCCAGACTGCGTGCCCAGTACCGCCAATAGTCGACGGTGAGGTCGAACATTCGGGACACTTCGCGCCCGATATTGCCGACAAAGGGCTCGTCGGGACCGAGAAAGAAATGGTGGGGGCGCTCGATCCGGAAGGCGCGCTCCTCGAGGATATGGCCGACCGGCGCGTCGGTGCTCAGCCGCAGCGTGTGCGCATCGCACAGATAGCGGGCATGGTTGGTGCCATTGGTGCGGGCGACATCGGGATCACCCCAGTTCTTGGCCGGCGCCAGACGCATGCGCAGCCGCGGCGAACCGGCAAGCGGCCTGATGATCCGGCCATAGGCAACCGGCCGATACATTCGCCCCGATCGTTCGAAGCGCGGGCAGAAACTCAGCATTTCGACCGATCCCCCCTGGGCGTCGGTCAGAACGGTCGAGAGCACCGGCGTATTGCGCAGATAGCGCGAACGGGCGTCGACCTGGTCGACGAGTTCGGCCGACCAGATACCACGGCGTAGGGCGCCGTCCCCGGCGGTGTCGAGCAGCGCGCAGAATGCCGGATCGCCGTCAACGCGCGGCACACAGCCCCATACGATCGAGCCCGCCACGTCGAGCAACGCGCTGACCTGACAGTTGCCGATCGGCCAAAGCTGGAGGTCGGTCTTCACCGCGGAGCCTCGACGATGGCCTTGATGAGGGCATGGACGGCCCGTGGCCCGTCAAGCCGATGCTGGGCGCTCCCACTCTCGCGATCGCCGACAATGACGGCCATGCCGCCCAATTCCCTCGCCGCCCGGAAACCGTCCTCGTCGGTCACGTCGTCGCCGATATAGAGCGGCATGGAATTCGCGAACACGTCGTCCTGCATGATCGCCTTGACCGCCATTCCCTTGTCATAGCCGGGTGGAACCAGTTCGACGACCATCTTGCCCTTTTTTACCGAAAGGCCATGGCGCGCCGCCAGCTCGCCGCCAAACTTGGCGGCCGCATCGGCGAGTTCGGGCGCCCGCCGGAAATGCAGCGCCGCCCCGAAGCGTTTCCGCTCGACTTCGAGGCCGGGCGTCGCCGCCTGGTAGCGCTTCAGCTCGGCGAGCATGGCGGCAAGATCGCCATCCTCGGTCGCGAGCCGCTCCTCGCGTCCGACCATACGTTGCTCCAACCCATGCGATCCGCACAGGGAGAGGTTCGTGACGTCGAGATGGCGGCCAAGATCCGCCAGCGTACGGCCGCTGATCAGCACCTGCCGCCCGCCCAGGCGCTGCGAACAGCTCTCGAGCAGTTCGGGAAGCCCTTCGGGTACCTCGATGGCGTCGGGATGGTCCGCCAGCGGCACGAGCGTGCCATCAAAATCGAGAAACAGACTCAGGGAATCAATTGGCGCTGGCAGTAGCGAAAGCTGCGCGGGGAGTTTCATCGCCATGAGGATGGAGCATGTTCTCCGCTTCAGCAACCCGCGCGTGGATAGCCTTAAGGTCGGTCGGCTGACCTCACGGGCCAGCGGCTGCTTCGTGCTGCGGCGCTCCCCATAAACTGGGCGGAGCAGCGCCAGTTTCGCCGGTTCGCGCAGACTTCTGACACAATCTGCATCTGCAACTGGTGGCACGCTTCTAGGGGGTGTGAGAGACGAGCTGTAATTTGGCCCGATGCGCGGTGCCAGAATGGCCTCTGCGGGAGGGCAGACAGCAGAAGATCGAGCTAAGTGACAGAATTTACGTCGAAAAAATCTCGGTGCATTGGCAGATCTTGGTGCCACGGCCATTGCAAAGGAATAGGTGGTGCCGCTTGCGTGACTCGAACACGCGACCTCCGCATTACGAATGCGATGCTCTACCAGCTGAGCTAAAGCGGCACTGTCCCTCGACGGGCGGTGGCCCTTACCAAGAGCGGCACCGCGAAACAAGCCGGATATTTGCGGCACGCCCGCATCGCCGCCCGCGCGGCACGGTTTACCGTTCGTCAACCATCACGGTGCATAAGGCTTGCGTAAACCATTCGCGCGAGGGCACACACGCCATGGATAATCCCCAGCCTTTCGACACCGAGCAGAGCGGTGTTTCCGATGTGGAAGGCGATGCCACGATCGATGCGCCGCCCGAAATCGGTACCGATGAGCGGAGGATGCATGTCCGCGCCTATAATCACTGGGCCTCCTTGCTGCACGACCGCGCCTATCCGTCGATCGAGGATCTCGACCCGGCCAGCATCGGCGATTTCGGCCCCAACAGCGTGCTTCTCGACTTTACCGGCGGGGTCAGCGATCCGTCGATCGCCTGGCTTGGCGGCGCGCTGCGGGCCGAGTGCAACATCGAAGACGGAATCGAGAGCATCGCCGATGTCCCGCCCCGCTCGCTGCTCTCCCGCCTGACCGACCATTATATGCAGATCATCGCCAACCAGGCTCCGGTCGGGTTCGAGGCGGAGTTCGAAAACCACCGCGACGTCAACACGCTGTATCGCGGCATCCTCATGCCCTTCTCGTCCGACGACGATACGATCGACTTCATCTATGGCGTCATCAACTGGAAGGAAATCGCCAGCGCCGACGTGCAGGCCGATCTCGAGCAGGCGGTCGACCAGTCGCTCGCGACCAATCTGCCGGTAATGGACGAAAGCGCCGCTGTCTGGGCCGACGGACCGAGCACCGGCTTCGCGGGCGACCCGGATGTCGATAACATGCCGGCGCTTGACGAAGGCGGCTTCGCGGCTTCCGACGACCGCGTCGCCGAACCGGAAAGCGTGGCCGACCATCTCCTCGTCGCCCGCCAAAGCGCCGAACAGGCCAAGTCCGCTGACCAGCGCAGCCGCGCCGCGCTCTATGAAGCGCTGGGCCGCGCCTACGACTTCGCGCTCAGCGCCGAAGCCGAACCGGGCGATTATCAGGAAATCCTCGAAGATGCCGGGATCACTGGCCAGGATCGCGCACCGATGACGCCGGTCGTGAAGCTCGTTTTCGGCGTCGATTACGACAAGACGCGGCTAACCGAATACGCCGCAGCACTCTCCCATGCGAAGCGCGAACATATCGCCGCCGGCACCTTCGCCGATTATCTGAAGGCGCAGAAAGGCGGCCTCAAGGCCGTTGTCGCGGCCGAGCGCGCCGCGCGGCGCCCCGCCACCAGACCCGACCGGCTCGAAGCGGCGCGTGAAGAACTGCGCGATGCGCCGGCTCAGGCCTATGTCGAGCTGGACTCCGATGCCGATACTGGCGAGGAATTCGCGCTGCTCATGGCCCGCCGCCTGCCCGATGGCCGCCTCGCCGTGATCGGCGCAGTGCCGCACGACAAAGCGCTGACCGAACGCGCGATCCGCAAGACCGCAGGCTAGGGCGCAAGCGGACGCGCACGGCCGCCGGGCGCCCCCGGAAACAGCTGTTTACACAAGGGTTGAGTAGCCCCCATTTGGAGCGCATAGCTGCGCGCCATGAATCAGGTTCCGCACAACTCGCAAAGCGAGCAAACCGAAGCCCATATCGCAGCCATTGCCGACGCCCTCGTCCATGGCGCGCTGCCCGGGGAAACCGACAATTTCAGCGATGCCGAAGCTCTTGAAGCCGCACGTTTCGTCGCCGCCGCCGCGGCGGAACGCCTGCCGGGAATGGCCGAGGTCCGGCTGGAATCGATCACCGACGACAAGGGACGCCGTTTCATGCGCATGGCGATCGTCAACGACGACATGCCCTTCATCGTGGACTCGATTACAGGCGCCGTCGGCGCCCACGGACTGACGGTCCTGCGGCTGCTCCACCCGATCGTTTCGGTGGCGCGCGACGAACACCACCATATCGTCAAGCTGGGCGCCGAAGGCGATACGGCGAACCGCGAGTCCTTCGTCTATCTCGAAATCGACCGGGCCGATGCCCGCACCCGTCTCGAGCTGCTCGGCGACGTCCATCAGGTCTTGCTCGACGTTCGCGCCGCCGTGCGGGACTGGCCGGCGCTGCAGGAGCGTATGCGGACCGATGCCGAGAAGATTGCCGACAGGGAAGGCAAGGCTCTGCTCGAATGGTTCGTCGACCATCATTTCACCCAGGTCGGGCATTATGTCGAAGACCGGCAGGGCAATCGCGAAACCGGACTCGGCATCTTCCGCGCGCCCGGCCCCTCCTGCTGGAACCAGCGCACGCGCGAGGCAGCATTCAGCTATTTCGAGAATGGCGGCTCCGCCCCGCTGCTGTCCAAGGCCGACCGGATCGCGACCGTCCACCGGCGGGTGCCACTCGACCTGGCGATCGTGCCGATCCGCGAGAATGGCGAGCTGGCCCGCCTGTCGGTCCATGCGGGCTTGTGGACCAGCGTCGCGCTCAACGCGCCGGCCGACGAGGTCCCCGTCTTGCGCGGCCGGCTCGAAGCGCTGGAGAAGGATCTGGGATTCGATCCCAACAGCCACGCGGGCAAGGCGCTCGAACATGCCCTGTCGCGCCTGCCCCACGACATATTGATCGCCTTCGACGGGGAGTCGATGAAGCAGGCGGCGCTGACCGCGATGTCGCTCGCCGACCGGCCGCGCCCGAAGCTGCTGCTGATCAAGGGGCCGATGCAGCGGCACCTCTTCGCCTTTGTCTGGATGCCGCGCGACGAGATGTCGACCACGCGGCGCACGACGATCGGCGCCCGGCTCGAGGAAGCGACGGGTTCGATGATATCGAGCTGGTCGATCGAACTGGGCGACGGCGATCTCGCCTTTATCCGCTACACGCTCGATATTGGAGAGAACGCCGAGGATCCTGACGCCGAGGCGCTCGATGCGGAGATCGAGCAGATGGTCCGCGGCTGGTCGCCGGCCGTCGAGGCCGAGCTTGGCGAGCGCTTACCCTCGGCCCGTGCGGCGAGGTTGACGCTGACCTACGCCAATGCCTTTCCAAACGGATATCGCAGCGAATATGGCGCCGAGGAAGCCGCCAAGGACATCCTGCGCCTGCGCGGCCTGACCGAGTATCAGCGCGGCGTCCGGCTTTATCGGCTCGAGGGCGATACCGGATCGCAGCTGCGCCTCAAACTCTATCGCCTCGGCGCGTCGATACCGCTGTCGGACACGGTGCCGGTGCTGGAGAATTTCGGGTTCCGCGTGCTCGAGGAAATCCCGACCCCGCTCGACGGCGGACGGCTCGGCTACATCCATGATTTCCTGCTGGAGATCGACGACGTGCCCGACCTGGACGGTCTTATCGAACGCGCCGGGATCAAGGAAGGCGCGCTGTCGGCCGTGCTCGAGGGTCGGGCCGAAAATGACGAGTTCAACCAGCTGATCGTTTCGGTCGGCCTCAATCCGCGCGATGTGACGCTGTTGCGCGCCTGGTTCCGCTATCTGCGCCAGACGGGTTTGAGCTATGGCCTCGCCACGGTCGTCGAAACGCTGCGCGACGAACCCGATATCACGCGCGCGATCGTCGAGCTGTTCGATACGCTGCACAACCCGGATTTCGAGGGTGATCGGGACAGCGAGGTTCACGCGATCAACAGTCGGACCGACGGCGCGCTCACCAAGGTGGCGGCGATCGACGACGACACGATCCTACGCGCGATCCGCGCGGTCGTAAATGCGTGCCTGCGGACCAACGCCTTTTCGCCGGCCGCCAACGAAGCGCTGGCGTTCAAGCTCGACAGTTCGGCCATTCCGGGCCTTCCCGCGCCCGTGCCGTGGCGCGAGATCTGGGTGTACAGCCCGCGCGTCGAAGGCATTCACCTGCGCGGCGGCCCGATCGCCCGCGGCGGCCTGCGCTGGTCCGACCGGCGCGACGATTTCCGGACCGAGATTCTCGGCCTGATGAAGGCGCAGCTCGTCAAGAATGCCGTGATCGTCCCGACCGGAGCAAAGGGCGGCTTTTTCCCCAAGGCGCTGCCCAACCCCGCCGAGGATCGCGACGCCTGGATTGCGGAAGGCACCGAAAGCTACCGCATCTTTATCCGGACCCTGCTGTCGGTGACCGACAATCTCGTCGAAAACGACGTCGTCCATCCCGACCGCGTCGTGATCCGCGATGGCGAGGACCCCTATTTCGTCGTCGCTGCGGACAAGGGCACGGCGAGCTTCTCCGACGTCGCCAACGCGATCGCTCTGGAGCGCAAATTCTGGCTCGGCGACGCGTTCGCGAGCGGCGGCGGCCACGGCTACGACCACAAGGCGATGGGCATCACCGCCAAGGGCGCCTGGATCTCGGTTCAGCGCCATTTCCTCGAGATGGGGATCGACGTGCAGACCGATCCGATCCGGGTCGGCGGGTGCGGCGACATGTCCGGCGACGTGTTCGGCAACGGCATGCTGCTCTCCAAAGCGATCAAGCTCGTCGCGGCGTTCGACCACCGGCATATTTTCCTCGATCCCGATCCCGATCCCGCAGCGAGCTGGGATGAGCGCAACCGGCTGTTCGAGCTCCCGCGCTCGAGCTGGGAGGATTATGACGAAAAGCTGATTTCCAAGGGCGGTGGCGTCTTTTCGCGCAGCCAGAAGGAGATCCCGTTGTCGCCCGAGGTACGGGAAATGCTCGGCGTGTCCGAAGAGGTGATGCGGCCGTCGCAGATCATTTCGGCGATCCTCAAGGCCGAGATCGACCTGATCTGGTTCGGTGGTATCGGTACCTATATCAAGGCGTCGAGCGAAGCGCATATCGAGGTCGGCGACCCGGCGAACGACAAGTTGCGCGTGAACGGCAAGAATGTCCGCGCCAAGGCGGTCGGCGAGGGCGCCAATCTCGGGCTCACCCAGGCGGGCCGGATCGAGTTCGCCATGCATGGCGGACGTATCAACACCGATTTCATCGACAACAGCGCGGGCGTCGATTGTTCGGACAATGAGGTCAATATCAAGATCCCGCTCAACCGCGAAATGGCGGAAGGCCGGCTGGAATTCGACGACCGCAACGCGCTGCTCGTTTCGATGACCGACGAGGTCGCCGACCTGGTCCTCGAAGACAACAGGCTGCAGACGCTCGCATTGTCGCTCGCCGAACATGACGGGCATGACGCGCTGCCGAGTCAGGTACGCGTGATCGAGATCCTCGAAAGCAACGGCCGGATCGACCGCGAGGTCGAAGGACTGGCGAACAATGAAGAATTGCTACGGCGCGGCCAGGAAAATCGCGGCCTGACCCGCCCCGAACTCTCCGTGCTCCTCGCGCACAGCAAACTGAACCTGCAGGACGCCGTCGAAGCGACCGACCTGCCCGAGGATCCGACGCTCGAACCGCTGCTCCACCACGCCTTTCCGACCGCGATGCGCGAACGATTCCCCGGCGCGATCGCAAACCATCGGCTGAAACGCCAGATCGTCGCGACGAAGATCGCCAATCGGGTGATCAATCGCATCGGGATTATCGCGCCGTTCGAGCTCGCGGTGGAGGAGGGCGTCGGCCTCGCCCAGGTCGCCATCGCCTATTTCGCGGCCGACACGCTGTTCGATCTCGAAACGCTCTGGGAAGCGATCGAAACGGCCGAGATCAGCGAGGCGGACCGGTTCCGGCTGTTCGATAGCGCGCGGATGAGCCTGCGGCTCCACCTCTCGGACATCATCCGCAACAGCGACCCGACGACGATGCCGAACGCGATCGCCGAACTGCTCGCGCCCGGCATCGAGCGTCTCGACGCCGCCGCCGACGACCTTCTCAAGGAAGAGGCGCGGCACCAGTCCGACGCGATGCGCGAACGCCTCGGCGATATCGACGTCGACCCCGCGCTCGTCGCCCGGATCGTGCGCCTCTACGAACTGGACGGTGCGGTCGGCACGTCTGCGCTCGCCGCCAGGCTCGGCGTCAATGAGCTCGAAGTAACCCGGGCCTATACCCGGCTCGGCGAAGCACTGGGACTGGACTGGGCCAAGGCGGCGGCCTTGCGGTTCGGCACGAGCGACCCGTGGGAACGGCTGCTCGCCGCGGGGCTGAGCCGCGACTTCGAACAGCTGCGGCTCGATTTCCTGGCGCGCAACCGGAGCGGCGACCCGGTCTCCGATGTCGAGAGCTGGCTCACCAGCCAGCGCCCCCGCGTTCGGCAGTTCAGCGAATTGATCGGCCGGGCGCGGACGGCGCCGACCCCGAGCGCAGCAATGCTCGCCCAGATCGGTGCGCAGGCCCGGATCCTGCTCGGTCGGGAAGGTTAAGGCGTCAGCCGCTTTCGCCATGCGCCCGGGCGAATAACCAGCTTCGGATCGCGCTGGCGAGATTGGGCGGATCGTCCGCTTCCAGGCGGTCGGCATCGATCCGCGCGACCAGCGCGTTGAGCGGGAGCGCCGACTGCTCCGCCGCCTGATCGAGCGCCTGCCAGAACAGCGGTTCGAGCGTGATCGACGTCTGGTGCCCGGCGATCGTGATGCTGCGCTTGACCGGCGGCCGATAGAGGTCGTCCACGCCGCCCCCCAAACCGTTCCGTCGTCCCGTCAATACATGTGCTGGCCGCCATTGATCGACATCGTCGATCCGGTGACGAAGCCTGCATTTTCCGAGCAGAGGAATGCGACACCGCGCGCGATCTCCTGCGCCTGGCCGAGGCGGCCGACCGGAATCTTGGCGACAATCTTCTCGAGCACCGGCTCGGGTACGGCGGCGACCATGTCGGTATCGATATAGCCCGGCGCGAGTGCGTTGACGGTCACCCCGGCCTTGGCGCCTTCCTGCGCCAGCGCCTTGGTGAAGCCATGGATGCCGGACTTGGCGGCTGCATAATTGACCTGTCCGTACTGGCCGCCCTGCCCGTTGATCGATCCGATATTGACGATCCGCCCCCAGCCGCGTTCGCGCATGCCCGGAAAACAGGCCTTGGCCATGTTGAAGCAGCCGCCGAGATTGACGCGCATCACCTCGTTCCAGTCGTCGAAGCTCATTTTTGCGAGCGTCCCGTCGCGCGTGATACCGGCATTGTTGACGAGCACGTCGACAGGACCCACTTCCTCGACCACTTTCGCGCAACCCTCCTGACAGGCCTCGAAATCGCCGACATCCCATTTGCGGGCCGCGATCCCCGTTCGGTCTGTGAACGCCTTCGCCTTTTCGTCATTGCCGCCATAATTGGCGACGACGGTCATTCCCCGGTCCTTCAGGGCGATACTGATCGCCTCGCCGATTCCCCGCGTTCCGCCGGTCACAATCGCAACTCGCTCCATGGCACCATCTCTCCAGTTCTTGTGTTTGCGTTGTGTCTAGGTACGCGCCGATGGGCGCGCAAGTTCCGCGAACGGAAATCAGCCGATCCAGCCCGATAGCTCGCGCCGCACGATCGTTTCGAGCATCGCCATGCCCTCGTCGCTCGCATTCAGGCAGGGAATATAGGCGAAATCGGTGCCGCCGGCCTCGGTGAACTGGTCGCGTCCTTCCATCGCCAGTTCCTCGAGCGTTTCGAGGCAATCGACCGAGAAGCCCGGCGCGAAGATCGCAACCTTCCGGATGTCCTTGGCCGGCAATGCCTCGAGCAAGTCGGCTGTCGCCGGCTCGAGCCATTTGGCGTTTCCGAACCGCGACTGGAACGACGTAAACAGCGGGCGGTTCAACTTCTCGCTCAGGAGACGGGAGGTCTTCTGGCACTGGCAATGATAGGGATCGCCCAGTTCCAGAGTCCGTCGCGGCATGCCGTGGAAGCTGGCGATCAATGCTTCGGGCTCGAAATCGAGCCCAGCGAGCCCGTTGCGAATGGAGGCTGCCAGTGCGTCGATATAGGCGGAATCGTCATGATAGGGCGGCAAGGTCCGGAGCGTCGGCTGCCAGCGCATATCGGCGATTTCGGAGCCCGCCTCGTCGACCGCCGTGGCGGTCGTCGCACCGCAATATTGCGGATAGAGCGGCGCGAACAATATCCGCTCGCAACCCAGCGCCTTCATCTCTTCGAGCCGGAAACCGATGCCCGGCCGGCCATAGCGCATCGCATGGCTGACATGCACTGCATCGCCGAACCGCTGCTGCAAACCGGCAACCTGGCGCTTCGTGTACACGGCGAGCGGCGAGCCCTCCTCCATCCAGACCTTGGCATAGGCGGCCGCCGATCGGCGCGGCCGGGTGCTGAGCACGAGGCCATACAATATCGGCTTCCAGATGATGTCCGGAATCTCGATGACCCGCTTGTCGGACAGAAACTCGGCCAGGTAACGCCGCACGGCGGGCACCGTGGGTTCGTCGGGCGTGCCGAGATTGACCAGCAGAACACCGATTTTGGGCGCAGGCGTATCCGGATGAAAATCGGGTTTTTCGGTCATGCAACTCCGCCTACGACAAACGGAATAGAGCGGAGGCGCTGGCCTGTCGCGGCAAAAATCGCATTGCCGATCGCCGGAGCGACCGGCGGCACGGCGATCTCGCCGACCCCGCCGGGTTCCTCGCTGCTCTCTATGAGGTCGATCTCGATCACGGGAGTATCGGCAAGGATCGGTAGGCCGAGTTCATGGAAATTGGTGGCCGTCGGTTCGTCGTCGGCATAGCCGATCGCCCGGCCCAAGGCCTGCGACATGCCGAACACGATACCGCCCTCGATCTGCTGGCGGACGATCTCGGGGTTGATGATGCGGCCGCAATCGACGGCCGCGGCGATCCGGTCGATCACCGGCCGCTGATCGTCGCCGATATGGAGGCGGAGGACCAGCGCGACATGGCTGCCGAAACAGCTGTGCGCGGCGAGCCCCATGCCGCCGCCCTGCTCGCCGCCATCCCAGCCGCCGAGCGTCGCCGCCGTCGTCAGGCAGCGGGCGAGCCTGGGCTCCCGCCCCAGCATCGCGATGCGGAAGGAAAGCGGCTCGACACCCGCCGCTGCGGCGAGTTCGTCGACGAAGCATTCGGTGAAAAAGGCCGTGTAGCTATGGCCGACCGAGCGCCAGATACCAGTTTCGACGCCGATATCGGCAGGCATGTGCTCGACGGCGAGATTAGGGATCGCATAGGCCGGCCGCGCGCCCTCGACGGCGCCGGGGTCAGGATCGTCGACATCGCCGAAAAAGATGCTCGGCATGATCCGCTGGAACAGCTGATTGTTGGTCGAGGGCACGGCGATCCGGCTGTGCCAGGCGGCGATCGTGCCGTCCGGCGCAAGCTTGCCGGTCAGGCGGCCGCGCGCCGCGGGCCGATAATAGTCGCTGCGCGTTTCCTCTTCACGCGACCAAGTAAGCTGGACCGGGCGGTTCATCCGGCGTGCGATAATCGCGACCTGCACGGCGGCGTCATGCTCGATCTTCCGGCCGAACGCGCCACCCAAAAGCATCGGGTAGATCGTCACCTGGCTTTCCGAATAGCCGATAGCGTCGGCCACGGCGGCGCGCATCAGGCCCGGGGCCTGGGTCGGTGCCCAGATTTCGAGCCGGTCGCCCCGGGTCCGCGCGGTTGCGGTCAGCGGTTCGATCGCGGCATGCGGGGCGAGACCCACATCATAGGTCGCGCGATGCGCCCCGGATGCGCCGAAGGCGGCGTCGAGATCGCCCTCATAGACGAACCGGCGCCCACCATCGCCATCCAGCGCGTCCTGCAAGGCTTGGCTGATACTGGCATCGTCGACGACGGTTTCGGCCTCGCTCTCCCATTCGGGGGCCAGCGCTTCAACGCCGCGATTGGCGGCCCACCAGTTGGTCGCGACACAGGCGGCGAAGCGGGGATTTTCGAAGATTGCCGTCACCCCGAACACATTGTTCGCCGCGTCGCGGTTGACACCGGCCAGCCGGTGCCGGCCCGAGGGCGCCTGGCGCGCCGCGGCAAAGACCATCTCGGGCAGCCGCACATCGCCGGCATAGCGCGCCGAACCGTCCACCTTGGAGGGCAGGTCGATCCGCGGCATGGACTGGCCGGTAATCGGCCGCCCGGCGGGATTGCGCAATGTCAGCGTATCGGGCGGCGCATAGTCCGCAGCCGCGGCCGCCAGCTCGCCGAAGCGCAGGCGGCGCTCGCCCAGCACGACGAAACCGTGGGCCGTATCGCAGGCCTGCCAATCGGCATCCCAGCGCGCCGCCGCCGCCTTGCAGAGCACCGCGCGCGCCGCGGCGCCCGCCCCGCGAAACCGGTCCTCGAAACCGCGGATCGAGGTCGATCCGCCAGTGATCATCAGCGCGTTGCGCACCGCATATTCGCGCGTCGCCCAACGGCCTATCGACCCGAGAAAGGACGGCATCGCGCCGTCGGATTCGCCCGCCACGAGGAAGTCATTGGCGTAGAGCGGATTGATCGGCGCGGTCTCCACCCCGATTGTCCGCCAGTCGGCGCCCAGCTCGTCGGCCAGCGCCTGCGGCAACGCCGTCCAGACGCCCTGTCCCATCTCGGCCTGCGGCACGATGACGCTGACATGCCCATCCTCGCCGATCTTCAGGAAGGCGTTGAAGACCGTCTCGCCCTCGCCGGCGACGAGATTGTGGACATAATGTCGCGGCCAGACGCCCCAGGCGACAACCAGTCCCGCGCCGATTCCCCCGCCGATCAGGACGCGGCGGCGGGTAATACCGAGGCGGGACGCTTTTGACATGGCTGGCTCTGTAATATGTGGCGAGGGATGACGCTAGACGCCCCCGGGGACAGGCGGTGATGACGGACGCTGCGGCTATCGGCTCCCGCTTTCCTCGACCTTCACGAAGCCGAGAACGACGAGGCCGATCGCAAACAGGATGGCGATCGAGGCCATGCCGATCCGCTGGCTGTTGAACGCGGTCGTGAAGACCTGGACGAGCAGCGGGCCGAGCCAGACGGTGACCGTGCCGGCGATCGCGTAGAGACCGAAAAACTCGCCGCTGCGCCCCGGCGGCGCAAGCGTGACGAGCATGGTACGGCTCGAGGAAATACTGGCGGTCGCCGTGATCGCCAATACCGCCGCCAGACCGAGATAGACGAGATCGGACAAGTCCTGGAATATCAGGCCTTCCCAGACCCGGACATTGTCGATCAGGCCGTAGAACAGCGTTTCGTTGGTAATCGAGAGCTGCAGCGCGAGAACCGCCACCATGCCGAGAATTTCGAGGATCAGTGCCATCTTCACGCCGACCCGGCGATCGAGCCAGCCGCCGATGATCCCGCCCAGGAACGCCCAGGCCGAGGCGTAGATCGCATAGGCCGTCATTTCGAGGAAACCCCAGCCGAGGAACAGCGAGACGTAAACCGCACCGAGCGCGAGCAGCGCCGCCATCGCATCGGCATAGAGCATCCGCGCGATCAGGAATTTGAACAGCTCGGCATAGCGGGTCGCCTCGCGCACCGTCCGGATCACGATCTTCGCGCCGTCGACCGTCGCCATCGTCCAGCTCGCACCCTTCACGCCCGGGTCCTTGGCGAACAGGAAGAAATGGATCGAGAACAGGGCCAGCCAGACCGCGCAAATCGGCCCGGCGAGACGCATATGCTCGTAGCGCGCCAGATCCACGCCGAGCTGGGGTTCGGAAAACGGCCAGCCGATGGCACCCGGCAAGGCGAACAGGCCGACCAGCGCAATCAACATGAACGTCGCGGCGAGATTGCCGAGACCGAGGCCCAGCCCGCTGATCATCGACAGGGATTCGGGCCGGCCGGCCGCCGTCAGCATCGAGTTATGTGTCACTTCCGAATAGGTATAGGAGACATAGGCGATGACGAGGATGATCATCACCATGCCGGTCGGGAGCCCCTCCTCCCCCGGAACGGCGTACCAGAGCATCCACGACATGACCGCGATCGTGCCGAGCATCACGGCGAGAATAGGTTTGCGCCGGCCGCCGCGATCGAGCGCCGCGCCCAGAAACGGGGCCGTCAGCGCGGCGACGAGCCCCGCCCATTTGGTGACCGAAGCGATGGCCGCCTGGCCCAGCGCATTGGCCGTCTGGCGCGCGGTTTCCGCGTCCATTCCGGCCAGCTCGCCGCTCGCCAATATATCCGCACCGACGATATCGCGCGCGAAATAGGGTGCGAAGATGTAGATGACGATCAGGATGTAATAGGGATTGCGCGCCCATTCGAAGACCGCCCAAGCGAAACCGGGCCTGTCCAATGCGCCGCCGACCCCGAGGCCGGGCACGGGCTCGATCGCTCCGGCGGATTGGGCGTCGGACGCGATATCAGCGGCTTTCGACCGGTTTTCCCCGCATCGCGGCTACATCATCTTCGGCTGGCCGAAGACCCGCATGATTTCCGGTTCGAAACTCTCCAGGCTGTCGACCTCGAAATCCGGATCGAAGGCCGGCGCATCCCATTCGTCCACCAGCTTGCAGGCGAGCGGATACCAGCTCTCGTCCTTGTGATCCTCGCGCATCGTCGTCGATCTGCCGAGATAGTTGTAATAATAGGCACCCTGGAAATCCTGGTGATATTTGATGACGTTATACAGGTCGTCGCTGACATAGGGTTTCAGGATTTCCGCCGCGATCGCGCCGTGATTGGGCACGGACATGGTCTTGCCGATATCGTGGCAGAGCGCGGCGACGACTTCCTCGTCGCTGGCGCCCGAACGCCGGGCGAGCGTCGCCGTCATCAGCGAATGCTGGAGCTGGTCGCACCCGAAGCCCAATGTCAGCTCGCCGAGATCCTCGAGATGCTTCAGGATGCGTTTGGGCGCATCTGTCTTGTAATGCTCCTGATGCTCTTTCGCGATCACCATCCAATGCTCGGGCTTGCCGTCCTGCATCCGGGTGAAGGACTTGCCCGTGGTTTCCTGTTCGGGGGCCTGGGTAGCCATGTCGCTCTCTCCTGCGCCGACATCGGTCACGGCGCTTTCCGTTTTCGTTCGCCACCATTATGAGGGCAAAAAAGCGAAGGGGAAAGTCTTGGACGTTCTGGCGACGATATTTGCGGCTAGCGGTGACTATCTGCGGTTCGAAAATCTCGGACTTTCGCCGATTGCGGTCGATCTCGGCTTTTTCCAGCTGCGCTGGTACAGCCTCGCCTATATCGCCGGCATCGTTATCGGCTGGTGGTATCTCTTGAAGCTCATCGCCCAGCCAGGCGCACCGATGGCCCGGCGCCATGCCGACGACCTCGTCTTCTACGCGACGCTCGGTATCCTGATCGGCGGGCGGCTCGGCTATGTGCTCTTTTACAAACCGGCCGAATATCTGGCCGATCCGGGCGATATCATCCGCGTATGGGACGGCGGCATGTCCTTCCATGGCGGGGTGATCGGAGTCAGCATCGCTATCCTCTTCATGGCGTGGCGCAACAAGCTCAACTGGCTGCGCATCCATGACTACGTGGCCTGCACGATTCCGTTCGGCCTGCTTTTCGGCCGCCTCGCCAATTTCGTGAATGGCGAGCTATGGGGCCGGCCCGGCGATGTGCCCTGGGCGATCGTCTTCCCCCGCGCCGACGAACAGCCGCGCCATCCGAGCCAGCTCTACGAGGCTGGTCTGGAGGGCATTCTGCTCTTCTTCGTCCTCTGGTTCCTCTTCTGGAAGACCGATGCGCGTCACCAGCCGGGCAAGCTCGTCGGCACCTTCCTCGTCGGCTACGGCCTGTCGCGCTTCGTCGTCGAATTCTTCCGCCAGCCCGACGATCATCTCGGCCTGCTCAGCCTCGGCATGTCGATGGGCCAATGGCTGACGATCCCGATGCTGATCGGCGGCATCTGGCTGATCGCGACGGCAAAGGGGCGAGCCGGAGGCGTCAAACCGGTTCCGCCGGCCTCGGATGCCGCCAGCTGAGGCAAAGACCCTGGCCGAACGCCTGGCCGGGCTGATCGCGGCAACCGGCCCGATCTCGCTCGCCCGGTTCATGGCCGAGGCCAACGCCGATTATTACGCCAGCCGCGATCCGTTCGGCGTCGAGGGCGACTTCATCACCGCGCCCGAGATCAGCCAGATGTTCGGCGAACTCACCGGGCTCTGGCTGGCAGATCTCTGGTCGCGGGCCGGCGCGCCCGCCAATGCGCATTATGTCGAGCTCGGCCCGGGCCGGGGCACGCTCGCCGAGGACGCGCTCAGGGCGATGCGGGCCGTGCGCTTCGAGCCGCCGATCCATCTCGTCGAAACCAGCCCCGTGCTACGCGCCAACCAGGCCAGCCGGCTGTCGACCGCGCGCTGGCACGACGATCTTGACACCCTGCCCGATTGCGGCCCGCTGTTCGTCGTCGCCAACGAATTTTTCGACGCGCTCCCGATCCGGCAGATACGGCACAGCCCCGATGGCTGGCACGAGATCATGGTCGATCATCGCGACGGCGCTTTCGTTCCGATAACCTGGGGCCCGCCGCTCGACACGCTGGTCCCCGAACCGCTCCGCGACGCCCCGCCGGGGAGCGTCATCGAAACCTCGCCGGCTGTCGAAAGCACGGGCCGCGCGCTGGCCAAGCGGATCGCCGAACAGGGCGGTGCCGCGCTGATCATCGATTACGGTTATGAGGGGCTCGCGACCGGCGATACGCTGCAGGCCGTATCGCACCACGACCATGTCGACATCTTCGCCGAACCGGGTGAGCGCGACCTGACCGCACACGTCAATTTCAGCGTAATCGAGCGTATCGGGCGCAATACAGGACTGGCCGTTTACGGTCCGATCGGCCAGGGCGACTGGCTCGAATCGCTGGGCATCGGCGCGCGCACGGCTGCGCTCGCCAAGGCCGCCCCCCATCGCCAGGCCGAGCTGATTGCCGCGCGCGACCGGCTGACCAAGGCGGACGAGATGGGCGACCTCTTCAAGGCCATGGCGCTGGTCGCACCGGACTGGCCCCCGCCCGCCGCGTTCTGAATGCCGCATTGCAACATCGGCGAACGCCGTTAAGAAGACCGGCCCGGCAACAGCGGGCAGGAGACGCATGGCCGCAAAAATCGATATCGTCCGCGCCGACGCCCTGAACGGGGTCGCGCACGGCTTTCTGGGCCGGACCGGCGGCGTATCGACCGGGCTTTTCGAAAGCCTGAATGTCGGCCTCGGTTCGGACGACGTCAAAGCCGATGTCGATATCAACCGGCGCCGCGCTGTCGAGGCGGTGGCGCCGGATTCGACGCTCGTAACTCTGCATCAGGTGCATTCGCCCGATGCGATCCGCGTCACCCACGGCTTTCCCGACGACGATCGGCCCGAAGCCGATGCGATGGTCACCGACCGGCCCGGCCTCGCGCTCGGCATCCTGACCGCCGATTGCGCGCCGATCCTGCTCGCCGACCGGGAAGCCGGAGTCATCGGCGCCGCGCATGCCGGATGGAAGGGGGCGATGACGGGCGTCGCCAAGTCTGTCGTCGAGGCGATGGAGGAGCTGGGCGCCGAACGCAGCCGGATCGCCGCCGCCATCGGCCCGTGCATCGGGCGCGGCTCCTATGAGGTGGACGACGATTTCCGCAAACGGTTCGAGGCGATCGAGCCGGAGAATGAGCAATATTTCCGCGACGGCGCGCCCGGACACCATTATTTCGATCTCGAAGCCTATGTCGCCGCCTGGCTCGCCTTTTCGAGCGTCGACACCGTCGAGACGCTGGGCCTCGACACCTATGTGAATGAAGACCGTTTCTTCAGCTATCGCCGCGCAACCCATCGGGACGAACCCGATTACGGCCGGCAACTGTCGGTAATCGCGCTTTGAAGAGACCCGTCATTCCCGCGAAAGCGGGAATCCCGCTGCCTTTACTAGTCAGCTGGCCCGTGCTTCGTTTACGGAAGGAAGATAAGCGGGTTTCCCGCTTTCGCGGGAATGACGGGGAAACAATGTGACCGCCAAGCAATACGGTTTCTTCGGCGGCCTCGCCCTGTTCATTATCCTGTTGGCCCTTCCTGCTCCCGAAGGCATGCCGATCGAAGCCTGGCGCGTCGCCGCGCTTGTCGGCCTGATGGCGAGCTGGTGGATGACCGAGGCGCTGCCGCTCACGGCCACCGCGCTGCTGCCCTTCGTATTGCTCCCCTTCATGGGCGTGATGACGACCGGCGAGGTGGCAGGCGCCTATTATTCGCCGATCCTGTTCCTGATTCTCGGCGGCGCGTTTCTGGCGCTGGCCATCGAACGGACCGGGCTCCACCGAAGGCTTGCGCTCGCCATCATCGGCCGCGCCGGGACGACCGCCTGGGGCCTGCTCTTCGCGTTCATGGCGGCGACCGCGATCCTCTCGATGATCGTCTCCAACACGTCCACAACGTTGATAATGGTGCCCATCGCGATCGCAGTGCTGGCGGCAGGCGGCGTGGCGGAAGGCGAGACCAAGGGGTTTGCCGGTGCGCTGCTGATGGGCATCGCCTTTTCCGCTTCGATCGGCGGACTGGGGACGCTGGTCGGATCGCCGACCAACGCCATCGCCGCCGGCCTCATCAACCGTACGATCGGGACCGATATCAATTTCCTGACCTGGGCGATGTACGGGCTGCCGATCGTCGCGGCGGGCATACCCCTGTGTCTCTTCATCCTGATCCGGATGCAGCGCGTGACGCGAACCGCCTTCGATATCGGCGCCGCGCAGACCGCCATCGGCAATCCCGGCGAATGGTCGGGCGCGGAGAAGCGTCTCGTGCCCGTGATCGCGCTGGTCGTCGCGGGCTGGATCGCCCTGCCCTTTATCAAGGGATTCCTGCCGGACGGCGCTATTCACGACGGCACCATCGCGATCATCGGCGGGCTCGCGCTGTTCGTGCTGCCCGACGGAAGCGGCCGGCCGATGCTCAACTGGCCCGAGGCCAATCGCGCGCCCTGGGGCGTGATCATGCTGTTCGGCGGCGGTCTCGCCCTGGCCTCGGGGATCATAGAATCCGGACTCGGCATCTGGCTCGGCGAGGCACTGCAGCCGCTTCAGACAGTGCCGCTTATCGTGATCGCGCTCGCCGTGACCGCGCTGGTCGTGCTGGTCACGGAATTTGCGTCCAATGTGGCGACAGCGAGCGGGATCATGCCGGTGATCGCGGCGTTGATCGTAGCGACGGGAGCGGACCCGATGCTGCTCGCCATGCCGGCCGCGCTGGCCGCGAGCTGGGGCTTCATGCTGCCTTCGGGCACGGGCCCCAACGCCATCGCCTGGGCCTCCAATCACATCGCCCTGCCCAGCATGTTGAAATCCGGGTTCCTGTTGGATATTTGCGGCATACCGATGATCGTCCTGCTGACATGGGGCGTCGCGGCTCTGGCCGGTTGAGGGAGACGCGCTTCTTGGAGGTAGAAGCCCTGGCCCCCGCCGTCCCTATCGAGCTCCTGCCTTCCTAGGAGCGTAAACAGGAAGGAGCCACAAGATGGCTGACACCCCCGAACAATCCGGCGACAGTTCCGCCCCGACCCAGGCCGATCTCACCGGCACGACGCCGCGCCGCAAGCCGAAGCCCGAGATCGAGAAGATCGGCAACCGCAAGCTCAAACCCGCGACCCTGATGATGGGCCATGGCTATGACCCGGTCCTTTCCGAAGGATCGCTAAAGCCGCCGATCTTCCTGACCTCGACCTTCGCCTTCGAGAATGCGGCCGCCGGCAAGCGCCATTTCGAGGGCATTACGGGCAAGCGCCCGGGCGGCGCCGAGGGCCTCGTCTATTCGCGCTTCAACGGCCCGAACCAGGAAATCTGCGAAGACCGGCTCTCGGTCTGGGAAGAAGCCGAAGAGGCGCTCGTCTTTTCGAGCGGCATGTCGGCGATCGCGACGGTGCTGCTCGCCAATGTCCATCAGGGCGATGTCGTCGTCCATTCCGGTCCGCTCTACGCGGCGACCGAAACGCTGATCAACCGCGTGCTCGGCCGCTTCGGCGTGACATTCCTCGATTTTCCCGCCGGCGCGAGCCGCGAGGAGGTCGATGCGCTGCTCGAAAAAGCGAAGGGCATGACGACCGGATCGGGCAAGGTCGCGATCATCTATCTCGAAAGCCCGGCCAACCCGACCAACGCGCTCGTCGATATCGAGATGGTGAAAGAGGCCCGCGATGCAGCGTTCGGCGAGGACGGCCCGCCGATCGCGATGGACAACACGTTCCTCGGGCCGCTGTGGCAGCAGCCGCTCCGCCATGGCGCCGATATCTCGATCTACAGCCTCACCAAATATGTCGGCGGGCATAGCGATCTCGTGGCGGGCGGCGTGCTCGGTTCCAAGGCGCATCTCGATCCGATCCGCGCGATGCGCAACACGATCGGCACGATCACCGACCCCAACACGGCCTGGATGCTGCTGCGCAGCCTCGAAACCGTCGAACTGCGGATGACGCGGGCCGGCGAAAATGCCGAAAAGGTCTGCGCCTTTCTGCGCGATCATCCCAAGGTCGAGGGGCTCGGCTATCTCGGTTTCCTCGAAGAAGGGTCGAGCCAGCGCGATATTTACGACCGGCACTGTTCGGGCGCGGGATCGACCTTTTCGGTGTTTATCAAGGGCGGCGAAGAGGAAAGCTTCCGCTTCCTCGACGCGCTGAAGATCGCCAAGCTCGCGGTCAGCCTCGGCGGCACGGAGACGCTGGCCAGCCATCCTGCGGCGATGACGCATCTCTCGGTGCCCGACGAACGCAAGGCCGCGCTCGGCATCACCGACAATCTGGTGCGGGTGTCGATCGGCGTCGAGGATGCCGACGATCTGATCGCCGATTTCACCCAGGCGCTGGCGGCGGTTTAGGGAGGAGTCTTTTTGTCAGACTCGACCTTGCGGTCGAGCGCGGCACCGGGATTCTTTTGTCAGACCTTCGGCTTCGCCTCAGGCGCCGCACCGGCCCGCACCCCCTCCCGGCCTCCCACAGGGTACACTCATTGGGAGGCCGGGAGGGGGTGCGGGCCGGTGCGGCGATTTCGCGCTAGCGAAATTCTGACCAACAAAGCTCTAACCCCAGGCGATAACCCGCCAACCGCGTTTCTCCGCGATCTGCCGTAGCTTGTTCGTCGGATTGGTGGCGACCGGTTCGTCCGACCAGTCGAAGACCGGCAGGTCGGTCGGGCTGTCCGAATAGAAGCGGACGGCGGCGTCCGCACGATCCAGCCCCTGTTCCTCGGCCCAGGCCATGACGCGCCTCAACTTCGACACGCCATAGCAATTCTCGCCATCGATCTCGGCGAGAATCGCGCCGTCCGCGTCACGCTTGACGCGCGTACCGATCAGATCGTCGAAACCGAGCCGGCGGGCCAGTGGTTCGACGTAGAAGGCGTAGGATGCGGTTGCGAGCACCAGCCGGTGGCCGGCCGCCTTTTCCTTCGCGATCCGGGCCAGGGCTTGGGGATGGACATTGTCGCGCAGGGTCTCCTCGGCGAAGCTTTCGGCGATCGCGGCCATCTTCTCCGCGTCCACAGGGGAACCGAGCAGCATATCGTGCATCCGCTCCTTGAGGCCCCCGCGGTCGAGCGCGCGGACCAGATAACCGGCGAAGAGAAACAGCAGACCGGGCAGGAATACCAGCCGCCACCGTTCATGCCGCCACGCTGCGTGAAGCAGGAAGGACATATAGGTCGGCCGCTTGGTGATCGTCTTGTCGAGATCGTAAAGCGCGATTTTTGTCATGGAGCGGCTCAATAGCATGAAGCATCGCCTTGCCGAGCGCCGATTTTATCCGCACAAGACAGCCCGATGAGTGTCGAGGCCGATTTTGCCGAACTGGAAGAGGGGGGCGAGCGCATCGTCCGCTTTTCCGGGCGGCTGACCATCGCGCGGCTTGGCGACGTACCGGCCCGGATCACGGAATTGCACGGCAATCCGGCCAAGATCGACATATCGGCCGTCGAGCGCGTCGATACGGTCGGCGCATGGATCGTCCACAAACTGTCCCGCGACAACGGTGCGGAGATTGTCGGCGCGAGCGATCATGCCCAGCGCCTGCTCCGCCAGGTCGCGATCGCCGACGATCCGGCGAAGACCTATGACGAAGAGGAAGGGCGCTTCCACCAGATCCTCGCACGGGTCGGCGCGTCGACGCTCGAGGCGCTGTCCGGTCTCAAGGGCCTGCTCGCCTTTTTCGGCGCGCTGCTGATCGCGACGGGCAGCGTCATCCGCGACCCGCGTCGGCTGCGCTTCAACGCCGTCGTCCAGCGCTTCGAAACGGTCGGCGTTTCGGCCCTCGGCATCATCGGCCTGATGAGTTTCCTGATCGGCATCGTCATCGCCCAGCAGGGCGCGGTGCAGTTGCGCCAGTTCGGCGCGGAGATCTTCACGATCAACCTTATCGGCCGGATCACGACACGCGAACTCGGCGTCCTGATGACGGCCATCATGGTCGCCGGCCGCTCGGGCAGCGCCTTTGCCGCACAGCTGGGATCGATGAAACTCGCCGAGGAAGTCGACGCGATGCGGACGATCGGCGTCCCGCCCATGGAGGCGCTCGTCCTGCCGCGCGTGCTGGCGACGACCCTGCTCATGCCGTTCCTCGGCTTCTACTCGACCTTTCTGATGATCGTCGGCGGCGGCCTTTTATGCTGGGTCAGCCTCGGTATTCCGCCCGAAACCTTCATATTGCGCCTGCGCGAGGTCGTCCCGATGACCGATCTCTGGGTCGGGCTGATCAAGGCGCCGGTATTCGGCATGATCATCGGCCTTGCCGGCTGCTATCAGGGCATGCAGGTGCGCGGCAATAACGAGGAAGTCGGCCATCGCACGACGACCGCCGTCGTCCAGGCGATCTTCCTCGTCATCGTACTCGACGCCTTTTTCGCGGTCTTCTTCACAGAGGTGGGCTGGGGATGAGCGAGGAACCGATCGTCTCCGTGCGCGGGCTGCGCAACAGTTTTGGCGACAATGTCGTGCACGAACATCTCGATATCGACGTCTTTCCCGGCGAGATCCTCGGGGTGGTCGGCGGCTCGGGTACGGGAAAATCCGTCCTGCTGCGCGCGATCATCGGCCTGCAGGAGCCCGATACGGGCGAGATCAGCGTATTCGGCGAGCGCATGGATTGCGCAACCGCCGAGGAAAATCTCGATCTCAGGCGACGCTGGGGCGTGCTTTTTCAGAACGGTGCGCTCTTTTCGACCCTGACCGTGGCCGAAAACGTCCAGGTGCCGCTGCGCGAATTCTACAAGAATATCGACGAAGGCCTGCTCTGCGAAATCGCGACTTTCAAGATCATGATGAGCGGGCTCAAGGCGGAAGATGCCCCGAAATACCCGTCCGAACTGTCGGGCGGGATGCGCAAGCGCGCCGCACTCGCACGGGCCCTCGCGCTCGATCCGCTGCTGCTGTTTCTCGACGAACCGACGGCCGGCCTCGACCCGATCGGCGCCGCGGCATTCGACGCGCTCATTCTCGAGCTCAAGGAAGCGTTGGGGCTGACGATATTCCTGATCACCCATGATCTCGATACGCTGCACACGATCTGCGACCGCGTCGCCGTGCTCGCCGACCGCCAGGTCATCGCCTCGGGGACGATCGAAGAATTGCTTGCTCTCGATCACCCATGGATACAGGAATATTTCAACGGGCCGCGTGGCCGCGCCGCACTGGCGGCGAAGGACTAGGGCCGGGAGGGACGGATGGAAAACCGATCGAACCAGATTCTCGTGGGCAGCGTCGTGCTGCTGCTTGTCGCGGGGCTGATCCTCTTCACCGTCTGGCTTGCCCGCCTCGGAGACAGCAGCGACAGCGCCTATGATATCTATTTCGCCCAGTCCGTGGACGGGCTGGCGCGCGGATCGGGGGTGACCTATTCCGGCGTCCCGGTCGGCCAGATCGAGGAAATCGCGCTGGTTCCCGACAATCCGGAATTCGTCCGCGTCCGCATCCGGATCAATGGCGATGTGCCCGTGCTGGAAGGCACGACAGCAACGATCCAGGGCATCGGCTTTACCGGCGTGTCGCAGATATCGCTCGACGGCGGCGTTCAGGGCGCCGAGCCGATCGACGAACCGGGGCCGGGCGGCGTGCCGGTCATTCCGACCCGCCCCGGCGCCTTCGGGGAGCTGCTCAACAGCGCACCGCGCCTGCTCGAACGCCTGACGACGCTGACCGAACGGCTTACCGAACTGCTCGGCGACCGCAACCAGAATTCGATCGCCGCGATCCTAGAAAATACCGAGCGCCTGACCTCCGAACTCGCCGCACGCGGGCCGGAGATAGCCGCGACCCTCGCCGAGACCCGGGTCGCCATCCGCCAGGTCGGGGTCGCGGTCACCGAGATCGGCGAGCTCGCCGATACGACCGACAATCTGCTCGGCACCGAAGGCCAGGCGCTGATGCGCGACCTGCGCTCCGCGGTCGCCTCCGCAGAATCGAGCATGGAGTCGCTCGACCGCACCATTACCGCCGCCGAGCCAGGCCTCAATGCCTTTTCGCAGCAAACCGTCCCCGAAATCGGCCAGCTGGTCCGCGATCTTGGAGAAATGTCCGAATCGCTGACGGCGATTTCGCAACGCATCAATCGCGAAGGTGCCGGATCGCTGATCGGCACCGAGCGCTTGCCCGACTATGAGCCGCAATAGGAGCCGATGATGAAACGCCTCTTTCCGTTGATCGCGCTCGCAGCGCTGACCGGCTGCATCAGCTTCGGCTCGGAACCGCCGCCCTTCCTCATGGCGCTGAGCCCCGACCAGCAGATCGAAAGCGGATCGAGCCGTACCGCATCCATGGGCCAGGCGCTCACGATCGCGCGGCCCGAAGTGCCCCAGAAACTGATCACCAACCGGCTACCCGTCCAGACCGGCGAGACGACGATCGCCTATCTGACCAACGCGCTCTGGGTCGACACGCCGAACGAGCTGTTCCGCGCGCTGCTCAGCGAAGTCGTTGCCGCCCGTTCCGGCCGGGTCGTGCTGGATCCGGCGACCTATTCGGAGGATCCGGGAACGATCGTTCGCGGCCAGCTGCATGAGTTCGGATTGGACGCGCGGACCAACGAGACGCTGATCGTCTACGACGCGACGATCAGCGGGCCGGACGGGGTGCGGACGCGGCGATTCGAGCAGCGCGAGCAGGTTTTCTCGCAGGACGCGCAGAGCGTGGCACAGGCGCTCAACCGCGCCGCCAACCGCATGGCGATCGAATTTTCCGACTGGGTCGCCGGCTAGCTAGCCGAGGCTCTTCGAGGCCTGTTCGAAGACATCCTTGGAAAGGTCTGGCGCCGCCAATATCCGCTCGAGCTCTGCCCGCATCATCGCGCCGCGCTGCTCGTCGAACCGCCGCCACTTGCCCAACGGCGGCAACAGGCGCGCGGCGGTTTGCGGGTTGATGGCGTCGGCCTTGAGGATGAAATCGGCGAGGAAGCGATAGCCGCGGCCCGATGCCGTGTGAAAGGCGCGCTGGTTCCCGCCGAACGCACCGACCAGCGAGCGCAGCCGGTTGGGATTCTCGATGCTGAAATCGGGATGCGCGGCGAGCGCCTCGACGGCCGTCACCGTATCGTCGCGGATCGACATCGCCTGCACCATGAACCATTTGTCGAGCACCAGCGCATCGTCGCGATAGCGCGCATAGAAATCGTCGAGCGCGGCGATCCGTTCGGGCCAGTCGCTATTGGCGAGCACGCCGAGCGCAGCCTGCCGGTCCGTCATATTGTCGGCACCCTCGAACTGGCGTACCGCGAGCCCTGGCGCATCGTCCGCCCCGTCCGCCGCGATATAGCCGAGCGCCACCGCGCGCAGCCGGCGCAGGCCCTTCGCCGCCGGGCTGTATTCATAGGCATTGCCGCTCGATGCCGCATAGGCGGCGCGCCAATCTTCGGCCAGCGAGCGCGCGAGATCGCCACGCAGCGCCTCGCGCGCCTTGTGGATCGCCTCGGGATCGACGACGAGCATCTGGTCCCCGACAAAGCTTTCGCTGGGAAGGATGACGGCTTCGGCGATAAAGGCCTTGTCGAGATCGCCGTCCGCCAGCGTCCGGCGCACCGCCTCGATGACCGGCGCGTGATCGGTCTGCCGCCCCGATACGGCGTCGATGATGGTTTCGACCATCAGCTGCTGCATCGCCTCGTAGCGGGCGAAGGGATCGTCGTCATGCGCCGAAAGAAAGGCGAGCGTTTTCGGGTCCTTGTTGCTCTCGACGGTCACCGGCGCGGTGAAATGGCGGTTGATCGACAGAACCGGACGCTCGGTCAGTCCGTCGAACACGATCTCCTGGCTCTCTTCCTCAAGCATCACCAGCCGTTCCGGAACGATCGGCCGGCCGCTCTTCTCCCCGAGCAGCGCGGTCTTGAGCGGGATCGCCATCGGCCGCTTCTCCGCCTGGTCCGGCGTGGCGGGGACGGTCTGCGACAGGGTGAGCACCGCCCGCGCGCCTTCGGCGTCATGATCCAGCCTCGCGGTAACCTTGGGCGTGCCCGCCTGGCGGTACCAGAGGCGGAACTGCCCGAGATCGGCGCCGCTCGCATCCTCCATCGCGGTCACGAAATCCTCGCAGGTCGCTGCCTCGCCGTCATGCCGCTCGAAATAGAGATCGGAACCCTTGCGGAAATCTTCCGGCCCGAGGATCGCCTGCACCATGCGAATAAGCTCGGCGCCCTTGTTGTAGACCGTCGCCGTGTAGAAGTTCGAAATCTCGATATAGCTTTCCGGGCGCACGGGATGGGCGAGCGGACCGGCATCTTCGGGGAATTGCGCGGCGCGCAGCATCCGGACGTCGCCGATCCGCGCCACGGCTTCCGATCCCTGATCGGCCGAGAATTGCTGGTCGCGAAAGACGGTGAAACCTTCCTTCAGCGAGAGCTGAAACCAGTCCCGGCAGGTCACCCGGTTGCCCGACCAGTTGTGGAAATATTCGTGCGCGACGACACCCGCGATCGCATCGAAATCCGCATCCGTTGCGGTTTCGGCATCGGCGAGGATGTAACGCGAATTGAAGATGTTGAGCGACTTGTTCTCCATCGCCCCGAAATTGAAATCGGAGACGGCCACGATGTTGAACTGGTCGAGATCATATTCGCGGCCATAGACGCGCTCGTCCCAGGCCATAGAATCCTTGAGCGCGGCCATCGCATGGCCGGTCTTGGGGAGGTCCGCCTCGCGCACCCAGATGGCGAGCGCCACTTCCTTGCCCGAACGGGTGGTGAAACTGTCGCGATTGGCCGCAAGATCGCCGGCGACCAGCGCGAACAGATAGCAGGGCTTGGGCCAGGGATCGTACCAGCGCGCCCAATGCCGCCCGTCCTCCCCGTCTCCGCTTTCGATGCATTCGCCGTTGGAGAGGAGGACGGGAAAACGATCGCGATCGGCCTCCATCCGCACGCTGTATCGCGAGAGCACGTCCGGCCTGTCCGGGAAGAAGGTGATCCGGCGAAACCCCTCGGCCTCGCATTGCGTGCAGAGGATCCCGCCAGACGCGTAGAGCCCCATCAGCTGGCTGTTCTTTTCGGGGGCGATCTCGACGAGCGTCTCGACGATCGCCTCACCGCCCTCCAACGGGATCGTCAGCCGGTCATTGTCGAGCTGCCAGTCGCCCTCTTCCAGGCGTTTGCCATTATGCCAGACTTCGAGCAGCTTCAGCCCATCGCCGTCGAGCCGCAGCGGTTCGTCATGCGCCTCGTTCCGGACGACCGTCAGCCGCGCCCGCACCGTCGTCCGTACCGGATCGAGCTGAAAATCGAGAGCGATCTCGGGCAAGAGCCAGTCGGGCGGCCGATAGTCCTCGCGGCGGGTGACGGACGGAGTTGCGGCGGCGGATTGCATATCGGACATCATTGCCCTCTAATCGCCCCGGCCCGGCGGCACAATCGGGCCGGGCAGAGTTTATCCGGAGGGCACGATGATGGCGGCATATCTGATACCGACGGAGGCAGGCTAGTCCATGCCGCATATGCTGATTTTCGGGCTCGGCTACACGGCGGGGCTTTTGGCCGAGCGACTGCGTTCGGAGGGTTGGATCGTGTCGGCCACGCGCCGTGCCGCGGGACCGGACGCCATGGCTTTCGACGACCGTGAGGCGGTCACCGCAGCTCTCGGCGCAGCGAGCCATATCCTCTCCTCGGTGCCTCCCGTGGATGGCCGCGATATCGTTCTCGACACCTATGGCGCGGCGCTGGCCGAGGCACCGGCCGGCTGGATCGGCTATCTGTCCTCGACGGGCGTCTATGGCGACACCGATGGCGCCTGGGTCGATGAGACCGCCCCGATCGGCGGTGGACGGCGCAAGGCCCGCGCCGAGGCCGATGCGGCCTGGCAGGGGCTGCGCGGCGATATCCGCGTCTTCCGCCTGCCCGGGATATACGGTCCGGGGCGGTCGGTTCTCGATCGCATCCGCTCGGGGAAGGCGCACCGGATCGACCTGCCCGGACAGGTGTTCAGCCGGGTGCATGCCGATGACATCGTCGCCGGAGTTATGGCGGGGTTCGAAGGGCCGGCGGGCGTCTATAATCTCGCCGACGATCGGCCCGCGCCGCACAACGATGTCGTCGCCTATGGCTGCCGGTTGCTCGGCGTCGAACCGCCGCCGCTCCAGACCATGGACGAAGCCGGACTGAGCGACATGGCGCGCGGCTTCTATTCGGAGAATCGCCGGGTGGCGAACGGGAAGGCGAAACGGCTGTTGGGATGGACGCCGGCCTATCCCGATTATCGCGCCGGGCTCAGGGCCGTCGCCGCCGTCTAGGCCGGAATGCGGGGCCGTTTCGGCCGCCGGGCGCGCATCGCGTAGAGCAGCCCGGCAATCGCCAGCACCGCACCGGCGATCGCGAGCGGTGACCAGACATAGCCTTCCAGAAAGGTCGAGAAGACCATCGCGACGATCGGTACGATAACCCCGGTATAGGCAGCCTGGGCCGCCCCGATCTCGCGGATCAGGCCGAAATAGATCGGGAAGGTGACGGCCGAGCCGATAACACCGAGATACAGGACACCGGCCAGATAGCCGAGCCGCATCTCGATGACCGGCGGGCCCACCGTCGCCAGCGCGAACAGCGCGTCGAACAGCGCCCCCCACAGCATCGCCCAGGCAATCAGGGTCAGGATCGGATGGGCCCCTGCGCCTTCGCTCGCCTGCAGGATGTTCGCCGTCGAGGCGCAGAGAATCGCCACCAACGTGAGGCCGATCCCGATAAAGACCGCGCTCCCGCCGACCGGCGCCAGGCGATATTCCTGGACGAACAGCAAGGCGATGCCGGCAATCGCGATTCCCGATCCGATCACGAAGCTGGCGGTAATCCGCTGGCCGAGAAATATCCGGCCGAGGATCGCATTGGGGACCATCAGCAGCGCGAACATCACCGCGACGAGCCCCGACGTGATGAAGAGCTCCGCGCCGTAGACGAAGTTGAAATTGAGCGCGAACTGACTGCAACCGAGCAGCACGGCCCAGAAATGGCCGCGCCGGTCGAGCATCAGCGGTTGCCGGCGAACGGCGACAACCAGGAACATCGCAAGGCTTGCCGCGAGGAACCGGTAGCTGACCGACCAGACCGGCGGCACGCTCGCCAGCTGGTCCTTGATAACGATCCAGGTCGAACCCCAGATCAGCGAGATCAGCAGGAAGGAGAGCAGGATCCGCGGCGTCCAGAAATTCGTGTCCGCATCCGCCGCGACGGGCTGATTCATAGGGCGACGATCGCTTCGACCAACGGGCGCACCTCTTCCTTGCCTTGGTCCCAGCTGGTGACGAACCGGGCCTCGCCGATGCCCCAATCGTAGAAATCGAACCCGGCCGCGCGCAGAGAGGCGGCATCTTCCGCGCTGAGACGGATAAACACCTCATTGGCCTCGACAGGATGGACGAGCCGGCCGGGCGCCGCCTCGGCGATCAGCCGCGCGCCCGCGTTCGCCGCGCGCGCATTGGCCAGCCAGAGATCGTCCTCGAGCATCGCCAATATCTGGGCGGCCAGATAGCGGCCCTTCGAAAGCAGGTGCCCGCCACGCTTGCGCCGGTAACGGATTTCGGCCGCCTTTTCGCGGGCATCGCCGAACAGGATCATCGCCTCGGCCGACAGCCCGCCATTCTTCACACAGCCGAAGCTCAATATGTTGACACCCGCACGCCAGGTGATGTCGGCGGGCGCGCAATCGAGATGCGCGACGGCATTGGCGAAACGCGCACCGTCCATATGGAGCGCCCAGCCGCGCGACCGGCACAGATCGCCGAGCGCCCGCACCTCGTCCGCCGTGTAGACCATGCCATATTCGCTGGCCTGGGTGATCGAGAGCGCGGCAACTTGCATCTGGTGGACGTCGTCGCGGATCGTCGCGGCGATGCGTTCGACCTCGTCCGTCGCGAGCTTGGCGCCCTCGCCCGTCCCGAGCAACAGCTTCGCGCCATGGGTGTAGAATTCCGGCGCGCCGCACTCGTCATTCTGGATATGGGCTTCTTCATGGCAGATGATCGCGCCATGCGGCGGGCACAGTGCGGTCAGCGCGAGCGCGTTGGCGGCGGTGCCGGTCGAGACCCAGAGCGCGGTGACGTCGGTCTCGAAAATCTCGGCGAAGGCACCATCGAGCTTTTGGCTCAGCGCATCGTCGTCATAGGCGGTATCGACCCTGTTCGCAGCGGCCAGCGCATCAAGCACGGGCTGGGAGACGGCGGCGGCATTGTCGGAGAAAAAGCGCATGCGAGCCGCATGATATGCGGACGCGGAAAGGTCAACCGATGCGCCCGATCCGCTCGACCGTCTCGTCGGGCCGATCGGACGTCAGCGCCGCGCGAATTTCCTCCAGCCCCAGCGGTTTGCGCAACAGGGGCGCGCTCAGGCCCTCGGCTTCATATTGGGAATCATATCCGGACGCGAAAACGAACCGGACATTGCGCCGATCCAGCTCGTGCGCGAGCGGAATGGAACTTTCCTTGCCGAGATTGATGTCGAGAAATGCGAAATCGAACTGCTGTTCGTCGACCAGGTTCTGTGCGTCGGCGAGCGTCGCGGCATGGCTCACCTCGGGCACGCCGAGGGACTCGATCATGTTCTGCAAGACGTAAGCGAGCATATGCTCGTCTTCGACGATCAACACCTTCTCCGGCATGGTATCCGACATCTGCATGCCCCCCCGATCAACCTGTCATCCGGCCTCGCCAGGCCATGGCGCCGACAATATATATTTCAAACCGGTTTCCCGATAGTCGAGCACCGCTTTTCCGCCAAAATCGCCGGGCAATATCCTGGTCAACAGCGTCGAACCGAAGCCGGAGCGCTCGGGCGCCGCGCATCGCGGTCCGCCGCGCTCGGTCCACTCGAACCGGAACGCCACACCGTCTTCGCCGCGTATCCGCCGCCATCGCAACGCGACCGACCCCTGTTCGGTCGAAAGCGCACCATATTTGATCGCGTTGGTCGCCAGCTCGTTGATCGCCATCGCAAGGGTCAATGCCTGGCGCGATTCGAGCCGGACCTTGCCGCCTTCCAGGCTCAGGCGATCGGCATTGTCGAGATTGAACGGCCGCAACGCCCGCCGCACGACCTGGCGGAAATCCGCACCCGTCCATTTCTCCTCAGTCAGGATGTCATGGGCGCTGGACAGCGCCTGCAACCGCCCGGTGAAATCCTTCTTCGCCTCGGCAACCGGTTCGTCCTTGCGGAACGACATATGCGCAACCGCCTGCACTGTCGCCAGCGTATTCTTCACCCGGTGATTGAGTTCGTCGACGAGGATCCGCAGATGCTCCTCATCGGCTTTCCGGCGCGTAATGTCCTCGATCAGCGAGATGCAGAAATCGGGCGCGCCATCGGGTCCGCGCTGCAGGCCGACCGTGAGGTTGATCCAGATCAGTTCGCCGTCCTTGCGGAAATAGCGCTTCTCCATCTGATAATGCGGAATCTCGCCCCTGATCAGCGCCTGGAGCTGGCCGAGATCGGTTTCGAGATCGTCGGGATGGGTGATGTCCTGAAAGGTGATGGCGAGCAGCTCGTCGCGCTCGTAACCGACGATTTCGAGCAACCGTTCATTGACCCGCAGCCAGGCGCCGTCGAGGCCGACATGCGCGATCCCGATCGCCGCATTTTCGAATGTCGCATCGATGAAATCGGCAGATTCCCGCCATTTTCCGTTCCAATGATACATCCACCCCACCTCGCGAGTTAGGCATTGCAAGAACCACAAAGCAATCGACCATCCGGTCTATGCCGGACCGGCTGTTCGCAGCCCTTTTAGATATCGGTGATGTGTAAAGACTTTGTTGACCGTAAGACCGATCAGAAAGGTGCGTTTCGGACAGGAATGGTGCTGCTGGAGAGAATTGAACTCTCGACCTCACCCTTACCAAGGGTGCGCTCTACCACTGAGCTACAGCAGCGTGCCATTTGCCGGAATGCGGGCGAGCCTATGCGCGCGGAAGGGTGAAGATGTCAAGGACGAGACTTGGCTTTTTGCGCGGTTTTGGGCAGCGTGACGGCCATGGCAGACAAGGACGAACGTGCGAAAAGGCTGGCCGAAGAGCTGCGCAAGAATCTGCGCCGCCGCAAGGGCCAGGCGCGCGACCAGAAGACGGACGGGAAACGCGAAAGCGGCTGACACAATATTGCACGCCGGCGACAGCATGATCCGAAGTTGGCGAAGGGGACGGGCATGGGTGCCCTGGGGTCCCGTCATGCACCGTTTTCCGGTCTCCGTCGCGCCATAGCGGCCCGCCCGGCGCAACTTTCGGGCACGTTTCGCAAGCTTAGGGCGTCACCATGCACCCCTCGGGCCCGTCGGCGCACGCCGCCCGCTTCCCATCAATCGAGCGGCGCGCAGACTTCGCCGAGCCACGCCGCCGTCGGATCGTCGAGATGGGGGCCGATCTTCGCCACCACGTCCGCATGATAGCCGTCCACCCAGTCGCGTTCGGCCGGCGTCAGCAGGCGCGTATCGATCAGCTTGTGATCGATCGGCGCGAAGGTCAGCGTTTCGAAGCCGAGCATGACCGCCTCGCCGCCCGGAATCTCGCGCTCCTCGATCGCGACGAGATTCTCGATCCGGATCCCGTATTCGCCGGTCTTGTAATAGCCGGGCTCGTTGGAAAGGATCATGCCTGCATGCAGGGGCTCGTCCCAGCCCGCGCCCGGATAATTGGCGGCGCTGATCCGCTGCGGCCCTTCATGGACGCCGAGAAAGCTGCCGACGCCATGGCCGGTGCCGTGCATATAATCGAGCCCGGCCTGCCACAGATGCTGGCGCGCGAAACTGTCCAGTTGCGTGCCGCGCGTTCCCTGCGGGAAGACGGCGGTCGCGAGCGCGATATGGCCCTTCAGGACGCGCGTGAACCGGTCGCGCATCTCGTCCGTCGGCGTGCCGACGATCACCGTGCGCGTCACATCGGTCGTGCCGTCCGGATACTGGCCGCCGGAATCGACGAGATAGATCTGGTCCATTTCGAGCGGAATGCTCGATTCCTCGGTCACGCGATAATGGGGGATCGCGGCGTGCGGGCCCGCGCCGGATATCGCATCGAACGACAGGTCGCGCAGCAGATCGCTCTCCTCGCGGAATTCCTGCAGCCGCTTCGCCGCCGAAATCTCGGTCACGCCACCCTTGGGCGCTTCGAGCGAGAGCCAGTGGAGGAAACGGACCAGGGCCGCCCCGTCGCGCTCGTGCGAATCCCGCGCGCCCTGCAGCTCGACCGCATTCTTGATCGCCTTGGGCAGCACGGCGGGTTCCTGTTCCGCGACGATCGTCGCACCCGCATCGTCGAGCGCCCGGAAGATCGCCGACACGGCGCGTTCGGGATCGGCGATGACCTTCTTGCCTTTGAATTCGGCCAGCGCGCCCCTGAACGCGCTGCGCGCGTGTACGCGCACGCCATTGCCGAGATGGCGCAGCACATCCTCGCTCATCTTGTCGGGTTCGATATAGAGGTCCGCCGTCGCATCCCCGTGGACGATCGCATAGGCGAGCGCGACCGGCGTGTGATCGACATCGGCGCCGCGCACATTGAGCGTCCAGGCGATCGAGTCGAGCGCCGCGAGCACGGCGGCATCCACATCCTTCTCCGCCATCGCATCGGCCATTTCCTGCCGTTTCTGGGCGGAAGATTTGCCCGCGAAACCGTCTTCGTGAACAATCAGCTTGGCGTCGGACGGCAGGGGCTTGTCCGGCCAGACCGCGTCGATCGGATTGGTGTCGACCGGAACGAGTTCCGCGCCCTTCTCGGCCAGCGCCTTTTCCGCAGCCTTCACCCATTGGCGGGTGTGGAGCCAGGGGTCATAGCCGATCCGCGCGCCATTATCGGCATGCTCGCCCAGCCATTCGGCGATGCTGGTTGCCGGAACACCGACATATTCCCAATGCTTTTCGTCCACCTGCTCGCGAACCTGGATCGTGTAGCGCCCATCGATGAAGATCGCGGCTTCCTCCGGCATCACCACGGCCGAACCGGCGGACCCCTGGAAACCGGTGAGCCAGGCGAGACGCTGCGCATAGGCGCCGACATATTCGCTCATATGCTCGTCGGTGAGCGGCACGACGAAGCCGGTCAGCTTGCGGCTCGCCAGCTCCTCGCGCAGGGCCTTGAGGCGGTCTTCATAAGTGGACATTCTTTGCAATCCTTCAGCGAACTCATCGGCCAGGTATCAGCCCTCCCCCTTGATGGGGGAGGGTTGGGTGGGGGTGAACCATCCGCGAGCGATAGCGCCAACTGACAGATCACCCCACCCAGTGTGCAGGTGAAACTTGCCCCCAGCAAGTTTCAGAAATGCCTGGGAGGCATTTCGACCTGTTCACTCCCCTCCCCATCAAGGGGAGGGGAACAAGGGTGCGCCTAATGAGCGGTTTCATGTTTCGCTGGCCTGTTTATCCGGTTAGACAGCGCCGATCCACCCGTTGCGAAAGGCTCTTCCATGTCCCGTTCCCTGATCGCCGCCGCCAGCCTGATCGCTCTCGCCACGCCCGCCCCCGCTCTTGCCCAAGAAGAAAGTCCGTCCGTGCTCGAAACTGCCAGTACCACCCTGCCCGAACCGCCGGTCGCCGACCGGCGTCCGCACAGCTTCACGATGCACGGGATCACCGTCGAGGACCCGTATCACTGGATGAAGGACCAGGGCTATCCGGAGATCGACGACGCGGACGTGCTTGAATATCTGAACCAGGAAAACACCTATTTCGAAGCGGTTATGGAACCGCACCAGGCGCTGATCGACACGCTCTACACCGAGATGCGCGGCCGGATCCCGGAAAATGACGCGAGCGTACCGATCCCGGACGGCGATTACGAATATTGGTACGCCTATAATGAGGGCCAGGAGTACCGGCTCTGGTATCGCCGCCCGCTGGCCGGCGGGGGCGACGAGTTGCTGCTCGACGAAAACGCGCTGGCCGAAGGCCATGAACAGTTCAGCCTCGGGACCGTCGCGGTCAGCCCCGATGCCCGGCTGCTCGCCTATTCGACCGATACCGACGGATCGGAGCGGTTCGTTCTGCGCTTTCGCGACCTTGCGACGGGCGAGGACCTGCCCGACACGATTCCCGATGTGAATGGCGGCGTGGTCTGGGCCGCGGATTCGGCCAGCATCGTCTACACCCCGGTCAACGAGAATTGGCGGACCGAGGTCGCGATGCACCATGTGCTCGGCACCGAGGCGAGCGCCGACCGCGAAATCTATCGCGAGACCGAGGAAGGGATGCAGCTCGGCATCGACCAGACCCAGTCGCGCCGCTTCCTGACGATCAATGCCGGGGACAATGTCTCGAACGAGGTCCGTCTCGTGCCGCTCGCCGACCTGACCGCCGAGCCGGTCCTCGTCTCACCGCGCGAGACGAACCGCCAGTACAGCGTCGAGGAACGCGAAGACACGCTCTACATCCTCGTCAACGACACGCATGTGAACTTCCGCGCCGTCACCGCGCCGGTCGACGCTCCGGGCACATGGACCGAGCTGATCGCCGGGTCGGACGCGCTCTACCTGACCGGCCTCACCACCTTTGCCGATTTCTACGTCCTCGAGCTGCGCGAGCGCGGCCTCGATCAGGTCGAGATCCGCGGATATGACGATGAAGCGATCCGCCGCGTCGAATTTCCCGAAGCGAGCTACGACGCCGGCCTCGGCCCCGTGGCGGAGTTCGACGTCGATGCGATCCGCATCGACTATGAATCGATGGTCACCCCGGAAACCGACTACAGCTACGATCTCGCCAGCGGCGAACTCACGGCGCTCAAGGTCCAGCAGGTGCCGTCCGGTTACGACGCCAGCCAATATGCGACCGAGCGGCTCGAGATCGAGGCGCGCGACGGCGCGATGGTGCCGGTCAGCCTCGTCTATCGCCGCGATACCGAGATCGGCCCCGACACGCCCGTCCATCTCTACGCCTATGGCGCCTATGGCTATGCGATCCCGCCGAGCTTCTCGACGCGCCAACTCAGTCTTACCAATCGCGGCTTCATCTTCGCCATCGCCCATATCCGGGGCGGCGACGATCTCGGCTATCAATGGTATCTCGACGGCAAGCTCGAGCGGCGGAACAACACATTCAACGATTTCGTCGACGTGGCCAGAGGGCTGATCGCGCGCGGCTATACCAGCGCCGGGCGGATCGCGGCCTCGGGCGGATCGGCGGGCGGCGAACTGATGGGCGTCGTCGCCAATACCGATCCCGAGCTCTGGGGCGCGGTCGTCGCCGAGGTGCCGTTCGTCGACGTGCTCAACACGATGCTCGACGAATCGCTGCCCCTCACCCCGGGCGAATGGCCCGAATGGGGCAATCCGATCACCGATCCGGACGCCTTCCGCCTGATCCAGAGCTATTCGCCCTACGATAACGTCAGCGCGCAGGACTATCCGCCGATCATGGTGACGGCGGGGCTCAACGATCCGCGCGTCACCTATTGGGAGCCGGCCAAATGGACGGCCCGGCTGCGCGCGACACGGACCGACGACGACCTCACCGTGCTGCGCACCAATATGGGCGCCGGCCATCGCGGCCAGTCCGGCCGGTTCCAGGTGTTGCGCGAGGAAGCCCAGGCCATGGCCTTCATGCTGACGCAGCTGGGCGTGGAGGAGTAGGCGGGCGCCGTTCCAGCGCCATCATCCGTCATTGCGAGCGCAGCGACGCAATCCAGAGCCGCGCGAGAGATGCTCTGGATTGCCGCGTCGCCTGCGGCTCCTCGCAATGACGAACTCGTCAAGGTTGGTCTCACCTTTCCGTTTCGGTATGAGCCAACCCGTCATGCTGAACTTGGTTCAGCATCCACTCCTCCTTCTGCGAGGATGGCACCGATCGCACAGTGGACCCTGAAACACGTTGGTGTTTGTCCCTTTCCGACAAGGATCGTCATTGCGAGCGTAGCGAAGCAATCCAGAGCGGCAAGCGACGTCGCCTGCCGCTCTGGATTGCCGCGTCGCCCCGAAGCAAGTTCGGGCCTCCTCGCAATGACGAAAACCACCTCTGTGGCCGTTCCTTGTCCGAAGGGGATAACCGCCAAACACGTTCGGGGTGACCACATCTTTTCAACGGGACGGCTGCCACCCGGCTAAGTTACAAGTCTGCATATCCTCTCCCGCTTCAGGGGAGAGAAGGCTAAGGGAGAACCATGTCCTACTCCCACACCGTCACCGCGCGCGCCGAGCATATCGACATACTCGGCCATGTGAACAATGCCGTCTGGGTCCAGTGGATCCAGGATCTCGCCATCGCGCATTGGGAGGCGGTCGCCGCGCCGGAACATGTCGACGCCTATATCTGGGTCGTGACCCGACACGAGATCGACTATCTGAGGCCCGCGCTCGAGGGCGATGTCGTGACCGGCACGACCTGGATCGAGGAACCGCCCCGGGGTGCGCGCTTCGACCGTTACATGGAGTTTACCAGCGCGGACGGGAAACCATGCATCCGCGCGAAGACGACCTGGGCGATGCTCGACAAGGCCAGCGGGCGGCCGGTCCGCGTGACGCCGGAGATCGCCGCGCCGTTTCTGGCGGAAGACTGAGCGGGCCTATCGCGCCAATATGGCGAGAATCGCGCGGAGCGCGCGGCGGTCCGATGCGAAGTCCATGTGCCGGCAATCGAGCTCGATCGCCCGGTCGGCCTCGCCTGCCGCGCCGCGCGCGCAGTCGGCTGGGATGACCCCGTCGCGGCGGGACCAGAGCGCGGTCGTCGGCACCGGCGGTTTCTCGTGGAGACGCACGTCGATCGGCGGCTTGTCGACCGGATAGCGCGCGATCAGCTCGTAAAGACGCCAGACCCGGTTGTGGCGCGGGTCGCCCGAAAAGGGGCTGCCGAGCGTGATCACCTGGTGCACCGCGTCGGGCGAGACCTTGGCCAGTTCGCGCGCATAGACGCCGCCCAGGCTCCAGCCGACAAGCGCGACAGGGCGGTTAGCCTCCTCGGCAAACCCGAGGATCGCCTCGTTCATCCGGCCGAACAGTCCCCGGCTCAGCCCGAAATTGACGCCATGTCCCCAGCCATGCGCGGCATAGCCCGCGGCTTCCAGGGTCCGGCGCAGGCGCGTCGTCGACTGGTCGGAGGCGAGAAAGCCGGGCAGGACGAAAACCGGACGACCGTCGCCGGCGAAGCCCTTCGCCGCCTCTTCGTCCACGCCGCGCTTGCGGACGGACGAAAGCAGCGCGACGCCTTCGCCCGCAAAGCTGCGCAGGCTGGGCAGCGCGGGCGCCTGGTCCAAGGTCGGGCTGGCTTCGTTCATGACGCTTTTATTACAGCCATAAGCTTAACCTTCAATTGCGCTTTGGCGGGCGTCGCCTCAAAAGCAGCACCATGGCGAAGGGCAAGGCGGTCATCATCGGGGCGGGGCATAACGGGCTGGTCTGCGCCTGGTATCTGGCGCGCGCCGGCTATCGGGTCGAGATGCTCGAGGCGCGCGGCATCGTCGGCGGCGCGGCGGTCACCGAGGAATTCCATCCGGGCTTCCGCAACTCGACGGCGAGCTACACGGTCGGCATGCTCGATCCCGATATCGCGAGCGAGATGCGCCTGGCGGAGCATGGCCTGCGCATCGTCCAGCGGCCGGTCGCCAACTTCCTGCCGCTCGATCCCGACAATTACCTGATCATGGGCGGCGGGCGGAGCGCCGAAGAGGTTGCCAAATTCTCCGAGCGCGACGCGGCCACGCTCCCCGAATATGAGCGGCGGCTCGGCGCGGTGGCGCGGCTGCTGCGCCATCTCACACGGACGATTCCGCCCAATGCCGGCGGCGGGATCGGCGATCTCTTCCGCGCGATTCAGCAGGCGCGGACGGCGCTCAAACTGCCGATCGAGGCGCAGCGCGACGCCGTCGACCTGTTCACCCGCTCGGCGCGCGAATTTCTCGACGGCTTTTTCGAGAGCGATCCGGTCAAGGCCGCCTTCGGTTTCGACAGCGTCGTCGGCGCGTATCACAGTCCCGACACGCCGGGCTCCGCCTATGTGCTGCTCCATCATGTGTTCGGCGAGACGGGGGGCAAACCCGGCCAATGGGGGCATGCGATCGGAGGGATGGGGGCGATCACCCAGGCGATGGCCGCGGCCTGCCGGCAGGAAAACGTCGCGATCCGGACGGACATACCCGTCGCCAAAATATTGATTTCAAAGAGTAAAGTGGACGGCATCGAAACCGCGACGGGCGAACGGATCCGCGCCGATATCGTGATCGGCAATGTCCACCCGAAACGCCTGCTGCTCGAGATGCTCGACCGCGATGCCCTCGACCCGGCGCTCCGCGCGCGGATGGAGCAGCATGTTTCGGGATCGGGCACGTTCCGGATGAACGTCGCGCTCGCTGAACTGCCGCGCTTCGCCTGCCTGCCCGAGCCTGGCCCGCATCTCTCCAGCGGCATCATCATCGCGCCGAGCCTCGACTATATGGACCGCGCCTTTCACGACGCCCGCGCCGATGGCTGGTCGAAACGGCCGATCGTCGAGATGCTGATCCCCTCGACGCTCGACGACAGCCTCGCGCCCGAAGGCGCGCACGTCGCCAGCCTGTTCTGCCAGCAATTCGATCCCGCGCTCGACTGGGACGCGCATAAGGACGCCGCGATCGAAACCATCCTCGACACGGTCGAGGCGCATGCGCCCGGTTTCCGCGCGAGCATCGTCGGCCGGATGGCGCTCTCCCCGCTCGATCTCGAACGGCGCTTCGGGCTGATCGGCGGCGATATCTTCCATGGCCGCATGTCGCTCGACCAGCTCTGGGCAATGCGGCCGCTGCTCGGGCTGGCCGATCACCGCATGCCGGTGCCCGGCGTCTATCTGTGCGGGGCCGGCGCGCATCCGGGCGGCGGCGTGACCGGGCGGCCGGGCCGCAACGCCGCCAGCGCGATCATCCGGGACGGCCGCCTTTTCTGAAGGTCGTCCGAAGGGAGCCCGCGGTCGCCCTCAGTCTTTCGTGCCGTCGAACGCGAAGCTGCCGGACCAGGCGCCATAGTCGCGCGAGTCGACGCCGTTCGCCGTCGATCCCGCATAATTTTCCTGCCCTTCCTCCAGGGTGAACGTCACATCGCCGCCATCGTTCGTGATAACTCCGGCATGGACCGCCGCGCGGCAGATGCTCGAATCGTCGGTATAGATATCGGTGCCCCAGACCGAGCCGGCCTGCGCCGCCTCGGCGCTGCAGCTGCACTTCACCGGGTCCTCGCTGCCGCGCAGATCGCGGGCGCTATCCGGACAGGCCTCGGCGGCCGCGACATCGTCCTCCGGTTCGCCGAGTTCGGCGCCTTCGAAGGCGAAACTGCCGCCCCAGCTGCCCCACTCCGCGGTCTGCACGCCATTGGCCTCGGATGCCGTGTAGGACTCGCGGCCCGGCATGAAATTGATCGTCACGTTGACGGGCTCGTCGGCGATCAGCCCGGCATGCATCGCGGCCCGGCAGACCGCGGAATCGTCCGAATAGGGTCCCGCACCCCATACCGTTCCGGCTTCCGCGACCTCGGCCGAGCAGGAGCAGGTGAAGGACGCCGCCGATCCGCGCATGTCCTGCACCCGTTCGGGGCAGGCATCGGCCAGCGGCGGGGCTTCCTCGACCGGCTCATCGGCCGCCGGTTCTTCGGCGACGCCGCCACAGGCGGCAAGACCGAGCGCCGCCGCTCCGACCAGCGACACAGTTGCTATCGACCGACATTTCATAAGACCCCTCCCAAGGCTGTAAGGCCGACAATGTGCACCGCTTTTCCGACTCAGGGCAAGTCCGGTCGGCCCGCCGAAACTATCGAACGACGCGGCCCGCCGTGCAAATCGCGCACGGCTCTGGCCTTCGCCGTCATAGCGGTTATGAGGGGCGGGAAACGAACCGGATCGAGCGGAGCCCAATGCAATGATCGAAGTGGAATGGTGGGAATTCGAAGACCATGAAACGCTGGCCAGCGAAGTGGCCGGCGATATCGGATTCATCATCGAAAAAGCGATTGAAACCAACGGCAAAGCGGAACTCGCGCTGCCCGGTGGGCGCACGCCCGTCCCGATCCTCGAAACGCTGGCCAAGCGGGATTTCGACTGGTCCAAGGTCCGCGTCTTCCCGACCAATGAACGGATCGTCCCCGAAGGCAGCGAGCACAGCAATTACGAGATGCTGGAACGGATCCTGGGCACGGCCGGCGCGACGGTGGAGCCGCTGATCGACCACGCCCAGAACTGGAGTACCAAGGAGGCAGGCCAGAGCGCCGATGCGCGGCTCGCCGGATTCAGCTGGCCGGTCGACCTGGTCTGGGTCGGCATGGGCGAGGACGGCTCGACGGCCTCGATCTTCCCCAACCAGATGGACGATGCGATCAACGCGCCGAAGAGCCGCCGCGCCGTGGGCGTGTCGCCCGATCCCATGCCCGAAAGCGCGCCGTTCGACCGGGTGACGCTAACCCGCGGCGCTTTGCTCAGCGGCCATACGATGATCGTCACCCTCGCCGGGCCGAAGAAACGCGAAGTGCTTGAAAAGGCGATCGAAGACGGCCCGCTTTCCAACGTACCGATCGGCCGCGTCCTCGCCGAGGTGGAAGTTCCGGTCGACATTTACTGGAGCGCCAACTAGAAACGCTTCCCATAACAAAGGGGGCAGAATGGTCGCGCTAGGGGCAGCGCTGGCTATGCGGGCGCCGCGCGAGGCGGCGCCGGCCATAGTGCAGAGGATCGGCATGTTTGGGCACCGGGTGCGCCCGCCGGGTACGCGCATTCGCGCGGACGCGGTGCCCTGTCGCGTGCCTCTGGCAGTCGATCCCGGACCCAACCGGCCGGCCCGCCCCGCCGCACATCGGCGGCACCCTGTGGCCGCGACACCGATGGAAAAACCGCAATATTCCGAGGCCGCCGGCCAGTCGTCGCACAGTCGGTATTACTATTCGAGCTATGCCCGCAGCTTGTGGAAAGATTTCCGATGTGACAAGGCGCGCTATTTGGCGCTGCCATCGAATCGGACGAGGAACGAATACATCCCGAGATGACCGCACAAGAGACGCCGCAGACACTCACCGATCACGAAGGTTCCCTCTTGTCTCTCGTTCATCGGCTCCAGCCGATCACGGCCTATAAAGTCGCGAAATTCTATCAGGAATCGCCGGTCGCCAGCGTGAACAAGAGCATGGGTCAGGTCTATCCCATGATCAATCGATTCTCGAAGGAGGGCCTGATCGAAGGCCGCCAGATCGAGGACGATGCCCGCGGCACCGAAGTCTGGCGCACCACCGACAAGGGCGAGGTGGCGCTGAAGGCCTGGCTCCGCGAATTCAAGCCCGCCCAGCTCATTCCGCACGACACGCTCGGCACCAAGGTACTCTCCTTCGGCCTGTTGACGCATCAGGAACGCATCGACTGGGTGCTCGAAGCGAAGGCCGAGCTGGAAAAGAAACAGGCCGAGCTCGAAGACTATAACGAGAAATCCGATCAGCCTTTCCAGGCCTATGCGCACGACAATGCGACGGGCATCCTGCGCGCGCGGATGGACTGGCTCGACCGGGTGCTCTTCGATCTCGTCAAGAGTTCGGCCGGCAGCTAGCTGCCGACCCCGACACTTTCCGCATAAAAAATGGCGAGGGTGGGACTTCCAAAACCACCCTCGCCATCAGACTAGAACGTGACCAAACGTTCTAACTAGAATCGGATTCTCCCGGTAACCGAGTAGCGCCGACCCAGCGTGTCATAGGTCGACGGATAGGTGTTGCCGGCGTTCTGCGAGCTCGTGCCCACCGAGTTGCCGACGATCGGCGGATCGCGATCGAGCAGGTTGAACACCGACAGCGTCAAATCGAAATTCTCGCTGACGTTCGACCGGATCGTCAGGTCGAAATAGCTCGCATCGTCGATGGATTCGAACTGCGGATCGAGGCCGGCCCGGCTCAGGATCCGTTCGTAATCGACCCCGTCGATCCAGCGCCATAGCAGCGAGATATCGGCGATATCGTCGATGCTGACCGTGCTGCGCAGGTTGAACGACCATTCCGGCGTGATCTCGCCGCCCAGGGTCTGCGACGGGAAGCCGCAGTTCGAGCTGTACTGGCCGACGCATTCGCGGTTGATCCCGCCCGGCACGGCCTGGAACTTCAGCGTATCCGTCCAGTTGCCGTTGAGATCGAAATTCAGCGAACCGAAGCTCATCGGCAAGCTGTAGGCGACGCGGAAATCGACACCGCGTGTTTCCAGCCTACCCTGGTTGGTGAGCGGCGGCGTCAGGCCCGGCGTGTCACCGCCACCGTTCAACGAACCGTTGAGCGGGTTGCGGATGACCAGCGAGCAGACCGACGGGTCGCTGCCATTGCCATCGCTGTTCGGACCGTAGCAGGGATTGAGGATGTCGTCCGGAGTCCGCTGGGTGATCGCATCGGTGATCGTGATGTCGTAATAGTCGACCGTCACCGAAAGCCCGGGTACCTGCGGCGGCGTCAGCACGAGACCGATGGTGTAGCTTTCCGCGATCTCGGGATCGAGATTCGGATTGCCGCCCGTCGTCAGGTTGATCTGCTCGGCGGACGGTTGCGAAATCACGCCCGCATTGACGAGTGCCGGAGGGGCGCCCTGCGCGATGCAAATTGCCGTTAGCGTCGCGTTGCCGACCGGATTGGTGCCGGCGCACGGATCGACCGCCAGGCCGGTAAGCCCGGTCGTGACGGGCAGGAAGAGCTCGCCGATATTGGGCGAACGCACCGACCGCTGGAAGATACCGCGAACGCGGACGCCCTGGAACGGTTCCCAGCTGCCGCCCGCCTTCCAGGTGACGCTCGTACCGGTGTTGGAATAATCCGATACACGGATGCCGCCCTCCGCTTGCAGGCTGTAGAAGCCCGGAACATCTTCGACGATCGGGATGATGAGCTCGGCAAAGCCTTCGATCACGTCGTAGCGGCCGCCGAACGAAGGGGCCGGAGCACCGGTGCCGAGCACCTCGTCCTGCGTTCCCTCCGAAACATCGGCAACGCGGGTCGCGTTATATTCGCGATATTCGACGCCCGCCGCGAAGCCCACCGGCGTATCGGTGAAGAAGCCCCGTTCGCCGAGATCGCCGAACAGCGAGGCGTTCACGACCGCGAGCGAGATATTGTCCGCGAAACCCGTCGGCTGGTCGAAAAACGCAACCGAACGCGGATCGATATTCGTGCCGACCCCGCCGCCGAACAGATTGATCGGGAAACAGCCGTTGGACGGATCCTGGCAGTTTGTCGCATCGTCCGCACGCAAGGCCTGCTGGACGCGGGACTTGAGGCCCCAGCCCTGGCGCGTGAGGTTGCGCTGGGTTTCGCCATAAGAGGCGTAGACGTCATAATCGATCGAATCGGTCAGACCGCCACGCACACCGGCCCAGAGCTGGAACTGGTTGAATGTGTTGGTCGTGTTGCGCGGCCCCTGCTCGACGAGACGGCGGTTGATCGTGACCGGAACCTCGAGATAGTTCGGGTCGGCCTGACCCGTCGCCGCCCCCGCGGCCGTACAGGTCGCCGGATCGACATTGACCACCGGCGAAGCGCAGATCTGTTGCCGGATCGTCTCGTTGATGAACGGGTTGTTGAGCGGGAACTGCCACGTATCGCCGAACAGGCCCGACGGCGCGAGCCGCAGCCGCACGGTCGTCTTGTTGTACATCGCGCGCGAATAGACCTCGATGCCCGGCGTGACCTCGTAATTGGCCGACGCATAGACATTGTAGCGTTCGAACGGCGTCTGCAGATAGTTGAACGGCGAGAAGTTGAACGTGTTGAAGGTCGGAACGAGGGTCGTGCCGTCGGGGCTGAGCTGATTGACGCCGCCGCCGCCGGGCACCGTGCTCGAAATCCGGGTCGGCACCGAGGTGCCCGAACCCTGCGCCGCGCCCGAGCGCCCGCGGCCGACCTGCGAGAAGGTGCGGCCGCCCATCAGCACGTCGTCGACTTCCTGATAGCCGATGCTGAGGACCGCATTGCCGCGGCCGTCGTCGAAATTGGCGCCCAGGGTCAGGTCGCCGCGAAGGCGTTCGCCGTCACCGCGCTCGGTAATACCGTAGCTCAGCGCGGCTTCCAGGCCCTCGAAATCCCGCCGCGTCACGAAGTTCGCAACACCGGCGATCGCGTCGGCGCCGTACACCGAGGATGCACCGCCCGTGACGATCTCGACCCGCTCGATCAGCGCCACCGGAATGGTGTTGAGATCGGTCTCGCTGAACAGCGATGCCGGAACGAGACGCGTGCCGTCCAGCAGCACGATGTTGCGCCGCGAATCGAGGCCGCGCAGGTTCAGCGTCGCGATACCCGCGCTGCCGTTATTGACGGAGTTGCTGGCGCCCGGGGTGATGCCCGGCAGATCGCCGATCAGTTCCTCGGCGTTCGTCGACTGGCGAAAATCGATCTCGTCCTGGCCGACCACCTGGATCGGGCTCGACTGTTCGAGGTTCGGATTCGTGATGCGCGTACCCGTAACGACGATCGCCGGCTGTTCGGTTGTACTCGCGGCCGCGAGCTGTTCGCTATCCTGCGCAAAGGCCGGCGTCGCGACAAAGGCCGTCGCGGCACCGCCCAGCAGCAAGGCGCGCATGCCCCGAGTCCGTGCCGTGAATGACGTCGATTGTGTTGCTGTAGTCATGGAATTCAAACCCCTTCAAAAAATCCTTTTCAGCGGCGCCGGCGCGACGATTTCATCTGTCGCGATGCCGGTGAGGCGACGCCGCACTTCCTGTTCTGGTTGACGAAATATCCAACTCGTCGATGACCATGCGACGGGCTTATGGCGCTCCTGATTTCATCCCTCAACGATTTTTTCGCTCGATCCGTAGTTCATGCTGATCTGTGGCAATCGAACAACAGTGCGATTTATCTCTGTTTTTCGAAGTTTTATCGAAAATTCCGCGCATATTGCGAGACAGGCCATATTACGATACATATTATTTATTACGAAACGTGGTATTTGAGAGCCGAACGAAGCGAGAGGTGTTGGAATGGCCTGCAGCAGGAAAAACCGGATCGGCAAAGCTATCGATTGGCAGGAACGGCGCGCCGCCATCGCGGCAGGCGCGCTGCCGCTTTTCCTCGAACGGCCCTGGTCGGCCGTGAGCGTCGAGGACATCGCGGACAATCTCGAAATCAGCTACTGGCAGGTCTATTATTCATTCGACGGGCTGGAAGACATTTATCGCGCCTGCGTCGCCCGGCTGATCGATCGGGTGGAAGAGCGGATCGCCGCGCCGCCGTCGCCGGGTCTCTCGGTAAACCGGACGATCCAGGACTATGTCCGGCATGCGGCCGATATCGTCGGCAGCGATTCGTATCAGCATCTGCTCTTCCTGCGGCTGCGCGACGAGCATACCGATCCGTGGATCAAGACCGCCTATGAGGGCCGGATCGCCGAGCCGCTGCGGGCCGGGCTGGAGACCGCCGTCGCCAAGGCCGGCGAAAGAAACGAGCTGAGCATCGTGCTGCTCCACGGCATGCGGGAGCGCTGCCTGATGATGCTCGAGGCGGCGCTGGCGCTGCCCAGACTGCTCCAGCACGGGGAATTCGTCGACGAGACGTTCGAGCGAACGGTCTCGACCGTGGCGAAGGAGGTGTTTGCCGCGACCTGCACGTTCGACGGCTTCGATCAGGCCAGCGCCGCCGCCTGATCGCGGCTTTCGATCCCGTAACCGCCGACGCGATGCCGCAGCCCGGTGCCGACGGGCGCGCGCCATATCCGCCGCGAAACTCTCCTTTTCCGCACCGGCAAAATCGCCTAGCCTCGCCGCGTGTCGAGAAAGCCCGAACATGCGTGAGCAAACATGCCTTTGCTGATCCACAACGGCCCCGAAGCCGTTCGCATCCGCAAGGCCAACCAAGTGTCGACCTGGGGCAACCGGCTGGAGGACAATCGCGTCGAGCCCGTCGCCAAACCCGCGTTCGACGTGCCGTTCAAATTCAGGCGCAAGGAGCGGATATTCACCATCGGCTCCTGTTTCGCGCGCCATGTCGAAAACGAGCTGATCAAACGCGGCTTCCGCATTCCGATGCGCGACCTGCTGGCCCAACCCGCATTTGCCGACGTCAATGTCGAGGTCGTCAACAATTTCGGCACCCCGTCCATCTACAACGAACTCGCCTGGGCGTTCGGCGCGCAGGATTTTGACGAGGAAGATGCGTTCGTCGAAGTCGGCAAGGACAAGTTCGTCGATCTGCACATGATCAACAGCATCCGGCCAGCGCCGGTCGAACTGCTGCGCGAACGCCGCCGCGGGCTCTTCGAGGCGACGCGCATGCTGTCCGAATGCCGGGTGCTGATCATGACCCTGGGGCTGGTCGAGCTGTGGTGGGACGAGAAGGCGCAGATATATCTGAATACCGCGCCGCTGCCGTCGGTCATGAAAAAATGGCCGGACCGGTTCTCGCTCCACGTGCTGACGTTCGACGAATGCCGGGACTATCTGAACCGGGCGCTGGACCTGTGCATGGCGAACGGGCCGCGCGGCCTCCAGATCGTCCTTACCGTTTCGCCGGTACCGATGATGCAGACCCATCGCCGAATGGATGTCATGACCGCGAACAGCTATTCCAAATCCGTGCTGCGCGCGGTTGCCGAGCATGTCGTCACCGAGCGCAGCCAGGTCTGCTATTTCCCGAGCTACGAATCGGTGACCTATAGCGACCGGCGGATCGCCTGGATGGACGATCTGGTCCACGTCACCAAGGACATCGTGGCGTTCAACGTCGAACGCATGGTCAACGCCTTTACCGGCCGGACGACCGACACGGAGTGGATATTGCCGGACGATGCGCAGCTGCCGGCCGAGGACGCCGCGGCGCTGATCCTCGCGGAACGCGCGAACCAGGCGCGCATATATGACGATGCAGCCTTTTTCGCGGAGCATCGGGATGCCGCCACGACGTCTCCCGCATTCCGGCGCGAATATGCGCGATTCCTGGCGGAGCGGGACGCACATGAAGAGGTCGCCACACTGCTGGCGGACGATACGCGTATCGAAATGCAGCTTTTATGCGCTCAATCGCTGATGGAGCTGGGCGAATACCGGCAGGCGGTCGCGATCGCCGACCGGATTTGCGCAGATCCGCCGAAGGGCGATCTCCATTGGCGTATTCTGGTCGATGCGACCATGGCCGCCGGAACGGCCGACGAGGTGGTCGCCGTCGAGCGACGATGGATCGACTATAATCCGCGATACCGTTGCGCGGCGAAAGTCCATGTCGGTCAGGCATTCCGCCTTGTCCGCAACTACGAAGCGGCCATCGAGCGGCTCGGGGATGCCGTGAGTATCGGCGAAAAAACCCCGCCCATCGTCATCCAGCTGGCCGACTGCCTGATCGCTACGAAGCGGTACGAGGAGGCGCTCGACGCGATGAAAGGCGTAACGGGCGCGAATGACAGGCAGATACGCCGTCTGCAGTCGCTCCGCCAAAGGGCCGAAAAATATCTGAACCAAAAACCGGGCTGACCCGCGCGGCGGGACGATCGCTGTCCGATTGGCGACACGCAGCCGGCCAATGCCGATTCAATCGTCTCCGCGTTCGCCGCGCGTTGCGACAAGGCAATCCCGGTAACAATCCAAAATCCATTTGCGCGACGGCGCATTGCCGTTTTCCGGCCCGCCAATGCCGCGATAGTCGCGCCCTTCGGCAACGGCGATATCCCGCAACAGCAAATAGGCTATCGCTTCGGGCGTACCCGAAAACACGCCCTCTGCCGGTCCTTCGTCAACATCGTTCATCGCTGTCTGATCCCCAATCTGTAGGCGAGACCTGTTTCGATCCGTCCAAAACCCGTCAGTCTCTCCCCAATGCCCTCAACGTTACAGGAAGCGCAGAAGAGCGGCTAGCAGCGCTCGTCCCGAAATGGTAGATTGCAAATCTGGATATTTGCTGGAAAAAGCCGGAAGCTGTGCAGGTGATGGGCAAGTCAATTCATAGCCTGGCACGTTCGGCCCTTGGATTGACGGGGTAGCGGTCGCTGAAACCGGTGGGTTGAGATACAGGGAAGTACCGATCACGAAACAAGATACCCCGCTGCAAATCGCCCAGCGCCTGCTCGCGGACCGGCGACCCTATAGTGCGCTGAAGATCGTCGACAACATTCTCGAACAGCGCCCCGATCACTGGTCGGCGCTGATGCGCCGGGCAAAGATACTCGAATGGCTGGGTGATTTCGCGGCCGCCCGAACGACTTATGTTCAAGCGGGTGAATCGGGCGCCAAAACCGATGTTGTCGAGACGGCCCTCGCGCGGATCGCCGAGATCGAACGGCAGATCGAAGACGGGAAAAAATGCCTTTCGGACGGCGATGCGAAACAGGCCCGTGCCATTCTATCCAACGCCCGGAAGAAGAGATCGTCCGCGGTGGTCGAACTGCATCTGGCCCGGGCCGAATTGGCCAATGGCCAGCTTGACGACGCGGAGGAGCTGATCGAGGATTTCCTTCGCGAACGGCCGGGCCACAAACTCGCGCGGAAGATCAAGGCCGAAATCGCCGAACACCAGGTTCAAAACGGGCCATCCGAACAACCGAAGGGCAAGGCGAAGAAGGCGAAAAAGGCGAAAAAGGCGAGCCCGCGCAAAGGTGCCGATCCCGCCGCGACCTTCCTGGCGAATTTGCCGGACCGCATCGCGGCGCTGGATGCGGCGATCGGAAACGACGACGAAAGCGATGCCAAGCGCCACATTCAGTGGCTGCGCAGCAAGACCGAACATCTGGGCGTAACCAACTGGGCCGACGATCTGGACCACGCAAAGGCCGCGCATTTTGCGTTCGCCAAAAGCCCGACTCAAGCGCTCCGCAACTATGACCCGGCGCTGATCGCGAAGTCGGTGGAATATGGCTACATCATCTGGCCCCGCCGGATTCAGGACTATGTCGTCCACCGTTCCGTTCTCGATGTCGGTTGCGGCTTCGGCGCGTTCGGCAACGGCTTCCTCGTAGCCGGGGCCAAAAGCTATACCGGGATCGATCCGCAGATGCCGCTCGATTCATCGACGGTGAAGAACAAGCGCAAGCGCAAAAAGGCGGACCTCGGCGTCACACCCAATCAGATCATGGAGCGATGCCCGGACATCCATCTGATCAACGGCGTTATCGAGGATCTCGAAACCAAGGCGACGTTCGACGCGGTCGTCCTGCACAACGTCACCGAGCATCTGCACAATATCCGCCAGATCATCCCGAACATCCGGACATTGCTGAATCCGGACGGCCATCTGATATATCACCACCACAATTTCTATTGCTGGAACGGCCATCACAAGATGCCGAACCGGCCCGAGCAATATGTCCCCGGACTCGCCGAGCATGACGAAGTGGCGGACTGGAATCACATCCTGATCGCGCCGGACCTGCCCGAAGACCATTATTTCAACACGAATCTCAACCAGATACGCCTCGATGAGATCAAGGACATCACCTATGACAATTATGACGTGGTAAAATGGGTCGAGATCGAGTCGCCCGAAGCGGTTGCCGAGCGGTTGACCGACGACGTTTTCGCCCGGCTACGCGATTTCGATGACAGTTTGACGCGGCGCGATCTGATGGTGAATGCTGCGCTGTGCGTCGCGAAACTGAAATGACGAGCGCTTGATGAAACCCGGGGGGAGACATGCAGAAAGATCTGTTTGACGTCCGCAGTTTCCCGTCGCTCGAGAAGTTTTCGACCGACGGGTCGGACAAGCGGCTACAGGTTCTGATCGCGACCGAAGAGATCATCGGCCCCGTCCGCAACGGGGGCATCGCCTCCACCTATTATCATCTCGCTCGCGGCCTCGCCGCCGAGGGCCACACGGTTACGGTGCTGTATCTCAAAGGCCGCAAGGTCGAGAATGAGACACCCGAACACTGGATCGACCATTATGCCGGCTTCGGCATCGACCTGGTCTATCTGCCCGATCTCGACGACGAGATCGCCTGCGCCAGCACCAAATGGCAATGGCGCTGGCTGTCCTTCTATCGCTGGCTCAAGGCCAATGACCGGTTCGACATGGTCCATACGTCCGAATGGAGGGGCGGCGCCTTTTACTGCCTCCAGGCCAAGCAGTTGGGCCTCGCGTTCCAGGACACGCTGTTCGTGATGAAGACCTCGTCGCCTTACATCTGGAACCGTCACTATCAGATGCGCCCGATCGACAAGCCCGAACTCGTCGTCGCCGCCTTCGCCGAACAGAAATGCGTCGAATGGTCCGATATCGTCGTCGGCGGCAGCGCGCACCTGCTGAGCTTCATGGACCATATCGGATACCGATTGCCCGAGGGCCGCACCTATGTGCAGCCCAATATCGTCGATTTCTCCGAGGTGGAGGTCGAGGACAAAAGGCCCGAGCGCGCCCATGGCGACATGGTCGAGACCAGGGAACTCGTCTTTTTCGGCCGGCTCGAACCGCGCAAGGGCCTCGAGCTCTTCGTCTTCGCGATCGACGCGCTGGTCGCCCGCGGCGTGGAAATCGAGAAGATCACCTTTCTGGGCAAGGAAGGCGAGAAGCTTCAAAGCCAGGGCAACCGGAAGCCGATCGAGTTCATCAGCGCCCATGCGGAGCATTGGCCGTTCCCGGTCGAAATCGTCAGCGACCGCAACCAGCCCGAGGCGCTGTCGCTGATGTGCTCGCGCGACATGATCGCGGTCATGCCCTCGCTGATCGAGAATTCGACGATGGCGGTGTATGAGGCGCTGGTCCACAATATCCCGTTCATCGCCACCGATGTGGGCGGGACGCCGGAGCTCATCTATCCCGCCGACCATCCCGCGACGCTCGTCCGCCCTGAAGTACAGCACCTCGCCGACCGCATGGCCGACGCGCTGGAAAACGGGCAAAAGGTCGCGCGGCCGGCGTTCGACAATGACCGCAATCTCGAAACCTGGTACGGCTTCCATCGCTATATCGCCGAAAACGGCCATGGCGCGCTCGCGCCCCAGCCGGGCGCGCAGGCCGATCTCCAGTCGATCACCTATGTGACGCTGCCCCCCAACCAGCACGCATTCGCAGCGCTCGTCGAGGGGCGTCCGCGCGAGAATCTGGCGGACGCGGAGCATGTCGTCATAGTAACCTTCCTTTCCACGCCCGCGGTTCGCGAGCAGATCGACGAGGCGCGGGACAAGGGCTACACTGTCATCGAGATGATCGGCGCCTCGGCGGGCGAATGTTTCAACCGGGCGCGCGAGGATATCGATTCCGACATCCTGATCTTCGACGCCGCCTGCGCGACGGACCTCTCGCCGGAGTTCTTTCCCAGGGTACGCAAGGCTCTCACGGCACAGCCGGCGGATTTCCTGACCTCCCTCTATCACGTCCGAGCGGTCGATAGGGACGACGACGCGCTCTTCGTGCCGCTCGGCGCCGACGTCGCGACCCAGGCATTGTCCGGCGACGCCTATGGCGTGGAGTTTCTGATCGGGACGCGGATGGCATTCGATGCGATCGGTCCGTTCGAGGGCTATCGCGTATCGTCCGGCACCTTGCACGAATATGTCGGCCGCGCGGCGGCGGTCGACCGCGAGCTCTTCGTAATCCCGGAACCGCTATTCGACGTGCATATGGGCCAGGACAAAATGCACCCGGGCAACCCGACCTGCAACTATTTGATCCGCAAACCGGTGCTCGAAGACATGAGCCTGGCGGCGCGCAAATTGTTGCTCATCGACTCCGACAAACTGGGCGGAGCGCAAAGATCGAACAACGGTCCGCTGATCATGGCGAAAGCGCATCGGACGCCGGATGGCGTGGCCTGGCTTACCAATGTCGAACGCAAGGGCCATGTGAACGACAAGGTTCTCCATAACCATGCGATCTTCCTCGGATTCGATCGCCCGACCGGAGTCCTGCACGTCGCCAAGCGCCATACCGGCGAGCTCGTCGTCAAGGCGAACGACGAGATCATCCGCCATGAGCCGGATTACGATACGCAGGGCGAACTCGCGATCTCCGATATCGAATTGCTGCCGTTCCTCGACCGGCAACCGAAAACGCATCTGCGGATCGAGCTGATAACCGAAGACAAGGTGCGGGCGGCCGGCCTCGCGGTCCAGCGGCTCGAGCCGAGCGTCTATTATCTGAGTTCGCACCGGCCGATCTATTGGGGCGACGACTTCTTCTTCATGCTGGAACAGGTCGAGAAGAAGCGCGCGGAAAAACTGCGCGGCCGGGCCCCGGCCAGCACGATCCCGCATGACGAGCTGGGCGCGTCCGCTGTGCCGAACGGCGCGGGTACCCATCTTCGGCACATCGGCGTTTTCAGGCGATTGCGGGACAAGATCGGATTTTGAGAGCGGGGCTACCGCGAGGCCGTCGGCCCGTTACCGCACGCCGTCAGTCGGCTGAACCCTTTTGCCGCGTCGAGCCGGACGATCCTGCGCCGCCTTCATATTCGTGGATGCCGCATTCGGTCTTTTCCTGACCGGCCCAGCGCCCGGCGCGGTCGTCCTCGCTCGGGATCGTGCAGGGCGCGCACCCGATCGAGGCATATCCGCACGCAACGAGCGGATGCCGGGCGAGGCCATGATCGTTCAGGAACGCGTTTATATCGTCCGGCGTCCAGCCCGCCAGCGGGTTGATCCGCAACCAGCTTTGCTGGACCTCGACATGGTCCATCTGTTTGCGGTCGTCCGTCTGGAATCGCTTGCGGCCGGTGAGCACGCAATCGTAGTTTTTCAGCGCGCCGATCATCGGCAGGGTCTTGCGGACATAGCAACAGCGATCGCTGTCGGTCGCGTGCAGGTCCCCCCAGGGATCGGCGGCGGCAAGCTGGGCGGCGCTCGGGCGGACGCGGACGAGCGTCGTCAGCCCGAGCGCGTCCATGAGAGCGTCGACATACTCCAAGGTCTCGGTGAAATGCTTGCGGGTCTCGAGAAACACCACCGGCGTCGTCGGATCCTTGTCGGCCACGAGCTTCAGCAACACGGCCGCCTCGGCCCCGAAGGATGACAGCACCGCCGTGCGGCCGGCAACGCGGCCATTGAGTATTTGCGCGATGATTTGCGGCGTCGTCAGCTTTTCGAAGCTGGCGTTCAGCGCGGCGGCCTTCTTGTCGAGTTCAATCGCCGTGCGGGTCGCCAGTGCCATGGTCGCTGCCCCGCGCTAGGTCCATGTCGAGCGGCAGGGAATTTTCGACCGGTCGCACCGGTCGGAATATTTCCGCGCGATCTCGGTGATCTCGTCCAGCAGCCCGGCGTCGAGCGTGATCGGTTCCAGCCCGAGGCCGAGGAAACGATCGTTCGCCACATGGAGATCGTTTTCGTCGGCTTCGTTGCGCGGATTGTCGACCAGTTCGAATTCGCCGCCGGTCTTGTCCGCGATCATCTTGGCGAGATTGCGCACCCGGTGGGTTTCGGTCATCTGGTTGAGGATATTCACGCGCTCGCCCTTTTGCGGCGGGTTGGCGATCGCCAGCTCGATGCAGCGGCAGGTATCCTGGATATGGATGAACGCCCGCGTCTGGCCGCCCGTGCCATGCACGGTCATCGGATAGTCGAGCGCCGCCTGCATGACGAACCGGTTGAGCACGGTCCCGTAATCGCCGTCATAGTCGAACCGGTTGACGAGCCGCTCGTCCATCTTGGTTTCTTCGGTCTGGGTACCCCAGACGATGCCCTGGTGGAGATCGGTGACGCGCACTCCGTCATTCTTGTTGTAATAGGCGAAGAAGAGCTGATCCTGGGTCTTGGTCAGATGATAGATCGATCCCGGATTCACCGGATAGAGGATTTCCTGTTCGATAACGTCCGTATCGGTCGGAATCTGCACGGTGAGATAGCCTTCCGGAATCTTCATTCCGGCCGTACCGTACCCATAGACCCCCATCGTCCCGAGATGCACGACATGGGCGTTGCTCTTCGCCTCGACGATCGCTGCCAGCAGATTGTTGGTCGCGTTGAGATTGTTGTCGACGGTATAGCGTTTGTGAAAGCTCGACTTCATCGAATAGGGCGCAGCGCGCTGTTCGGCGAAATGGATGACGACATCCGGGTCTTCGTCTTCGATCAGGCTTAGCAGCCGATGATAGTTTTCCGAGATGTCGAAGTTGTGAAAGGCGATATCCTTGCCGCTCACGTCCTTCCAGGCCGCGAGACGCTGATCGATCGGCGCGATCGGCGTTAGCGACTGGACTCCCAGTTCGATGTCGATTTTCCGACGCGATAGATTGTCGATAATCGTGACGTCATATCCGCGCCGCGACAGATGAAGACTTGTGGGCCAGCCGCAAAAACCGTCCCCTCCCAAGACAAAGACTTTCATCAACAATTTCCGTTTTTGGCCCCTGCCCCGGGGCTATCCGCAAGCGCGAAGAGGTTTACCAGTCGCAACCGACAAAGCAACAGCCGGGTGGGAGACGGAAATGATTCAATGCCTTGAAACGCGCATTTCATCGGATTTTGTTACACAACCGTCACATCCGGCGACAGATGTCCGGAAATCGCAGAAAAAGCGTCGCAAAGCGGACCGGCCGAACTGGCCGCGGGGTTCGGCATGGGCGGCATGGACGGCATTCGCCGAATCGCCATGCCGGAGATCGGAAAGCCGCCCCGTCTAACGGATCCGATTGATCCGGTTATATTCCTTCTCGAGCTTTTGCATCATCAACGCCTGCGTTTCGTCGGGAACATCCAGATGGTCCAGGATTTCCGTCTCCAGCTGGTTTTGGAGAATCTCGAACGGCCCCGCGCAGGTGGCGTTGTAGAAATCGATCTTGCCCAGCTGCGCGGCAAAATAGGAGAAATTGCTCGACGTGCCGATGACATAGGCTGCATTCTTGATGATCAGGAAATCCAGGAACGCTTTCTGGATATCGATCGCCATCTTGAACATGCTGAGATCGATGAACTCGCGCGCACCGTATTTCTTTCGAAAAGTGCCAATCGTTTCGGGGCTGTCGCTCGTGAAGACGATTTTCTTGCCGGTCGACAGCGCCTGCTCGATACCCTCCGCATAATATTCGGCGGGCGCCGTCCGGATGGCGAAATGGCCGACCAGCAGTTCGACCCTTTTCGGATCGATCGAGGCGCCGGCCTCTCCGTTCAGCTCGTTGAGCAGCATGTCGTAGCAATCGCCGCGCCGGATATGGAGCGCGATATATTCGCCCGGCCCGAGCCCGGTCTTCTCGTAGAAACGGTTGAGATGGGTCTTGATGTAGATGTTGAGCGGGAGCGTGTGAAACAGATCGCTCATCTGATTCGGGAAATCCGCCCGCGCCGCGCTTTCGTCCTCGAAGAAGAAGGGGGCGGTGCCGCGATTGGCGAACAATGTGTCCCGCCCTTCGAACATGTCGCGCGGAAACCCGTTCCGGAAATAGTCCTTATATTCGGGATCGCCGAGGTTGGTCGCCTCGGGCGGAAAGGTCATCGGCCGCTGCTCGACGAAGATGAGTTCGTCGCCGCGATCGCAATGGAGCTGGACGAGATCGAAGAGCTCGGCCGGCGAGTAGCGAAAACATTCGTCGCCATAGCGCTGGGGAATGTTCGGCCAGTTCACGATCAGCCGCCCATTCACCTGATTCAGGAATCGCCAGGCCAGAAGCGTTGACTTCAAACGGGCAATCAGGCGATCGCTGCGGCCAATGACGAGGGTCGGCTTGGGCATGACGTCTTTGCAAAACTCCCCGATATCCAGACGGACAGGGCCTGCCCGGCCCGCAAACGCTTAGCGGGCGATGCGCGCCAAAAAAAGAACAAATATGGTTCCGGAAGGATTCTTTCCGCTGGCGGCGATGCGTCCGCCTCGCGAGCGCATCCGATGGCACATATGATTTTTGCGAGGCACCGGCGATGGGCCGGTACCAAGGGTTTTCATCCCCCCGCGCCTACGATACGTAACGATGTCGATCGCACCCACCGAGCGCTAGGAGACGATTTTCCGACTGTTCCGTTTTCCGGATACTACACGCCGTTCGTGTCCTCGATCATTCACAATGAGCCGATCGTCATCGGCATGTGGCACGCGAGCGTCATGATCGAGGCTTCCTTTTCGCTCCTTCCTCCAGCAAAGACGTCTGGCAATGATCGCAAAAACATCTGAACAGCCGAAAATCTATATCGCCGGGCATCGCGGCATGGTCGGCGGCGCGATCGAACGGACCGTGCGGCGCCGCAACTACACGAATATCGTCACCCGCACGCACGCCGAGCTCCCGCTCGACGATCGCGCACAGGTCGACGCCTTTTTCGCCGCCGAAAAACCGGACTGGGTGTTCCTCGCCGCCGCCAAGGTAGGCGGGATCGCCGCGAACGACACCCAGCCGGCCGATTTCATTCGGGAAAACCTGCTGATCCAGACCCATGTGATCGACGCGGCCTGGCGGAACGGCGCGCAACGTCTGCTCTTCCTGGGATCGTCCTGCATATACCCGCGCGAGGCACGGCAACCGATCCGCGAGGACAGCCTCCTGACCGGCAGGCTGGAACCGACGAACTCGGCCTATGCGGTCGCCAAGATCGCCGGCAAGGAAATGTGCGACGCCTATCGCAAGCAGCACGGCTTCGATGCGTTCACCGCGATGCCCTCCAACGTCTACGGGATTGGGGACAATTTCCACCCCGAGCACAGCCATGTCATCGCGGGCATGATGCGCCGCTTTCACGAAGCCAAGGCCAGCGGCGCGCAGGACGTCGTCATCTGGGGTACCGGAAAGCCGATGAGGGAATTCATCTTTTCCGAGGATCTCGGCGATGCCTGCCTGTTTCTCATGGAGAATTATGCCGATGGCGGCATGATCAATGCCGGAAGCGGCGAGGAGGTATCGATTGCCGAGCTCGCCAAGATGATCGGAGAGGTGGTCGGCTTCGGAGGAACCATAAGGTTCGACACCGACCGGCCCGACGGGACCATGCGCAAGGTAATGGACAATTCCCGGATCCTTGCGCTCGGCTGGAAGCCCGCAACGGACCTCCGGAACGGTCTTGCCCAAATGTACGATCATTTCCGGCAAGCATCGGAGACCGGAAATGTGCGATGAACGGCTTTCGCGTGCCGGGCGATTCCCGACCGCCATCCGGATATGGCGACCGTCGCCCATCGGAGAGCCGGGCAAGGCGCCATCGCATCCGTATCGGGGAAAGCTGGCAGAATGAAATATGATATCGGCATTGTCGGGCTGGGCTATGTCGGCCTTACCTTCGCGACCGCCCTGGCGGATCTGGGCTTCTCGGTTCTGGGTATCGAGAAGAGGAAAGACATCGTCGATCTGACGAATAGCGGCAAGCCGCATTTTTCCGAGGCCGGGCTCGAAAGCATCATGCGCCATGTGACGCGCTCGGGCCAGCTCAAGGCGGTTCAGGCGCTGACGCCCGAGGACGAATGCGACATCTATGTCATCACGGTCGGTACGCCGCTGGACGAGAATGGCAATGCGCAGCTCGACTATATCCGATCGGCAACCCGGGAAGTCGCCGATAACATGCCGGACGGCGCGCTCGTCATCCTGCGATCCACGGTGAAGATCGGCGTCAGCCGCAACGTCGTGAAACCGATCCTCGAAGAGTCGGGCAAGTCTTTCCATATCGCGATGTGCCCGGAACGCACGCTGGAAGGCCGCGCCATGCAGGAATTGCGGCAACTGCCGCAGATCGTGGGGGCCGATGACGCCGAAACGCGCGATCGCGCCGTTCGGTTCTTCTACCAGCTGACCCGGTCGGTCGTGCAGGTGGGTTCGCTCGAAACCGCCGAGATCATCAAGCTCGTCGACAACACCTATCGCGACGTGCAGTTCGGCTTCGCCAACGAGGTCGCCCGGATTTGCGACGTTTTCGGCGTCAATGCCAACGAGGTGATCTCGGGCGGGAAATTCGGCTATCCGCGGACCGATGTCGCCTTGCCGGGGCTGGTCGGCGGGCCCTGCCTCGAAAAGGACCCGCACATCCTGACCCAATCGCTTGCCGAAATGGACGTGGCGCTGGACATCACCCCGGCCGCCCGCGCGGTCAACGAAAACCAGCCGGCGGAAACCGTGCGGTTCATCGCAGATCGCCTTTCGGACAGGGATCGGCCGGCAATCGCCCTGCTTGGCATGGCGTTCAAGGGCATTCCCGCCACGAACGATCTGCGCGGATCGATGTCGCTCAAGGTGCTGGCCGCCTTGCGCGCGCAGATACCCGACGCCGACATCCGCCTTTACGACCCGGTCTGCTCGCACGCGGAGCTGCGCGAAGTCGCCGATGGCGCAACGATCGTGGACAGCCGGTCGGACGCGATCGCCGGAGCCGATTGCATGATCATCGCCAACAACCACCCCGATTTTGGTGCGATACCGCCGGTCGAACTGCGGGAACAGCTGGCCGAGGGCGGCTTCATCTTCGACTATTGGAATCATTTTTCCAGCCATCACCCCCATGAGGTCGGCGACGCCTATTATGCGGTCGGGAATCTGAGAAAGGCCTATAGATGACCGGAAAATGCACGGTCACAGGCGGCGGCGGATTCATCGGCGCCTACCTCGTCCGGCGCCTGGTGCACGATGGATGGGACGTTACGGTGGTCGACAATATGGTGCGCGGCGACGCCTCCCGCTTCGCCGATGTCGCCGATTCGGTGCGCCTGCATTCGTGCGACGTACGCGACGGCGAGGCCGTGGCCGAAGCGATCAGGGGCAATGACGTCGTCTTCCACCTGGCCGCGATCAACGGAACGGAAAATTTCTACAAACGCCCCGAACTGGTGCTCGATGTCGGACTGCGCGGGGCGCTGGCCGTGGTCGAGGCGTGCCGCGACACAGGCGTTCCCGATCTGGTCGTCGCTTCCTCCGCCGAGGTCTATCAGACGCCGGCGACCGTCCCGACCGACGAAAATGTCGCGCTGATGCTGCCCGACAGCCTGAACCCGCGCTATTCCTATGGCGGATCGAAGATCGTCTCCGAACTCATCGCGTTCAACTATGCGCAGGACCATTTCCGCAAGGTGCAGGTCTTCCGCCCGCACAATGTCTACGGGCCCGATATGGGCTGGAAGCATGTCGTGCCGCAGTTCATCCTGCGCGCGCTCGCCTGCGAGGAGCGCGGTTCGCGGACATTCTCGATCCAGGGCGATGGCAGCGAAACCCGGGCCTTCGCCTATGTCGAGGATGTCGTCGGCGGCATCCTCACCATGTATGCCAGGGGCGATCACCGGCAGGTCTATCATATCGGCAATGACGAAGAGGTATCGATCCGCCGCCTCGTCGAGCTGACGGGCGAAACGATCGGTATCGCGCTCGATATCGAACCCGGGCCGGAAGCGGCGGGCGGGACGCCGCGCCGCTGCCCCGATATCTCCAAGATGCGAGCGATCGGCTACGATCCGCAGATCGCGCTCGCCGAAGGCCTGGCCCGCACGACCGACTGGTACCGCGACAACAGGAATATCGCACCCGCCAACGAGCTGATGTGAGGGCACTGCGAGAGCGTCAGGCCGCGTACTGGAGTTCGCGTTTGGATTTGTATTAGGAACATGCTGCAGCATTGGAGACCATCATGCCGAGAATAGAAGTCATCCCGCGCAAGCTGACGAACGACAAGTCGGCCTATCTCCGGCGCTTCGCGTCGAACACCTATTCCCAGGCGGGCGAGGACGGGATCATCGCCGAGATCTTCCGGATTCTCGACGAGGACGAGCCCGAACGCGACCATTGGTGCGTCGAGTTCGGGGCATGGGACGGGCTGTATCTGAGCAACACGGCTCGCCTCATTCGCGAAGAGGGCTGGTCGGCCGTGCTGATCGAAGGCGACGAAGAGCGGTGCGCCGAGATCATGACCAACCTGCCCTATCCCGACCGGGTCCATGCGATGCATCGCTGGGTCGGCTTCGAGCGCGGCAAGAACACGATGGACGACATATTGGCCGAGACGCCGATCCCCAAGGATTTCGATTTCGCCAGCATCGATGTCGACAGCGTCGACTGGCATGTCTGGGACGCTATCCAGGACTATCGGCCCAGGCTGGTGTGCATCGAATTCAACCCCTCGGTCCCGAACAGCGTCATCTTCGTCCAGGACCGCGACATGGGCGTCAACGAGGGGTCCTCGATCGCCGCGATGGTCGAACTCGGCAAGCAGAAGGGGTATGAGCTGATCTGCGCTACCGGAAACGGGTTCTTCGTGCGCGAGGAGGAATTCGGCAAGTTCGGCATCGAGGACAATTCGATCGACGCCATGCGGCCCGACCGCGGCAACTATCTGTGGACCGGCTATAACGGGAAGATCTACCACACGCTCGACCGGATGGCGTGGTGGGGGCGCCAGGTGGAACTGAAGCCGACCAGCCTGCAGCTGCTGAGCGAATTCTGGTTTCACGGTGCGCATCAGGGCTATGCCCATGAGCTGACCGGTCTGGAGCCCGACGACGGCGCGCTCGATTTCGACAATCCCGAACACATCCTGCGCGAAGTCTATGAGCTGCGATCGACCCGCAAATCGCTCGACCCGGACGAGTTCAAGGCCCGGCAGGCCGAAGCATGGGGCGCGGCGAAACGCTATTTCATGCGCAACCGGGGGACCCATGACATCGAGAACCCGGCCGAGGAAAGCCAAAAGATCGACAGCACCGCCGAATAGCCGGGCCGGTCTTCTGGAAAGGCCGGACAGAACTGGACGAAAATCGAAGGATCGGCCGGCGCCGCGATACGAGGCGGAACCGCCGCAAACGGGCCAGCTGGCGGACACGGAGGGATTCGAACCCTCGATACGGGTAATCCCCGTATGCCGGTTTAGCAAACCGGTGGTTTCAGCCACTCACCCACGTGTCCTGGCGCAGCCGTCCGGCGCGTATAGCGATGCATTCCGGCCCGATCAACAGCCAGTCGCCGCGCCGTCCGGTCGGCGCCAAATGCCCGAAAATCCACAGGATCGACTCGTTTCGGCGCGGAACCGACTCGGTTCGTCCCGCGCTCGATTGCGCGTGCGTCCGGTCGGGGCGTAAATTGCGCCTGCCGAGCTTTGCCGGGGGATGCACCATGTTGAAGAAGCGCCTGTTTTCCATCGTTGCCGCGCTCGGCCTTGCCGGGATGGCGGTGGCGCCGTCCGCCGCGCAGGTCGACACGGTCGACCCCGACGCCGCGCTCGATTTCAGCGAGAGCGACTATCAGAGCGGCGGCACGACGACCGACCAGGGCGCGACCGTCGACGATCCGGGATATGACGCCGCGCCCGGCTTCGACCCCGAGGCCGCCGTCGAGACCGACACGACCGTCTATACCGACCCCAACTATATCCCCGACACGCCCGGCTACGAGAATGAAGCCATCCCCGCGCAGGAAGACGTCGCCGGAAACGACGCGGCGACCGGCGAGTCGACCGTGCCGGCGACGGAGGACGGGCGCGCCACCTATCAGCGGGACGATCTGATCGCGGCCGCCGGCGGCGTGTTCGGCGACGGCGCGGAAGGCCTGGCGCGGATCATCGAGGATATCCTGTCCGATCAGGGCGAGCCCAACGGCTATATCGTCGGGCGCGAGGCGGGCGGCGCGTTCATTTTCGGCCTGCGCTACGGCTCGGGTACGCTGTTCCACGCCGTGGAGGGCGAGCATCCCGTCTATTGGACCGGCCCCTCGATCGGTTTCGATGCGGGCGCGAACGGCGCGTCGACCTTCGTGCTCGTCTATAATCTCTACGACACGGACGAACTGTTCCGCCGTTTCCCGGCGGGCGAAGGCAATGCCTATCTGGTCGGCGGGCTGACCGCCAGCTATCTGCGCTCGGGCGACAAGGTGCTGATCCCGATCCGGCTCGGCGCGGGCCTCCGGCTCGGCGCCAATATCGGTTACATGAATTTCAGCCGCAACCGCCGCTGGCTGCCTTTTTAGTTTGTCAGACTCGAACTAACGTTCGAGCGCCGCACCGGCCCGCACCCCCTCCCGGCCTCCCATTGAGTATACCCTGTTGGGAGGCCGGGAGGGGGTGCGGGCCGGTGCGGCGATTTTCCGCGAGGGAAATTCTGACAAAGGAGTCTGCCGCGCTCGACGGACAGGTCGATTCTGACGAAAAAGCTTCTTTCGCTTCGCCAACAATTTTCGTGTGGCGCGATTCGCCCCACTGGCCTAGCGCAACGCCATGAGCGATCAGCAGAACACACCGGCCGGCTATGCCTTCGGGATCGGGGTCTATCTCCTCTGGGGGCTGGTGCCGCTCTATTTCAAGCTGCTCGATCATGTCGGCGCGGTCGAGACGGTCGCGCACCGGATCATCTGGTCGGTCGGGCTGTTACTGGCGCTGCTGCTCGCGCTCGGCAAGCTGGGCGACCTCCGCACCACCGTGCGCAACCGCCGCACGCTGCTGGCGCTGACCGCGTCCGCCACGCTGATCGCGGTCAACTGGCTCGTCTATATCTGGGCCGTCACCAACGAACATATCCTCGCCGCGAGCCTCGGCTATTTCCTCAATCCGCTGCTCAATGTCGTGCTCGGCACCGTGCTGCTGAAGGAGAATCTGCGGCCGGCCACGATCGTCGCGATAGCGCTCGCCGCGATCGGCGTCGCGATCCTCGCCTGGAGCGCGCTCGACACGCTGTGGATCAGCGGAACCCTGGCCATCTCCTTCGCGCTCTACGGCTATGTCCGCAAGGTCACCGATGCCGGCGCGATCGAGGGGCTGGCGGTCGAGACCACGCTGCTGAGCCCGCTCTGCGTCGCCTATCTGGTCTGGCTCGGCCTGTCCGGCGGGCTGATATTCGGCACCGATACCGAAACCGATATCCTGCTGGTGATGGCCGCGCTCGTCACCTCGGTGCCGCTGATGCTGTTCGCCGCGGCGGCCAAGCGGCTGACGCTGACGACATTGGGCTTCATCCAGTATATCGCGCCCTCGATGGTGTTCGTGATCGGCGCCTTCGTCTTCAACGAACCGCTGAATGCCGGCCAGATCGCCTGCTTCCTGTTCATCTGGGCCGGGCTCGCGCTGTTCACGATCGACAATCTCCGCATGGCCCGCGCCAACCGGCTGCGCGCCCGCATACCGGCCTGAGAGCCCGCTATCCGTCGAGCGTCCAGCCCAGCGTTTCGCCGGCCTGGAAGGGGACGAATTCGGTTCCGCCCGCGGCGAGCCTTTCGGGAACGGTCGTCGGCGTACGGCGGAGGGTGACGGTCCCCTCGTTGAGCGGCAGGCCGTAGAAACGCGGGCCGTGCTCCGAGGCGAAACCTTCGAACGCGTCGAGCGCGCCTTCCGCTTCGAACACCGCGGCATAGCTTTCGAGCGCGAAGGGCGCGTTGAAGATGCCGGCGCAGCCGCAGGCGGATTCCTTGTCCTCGCGCGCATGGGGGGCCGTATCGGTGCCGAGGAAGAATTTGGGCGAGCCGGACACCGCCGCCGCGCGGACCGCCAGCCGGTGCTGCTCGCGCTTGGCGACGGGCAGGCAATAGGCGTGCGGGCGGATGCCACGCTCGAAGATCGCGTTGCGGTTGATGACGCAATGATGAGGCGTGATCGTTGCGGCGATATTCGGGCCGGTGGCTTCGACGAACGCCACGGCATCGGCGGTCGTGATATGTTCCAAGACGATTTTAAGCGCTGGAAATTTCCGCGTCAGCGGTTCGAGGATACGTTCGATAAACACCGCTTCCCGGTCGAAAATATCGACATCGCTGTCCGTCACCTCGCCATGGATGAGGAGCGGCATGCCGATCGCCTCCATCCGCGCGAGTACGGTATGGATGTTCGCGATATCGGTGACTCCGCTGTCGGAATTGGTCGTCGCGCCGGCCGGATAGAGTTTGGCGGCGGTGAACACGCCGTCCGCATGGCCGGCGGCGAGATCGTCGGGATCGATCGTATCGGTCAGATAGGCGGTCATCAGCGGGGTGAAATCGCTGCTCTCGGGAAGCGCGGCCATGATCCGGTCGCGATAGGCGTCCGCCGCCTTCGCCGTCGTCACCGGCGGCGCGAGATTGGGCATCACGATCGCGCGGGCGAACTGCCGGGCCGTGTATCCCGCCACGGCCGCCAGCATCGCGCCGTCGCGCAGATGGACATGCCAGTCGTCGGGCCGGCGGATCGTCAGAATATCGGTCATGCGGCTTCCCTTTGCACGGCCCGATCCCTAATTGAAGTCCATGGCCGCCACCACCCTTTCCGACCGCGCGCTGATCCGCCTCTCGGGCGACAATGTCCGCGAATTCCTGCAGGGCCTCGTCACCCAGAATGTCGACCGGGTCCAGCCGGACACGCCGCAATGGACGGCGCTGCTGACCGCGCAGGGCAAGGCGCTGTTCGATTTCCTCCTCTGGGCCGATGGCGCGGATATTCTCGTCGATTGCGAAGCCGAAGCCGCGGACGATCTGGCGAAGCGCCTGGCGCTCTACCGCCTGCGCCGCCCGATCGAGATCGCCCGCGACGATGCGCTCGCGGTCCACTGGTCGCCCGATGCGAGCGCCCGTCCGCCCGACCCGCGCCTCGCCGCGCTCGGCCATCGCTGGCTCGCGCCGGCGAGCGAACCGGCGGAGGGCTGGCGCGCCCATCGCCTGGCGCTCGGCGTGACCGAGGGCATCGCCGAGCTCGGCAGCGACAAGACGCTCTGGCTCGAATGCAATGCCGAGGAGCTGAACGGCGTCGATTTCGAGAAAGGCTGCTATGTCGGGCAGGAGAACACGGCCCGCATGCACTATCGCAACAAGGTCAATCGGAGGCTCGTTATCGTGCCGCGCGACCGCGCCGACGAGAAGCGCCAGCGCATCGCCTATCCCGATCTCGGCCTCTCCGTCGAACATCGCCGGGTCGAGGATCTGGCCGGGCTCGACCTGCCGGACTGGCTGGCATCGGCCATTGCAGCTCCCGTGTCTTAGTTTTCAGCTGGCCTCTTCGGACCATCGACAACATTCCCGTCATTGCGAGGAGTGAAACGACGACGCAATCCAGAGCGGCTAGCGACGGTGTTTGCGGCTCTGGATTGCTTCGCTGCGCTCGCAGTGACGAAACGTATCCCAAAGGAACAGCGATCGATTTACCGACTCGCGCTTATTCCTCCTCGCCGCCGTCCGGCGCCAACCAGCTCAGCGCGACGAAACCGGGCTGATCGCCGGGCAGCCGCCGCACATCGATCCCCGCGTCGCGCATCCGCTCCATGACCACCGCGACCGCGGCGTCCGATCCGGAAACGCCGACCGGCACCGCCAGCCGCTCTGCCGCCCAGATCGCGATGACCATATTGCGCTGTCCGGCCGCATCGGGCTCACCATCGGCAAAACCGATCGCGGGCAGGTCCTTGGCCGGGGGAACGACCTGGACGTCCCAGTCTTGCGCGCGGCCGTTGGCCCGGCCTTCGAGCGCATAATAGGTCTCGAGTTCCGCGCCCGGCAGCGCCCGCACCCGGACGATCGCGCGCCGGGCATTGCGATCGACCGTCACCTCGTCCGCATTGACGCCGGCGATCAGCGCCAGCCGGTCGGTCAGGTCGGCAATCTCCTCGCGCGTCGCGGCCGCCTGTTCCCGCATCCGGGCGAGGGCCAGTTCCGCGCTGTCGGTCGTGCTTTCGGTGTCCACCTGGAACTGGCGCAGGTCGACATTCACCATCCGCCCCAGTTCGCGCCGCAACGTCCGCTGCGCGCGCTCCTCGGCGCCGCCGACGATCTCGGGCGTCAGCACCGAGGCCGTGACGGTGATCGGCTCCGCATCGAAATCGAAATCGAGTTGCGAGATGCGCGCCGCGTCGCCGAACTCGTCGCCGACGAGAGCCTGGGCCTGGCGGGTCGCATTGGCCTCCCAGGAGATCTGGCGCAGCGAAAAGCCGAGCGGAATCGCGAGCGCCACGAATACGGTGACGATGACGACCGACTGGGCGACACTCTGCTTGGACGAGAGATAGGTGCTGAAGCCGTAGATGCGCGCCATGACCGCCGCGGTCAGCGCGATCGTCATCAGGTTGGTGAAGAACAGGAACAGCGCCCCGCCGAACACCGCCCAGTTGAAGGTGGCGAGGCCGAAACCGATCGCGGCGAGCGGCGGCATCAGCGCGGTCGCAATGGCGACGCCGACGATCGTGCCGTCGCGGCCGCGGATCATCGCATAGGCGCCGGCCAGCGCGGAAAACAGCGCCACGCCGAGATCGAACAGGTTGGGGCGGGTGCGCGCCGCGATCTCCGAGGTGATCGTCTGGAGCGGCGACATGGCGACGATGATGGCGCAGAAGAGGATCGCGACGATCGTGCCGAGCCCCAATGCGCGTCCCGCATCCCTGAGCCAGCGGAAATCGCCGACCGCCAGCGCGAACCCGATGCCGAGAATGGGGCCCATCAGCGGCGATAGCAGCATGGCGCCGATCACGACCGCCGGCGAGGAGAGCAGCATGCCGAGGATCGCGATCCCGGCCGACATGCAGGTCATGAAGACATAACGCGGCGTCCAGCCCGATTCGCCGCGCACCTTTTCGATCACCGCGACCTGATCGACCTCGCGGCAGACCATCCGCCACCAGCGGCGGATCAGGGCGATCGAGCCGCTGACCGGATTGCGATTTATCCCGCTATCAGCCTGTCCATTCGCCATTTTTCAGCCATCCCCAAGTGGAAAGGGCTGCCATAGGCGCAACGCTCCGGTGCGACAATTCTCCCTTGCCTATAGTGATAATTGATATTAGTTATTGTTTATCATAAAACTGTCATGTGGATGCGATACAGTAGCATCAAGGAGATTATCATGGCCCGTCCCCAAACCGATCACGATGCTGCTGCCGAGCAGTTGCTCGAGGCTGCCGAACAGCTGATCCGCGAACGGGGGGCAGTCGTCCCGAGCGTCACCGATATCGCCAATGCCTGCGGCATGTCGCAATCCAATGTGTACCGTTTCTTCCCCAGCAAGGAGGCCCTTATGGAGGCCTCTGTCGAGCGCTGGTTCCGCCCGTTCAACGATATGATGGAAGAGGTGGTCGAGAGCGATCTCCCGCCGCGCGAGAAGCTGTACCAGTTCTTCGCGCGGCGCGCCGCGGAAAAGCGGCGACGCTATGAAGAAGATCGCGACTATTTCATGGCCTGCATGGCGCTCGGCGAAGAGCATCATGAGGTGATCATGAGCTATGTCGATCTCGCCGATCACTATATGGCGACGATCCTCGCCGAGGCCATTTCGGACGGCGAATTTCCGGGCATGACGATCGACGGGCTGATGTCGCCGGTCAATCTGATGCTGGCGCCCTTCTGCGATCCGGCCCTGATCCCGCGCTATGAGAGCGCGAATATGGATAACCTCCGGATCGCGATCAACACTCTGTTCAACGGTCTCAGCGCGAAATGCGCGGAAGCGCCCGAGGCGAGCGGAACACCGCTGAAGCTGGCGTCGTAAGGCGGGTAGCGGTTTCGCAACGCTATTATCTGTCAGAACGTTGTTAGCGCAACGTTGCGGCACCGGGTTTTGATTGTCAGAGACTTTCTGGCGAAAGTTCGCCGCACCGGCCCGCACCCCCTCCCGACCTCCCACGAGCATACCCTGAATGGGAGGTCGGGAGGGGGTGCGGGCCGGTGCGGCGCTCAACCGACAGGTTGAGTCTGACAAATGGAATCCGGTGCCGCGATTTCGCGCGAGAGAAATTCTGACAAACTAATACTTATCCCGCCGGCCAGTTCTTCATCGATCCGGGCGGCGGACTCGCCTGCATTTCCGTCTCGTCGAGCGCGGCCAGGGCACGCTCGCGGTCGGCTTCGGTGAATTCGCCGGTCGTCAGGCAGAATTCGATCATGTTGCCGTTGGGATCGCGCGTATAGACCGAGCGGCACCAGTTGTGATCGATCTCGAGCACGTCGCGCCCGGCATCGTTCCAGCGCTCGCGCCAGCCATCCAGCTCCGCGCGCGTATCCACGGCGAAGCTGTAATGATTGGTGCCCTGCGGCATCTTTGCCGCCGCGTTGAGGTCGTGCACCTGATCCGCCTGTCCCGGGACGTCGTGCAACTCCCAGAAAGCGATGAAGCGGCTATCGTCGGCGTCCATGCGGTAGAAGAAATGCTTGCCCCAGCCGCCGCCCATGACCGGCGCGATCTCCACCTTGACGAGCTCGAACCCCATCACGCCCTCGTAGAAATCGTGGATCGCCTTCATGTCCTTCGCCGCGAGCGCGAGATGATGATAGGCCATGGCGCTATTCCTCCTGTCCTCTGTCGCGGTGCCGATGGTCGACCATGCCCATCACATCGGCAGTCGCGCCTTCGGGCGCGGGCACCTCGGCGACCGGATCGTCGACATCGTCATATTCGAGCCGGAGCGCCCGGCTCATCACCGCATGCATCATATAGGTCGCGGTAATATAGGTCAGCTCGAGGATCTCCTCGTCCGAGAGATGCTTTTTGAGCGTGTCGAACACGCCGTCCGGCACGCGGCCATGCTGGAGCACGAGACAATCGGTATAGGCGAGCACGGCGCGCTGGATCTCATCGAAACAGTCGGCAACCGGCCAATGGGCGATGGCCTCGGCCTGCTCGTCGGTCAGCCCGGCAAAGCGGGCGGCCTTCATATGCTGCGAATAGACGAAGCGCGATCCGACCGCATAGCCGGCCCGCGTCTGGCCGAGCTCGCACAGCACGGGATCGAGCTTGCGCTGGTCCGAACGGTAAAAGCCGAAGCCCTCGGTCGTGTGCTTGAAGGCATCGGGCACGAGCGCGAACACCGTCCACCAGTTTCCCGGCGTGCCTGTCGCGGTACCCGGCTCGGCGACCGGATCGCGATCGCCGAACAGGGCGGTGTAGAGCGCGCGGACATAATCGTCCGCCTCGTCCTTCGAAACTTCTCCCAACCGCGGCATGGCGGGAAGCCTAGCGCATGTTCGGCTAGGCCGCCAGATTCCGCAGCACATAATGGAGGATGCCGCCGTGGCGGAAATACTCCATCTCGTTCGCGGTATCGATGCGGCAGAGCGTTTCGAAGGTTGCTGTCTCGCCGTTGGCGCGCGTCATTTCGACCTCCACGGTCTGGCGCGGATCGATATCGGCGACGCCCAGAATCGTGAACGTCTCGGTGCCGTCCAGCCCCAGGGTTTCGCGGGTCACGCCCTCGGCGAACTGCAGCGGGAGAACGCCCATTCCGACCAGGTTCGAACGGTGGATACGCTCGAAGCTTTCGACGATCACGGCCTTGACGCCGAGCAGGTTCGTGCCCTTCGCGGCCCAGTCGCGGGAGGAGCCGGTGCCATATTCCTTGCCGGCGATGACCACCAAGGGCGTGCCTTCGGACTGATAGCGCATCGCGGCATCGTAGATCGACATCTGCTCTCCGCTAGGGATGTGGCGGGTGTAGCCGCCTTCGACATTGTCGAGCATCTGGTTCTTGATGCGGATGTTGGCGAAGGTGCCGCGCATCATGACTTCGTGGTTGCCGCGGCGCGAGCCGTAGGAGTTGAAGTCCTTCCGGCTAACCTGATGATTTGTAAGATATTCTCCGGCCGGCGAGTCCTCCTTGATCGCGCCGGCGGGCGAAATATGATCCGTCGTGATCGACTGGCCGAACAGCGCCAGCGGCCGCGCGTCGACGATATCCTCGATGGCTTCCGGCTCCATCGTCATCCCTTCGAAATAGGGCGGATTCTGGACGTAGGTGCTGCCCGACCGCCAGCTATAGGTCGCGCTCGGCTCGACATCGATCGAGCGCCACATTTCGTCCCCATCGAAGACATTGGCGTACCGGGTCTCGAACATATCGCGATTGACATGCGCCTGGATCGTCTCGGCCACTTCGGCGTTGGACGGCCAGACATCGGCGAGGAACACGTCCGCCCCGTCGCTCCCCTGCCCCAAAGGCGTGTCGGTGATATCCTCCGTCACCGTCCCCTTCAGCGCATAGGCCACCACCAGCGGCGGGCTCGCGAGGAAGTTCGCGCGCACATCCTGGCTCACGCGCCCCTCGAAATTCCGGTTCCCCGACAAGACGCTCGCCGCCACCAGATCGTTCTCGTTCACGGCTTTCGAGATCGGCGGCGCCAGCGGCCCGCTATTGCCGATGCACGTCGTGCAGCCATAGCCGACCAGATCGAAGCCCAGCGCGTCGAGATCGTCCTGCAACCCCGAGCTTTCCAGATAATCCGTCACCACCTGCGATCCGGGCGCGAGGCTCGTCTTCACCCAGGGCTTCACGCTCAGCCCCTTTTGGCGCGCCTTCTTCGCGACCAGCCCGGCCGCCGCCATCACCGCCGGGTTCGAGGTGTTGGTGCAGCTCGTAATCGCCGCGATCACGACATCGCCATCGCCGATATCATGGTCGACGCCCTCGACCGGCACGCGCTTCCCGTCGCGCCCATAGACGCTCTGCATCTCGCCATTAAAGAGTTCATCGACCTCGGGCAGCACGACCTTGTCCTGCGGCCGCTTCGGCCCCGCGAGGCTCGGCACCACCATGCCCATGTCGAGCGCGAGCGTGTCGGTGAATTCCGGATCGGGATCGTCGACATTGTGCCAGAGCCCCTGCTCCTTGCAATAGGCCTCGACGAGCGCGATCTGCCACTCGTCGCGCCCGGTCAGGCGCATATATTCGGTCGTCTTCTCGTCGATCGGGAAGAAGCCGCAGGTCGCGCCATATTCGGGCGCCATATTGGCGATCGTCGCCCGATCGGCCAATGTGAGCGACTTCAGCCCCTCGCCGTAAAACTCCACGAACCGCCCGACCACGCCCTTTTCGCGCAGCATCTGGACGACCGTCAGCACGAGATCGGTCGCGGTCACGCCCTCGGCCATCGCGCCGGTCAGGTGAAAGCCGACCACTTCGGGGATCAGCATCGAGATCGGCTGGCCGAGCATCGCGGCCTCGGCCTCGATCCCGCCGACGCCCCAGCCCAGCACGCCGAGCCCGTTGATCATCGTGGTGTGCGAGTCCGTGCCGACCAGCGTGTCCGGATAGGCGACCAGATCGCCGTCCGCATCCTCGCTGCTCCACACGCCCTGCCCCAGATATTCGAGGTTCACCTGGTGGCAGATGCCCGTCCCCGGCGGCACGACGCGGAAATTGTCAAACGCGCCCGCGCCCCATTTCAGAAACTCGTAGCGCTCCATATTGCGCTGATATTCGAGCGCGACATTCTCCTCGAACGCGGTCGGCGTGCCGAACTCATCCACCATGACACTGTGATCGATGACGAGATCGACGGGCACCTGCGGATTGATCTTCTCCGCCGCGCCGCCCAGCGCCACGATCCCGTCCCGCATCGCCGCCAGATCGACGACCGCCGGCACCCCGGTAAAATCCTGCATCAACACCCGCGCCGGGCGGTACTGGATCTCCCGCGAAATCCGCCGCTCCTTGAGCCAGTCCGCCATTGCCGTGAGGTCGTCCGTGGTCACCGTCTTCCCGTCCTCGAAGCGCAGCAGATTCTCGAGCAGCACCTTCATGCTGAACGGGAGGCGCGAGAGATCTACATCAGATTTTGGGCCCAGCTTCTCTGCCGCCTTGGCGAGCGAATAATATTGGACGGTCTTGCCCTCGACCGTGAGGGAGGAACGGGTGGAAAGCGTGTCGTGGCCGGTCTGGGTCATAAGAGTCTTTCGTCGCAAAGTGGTACTTTGCGCCGGAAGGGGAACGCGGCGGGGCGCGGCGACCGGCGGCAAAGCGGGTGAATCAGTCGGGAAGGGTTTAGCGGGATGGGGCGCGTGGGGGAAGAGCTCCTAAGCTCCAATCGCTTCCGAGGCTATTTGGCCTTCGGTCGTCGCACGCGAGCCCCTATCGCTTTCGCGGACTGAAAAACCGCAGGATTATGATGAATGCTCGCCATGTACAGCGTTGGTCGGACGCCCAGCCCATCGATAATTCTGTTTTCGTCTATGACCGCCATTGCAGCTGTACTAGCAAGCGCCCCATCTAGCGAAACCACCAAGTGCATTCTATCACCTAGTTTATCACCAATATAATATGGATGCCTGCTGCTCAAAATATCCATACGGTCAATTGCTTCCAAGCCCTGTATCAGAGAGATAAATTCCTCGTATGACGGGAATCTATATGGATCTCGTTCGTTGTTCTCCAGTTTCTGAAGATCGACCAGCGACATCACAGCAAATTCATTCAGCTCATCATCTTGATTAACCTCTCTTGGTATTACCCATTCCAAATTGTATTCTACGTCCCAAATTCTCCAATTGCTGCCACGTTCGTTTAAAAATAGACTGTTGCCTCTCCATGTCGGACTAATTGTCTTGTGTCGAATACCTCTTGCTGTCTTCGACTTAAACGTTCTATCCAGAATCGTTCCTGATATACGAGCCGGCGGATTGGGCGGCGCAGACAAGGGTATCAGCCCTGTTTTATTTAAATCTCGTTTAAGAATACTCTCTGCAACTTCCACGCTATCTTGGTCAATTGATACGTAGCCCCAACTTATAAATAGCTCTTTCATTAAGTCCGTCCATTTCAGCGAAAAGCATTTCTCCTCTCCTTCGATCGCTGCGACTACAAAGAAATACTCGAGTATCGATCTATGCGCGAACTTGAAGCCCCCGTCCCCATCACGATTTAGAAGAGATCGTGACGTTAAGTGATCCCAATACTTAACATCTACATTTTTAGTTGTTGCAACTGCCATCAATTCATTAACGCTGACTCTATCACCGTGCCCGTTCGATTGCTTTTCAAATATGTGTACGGCAAGCTTCTTCGAAGAGATGTACAATATGTCTTTTGGAATCCAGTGACTTTCTCTAATTAGCCACTGTTCAATCATAAATCTGTACAGCTCAAATATTTCAGATACCTCTCTCCGTTCTCGAACCAAATCGGGCAAAAGTTCAAGCAGCATTGGCCTAACACTTAATTCTGGAACCCTTTCAACCAAGCTCTTAGCTTTTCGGCGATTTGGTAAGCCGTAAAAGGCGAGTATCGGAAACTGACGATTTATATATTTGTTTATCTGTCCTTTATCAAAAGGCATCAAATACGCATGGTATATTTTATCCCGTTTATCCCCTTGAAGCAGGTGATTTAGTGCCGAGGACGAGGTAGTATTTTCGCCATCGGTTGCGCGCTTTCCCGGGCGTCTGTCCCACAATTCCCATGTCCATCAGATGATCGAAAAACGCTCTTGTGGCTCGCCAGTCTTTACCCACTAGAAGCATGGCATCATTAACATTCAAGTCCTTGCCGTCCGCTAATGCGTTGACGATCATTTTTTCCTCTTGGCACAGATTCTCGTAAATCTTCTGGTCAATGCCGGGCGCGGCCTCGGCCCTGATAAAAGATTTCCGATGCTCTATCGCATTTTCCAGCACCACACTCACTTGGAAAATGCCGATTTCTTTGGACGAAAAAATTGGGTCGGGAAGGTTAGCTTCACGCATTCCCCTTCGCATCCTTCGAGTTCCCTCAAAGGCGCACTGCACAAAATCAAGATAATACATGCCCCACATGAGATTGGGGTTCCGCGGATTGTGCGCGTCGTAAACGGATTCAGCCGTCGTCGGTGGCATAAACCCTCCCGGACTTTCTACGACAAGTTTGTCCTCAAACATTTTCACAAAGATGTTCATGTTTTTGAGATTGTAGGATCGATGCACAGCTGCGTTGACGAGTGCTTCAAGCCAAACTTCGCGGGGATATTCCGGGCTTGTCACAAAGCGCCCATCAGCTCCTAGCCGCGTGAAATTTCGAATTTGCTGGGCTATGAAAGTTTCTGCGTCAGCTATCTGATTGGGCAGCGCGCCGTCGAACGTTTCGTCTGCCAACACATTCATACTCGTGCCGAATTGCTCTTCTATGCCGTCATATCGGCGCACCCGAATGAACGCCCCAGGTAGCACCCGTCGCGGGTCTTTCGCGAACATTAGCGCGCACGCAATATTGGGCTCAAAGCCGTTCGGGCCAGATTTGCCCATCTTCGTCAAATAGAGCACATCTTCAATGCTGTAGTCGCGTCGGGAGAGACTTCTTTTCCGCACAAATTCGGAATGAAACAGTGCTAAAAGATCAGCATTAAAGTCGTCGGGATAACGCAGCGCAACGCCATCAGATTCAAAATCTAGCTCACCCTTGTTGAGCCGTATCTCTCGTTTTTCTGCTTCCGAAAGGCGTCTCTTAGACTCACCCTCGCGGACATATGCTTCGCCGCTTGCGCACTCGACTAATTTGTCGTGCCGGTAGTGCACCCGTACCGCCAACACGAAATCGTCCGCCCCTTTGTCGTTAGTAACGGGGATTTCCTTGAACTCGACCTTTGCATCTGGGCAATACGTTCGCACCGATCTTAGATCATTCAGATGGGTGGTGGCGGCATTCGCGCACCCGCGAATTTCCCCTGAATTTGCTACCCCGATAAAAACAACCCCGCCGTGCGGCTGCGTGTTTGACCACATCGAAACGTAAACCGCGAGATCGCGCGCGTGAACTTCAACACGCTTCCGTTCGACGCGGTGGTCTTCACCAAACCCCTCGATCACGGACTGGTCACAGGCATTGTAAATATCGTCTGCCGTCCAAAGTTGTGGTAGTGTGCGCTCTGGAGGCTGTAGATCGAGGGAAAACTGGTCGTTGCTCATGTTAGCCTTTGTCGACTATATGCAGACTAAACGCATAGTCTGTTGTTTTTAAAAGGTATTATAGTCTGCAACAATGCAGACTAAGAATCGCAAGAAAGGATAGCGCTATGCTGTCGTTACGTGAAGCGCTGGAAACCGGACGATTAGATGAATTTACCGATCAGGCAGAGGCCGATGGCGTAGGTCCAATTCCCTCTGCTGAGTTCGACTCCCGATTGGGGAGCGTCATCAAAGTGCCCCAACCAGAAGATCAAACATCCCGTTCGCCCGGTCGCGATGGTTCGCCCGAAAAGTGAACTCGCTAAGATAGCGGCTCATATATTTCTCGCTGATATGGACGTGGGTTGAGCGAACCGACGCCTTAAACAGACGCCAGAAGCCTTCAACCGAATTGACATGGTGGTTCTCGCCAGTCTGATAATCGTAGTAGGCATATTCGCGCTTGCCGTGCTTCACGACGCCGTGACGGTAGCCGTCTTTCGTGAGTAAGTTGTAGCTGTAAAGCTCGTCCGTCGAGACAACCGATCCCGGCTCAACATTTTCCAGCGTCACCTTGCGCAGCGTGTCTTTCTTCACGTTCGGGATGACCTTGGCTTTCATGGAGCCACCGCGCTCGACAAGGCCCATGACGATAGTCTTGCCCGGCGCACCGCGCCCGCGCTTACCGCCCGACCGCTTGCCGCCTACATAGGCCTCATCAAGCTCGACATGGCCGGACAGAAGCGCGGCAACATCGGCTTGTTCGGTAAGCTGGCGAATTTGCTGCCCCATGCGCCACGCCGTCTTATAGGTCACGCCAAGCTGGCGTTGCAGCTCTTTGCCCGACACGCCGTGGCGCGTCGTGCAGAACAGATAGATCGCATAGAACCACGAAACGAGCGGCGTCCGGGTGCGGTGCAGGACCGTCCCGGCGCACGGATAGACATGATGCCCGCAAGCCGAGCAACTATAGGCCGGGCGCTTTTCCAGCTTGTGGAAGGTCGCGCCAACGGTGCCGCATGACGGGCAGTCGAAGCGGGTGCCGCCATAGCGAACGTCCATGATGTGCGCGAGACAGGCATCGTCATCCGGGAAGCGCTGGAAAAACTCGCGAACGCTAAATTCAGGTGAGGCAGAGGGGCTTTTCTTGTTGTCCATAGCCCGCAGTATACGGGCAATCTACACGTGCGTCAAGGGGATAAACGGGTATTTTATAGGTTGCAGACTCTCCACCTTTTCGCGGAACCAGCATGGAGACACCTGTATCGACCGGTATGTGGTCCTGATCTTCAAAAAATTGGGATCGGCAAGTTACAATTACTACTAGATAATCTGTTGCAGCAATAAGTATTTCTGATAGTTTTTCGTTATAATTTACAATCGCTTCTGAATTCTCATCCAATGCATCCAATAATAGAATTGTATTTCGCTTATTTTTAATTGCCGCGATATATTCCATGCATTCGGGATGCGCGAGACTGACCAAGGCTACATGGTGTTCCGGAGTAAATTTTTTTTGAGCATGTAAGAAATAGTTTAGGCAAAACGACGTCTTACCCATTCCAGAGTCTGCGAGGATCATAAGATGTTTTCGCCGGCCAGACACTTCGACATAACGATCAACGACTTTGAATATTCGCTCCCTGACGTCTGCTGTGTATCTCAAGTCAGATTCGTTTGACGGATCGGTAGGAGAGCAATCTGGTTCGACGTAAGTGAGGAAGGAAGCTTTGAGAGCGCCTTTTGAGAACGGACCAGCAAATACTGCTTGATCCATCTGGCTTGATAGTCTGCGAGCATTGAGGCGCGCGCGCAATGTAGCAAAGAAATAGGAAATTCTACCTACAATCAAAGCGGACGCTAACAGCGTGGTCAGCGCGCTAATAATCGCGATCAAATTGATTGATTGGAACATCCCCGCCTCCAATTCCTCGAGCCTCTGCTTTTCGGTACTGATCAATCGATAGCCCGTATGCAACTTATTCCCTGTCCTACAGACCCCCGGATAGTATAAATAGATCGGCTCCATTCCCTGTGTGAGGAGCCCGATCATGGCCGATCCCGATCCGCCGCGCCTGCCTGCGCCGCAAAAAGAACCGCTTACCCTGAGCCTGTCGAAGGGCTGTCCTTCTTCTTCAACCGGGCAAAGTAAGGGCAAGGCTTCGACAGGCTCAGCCCAAACGGAATTGGTTGAGACCAACTCCCCTGCCCTCAACCCGCCTGCCCTCGCGAAGGCGGGGGATTGGGAGTATCGCACCCGGCATGACGGGTGGACGACGCCCCGAAAACGAAAATTCCTCCATGCGCTGGCGCGGACGGGCTGTGTGCGGGATGCGTGCGCGATTGCGCATATCTCCTCGACCAGCGCCTATCGCCACCGCAGGCGCGATGCCGGGTTCGCGGCGGCCTGGGAGCGGGCGCTGACCGAGGCGTTGCCGGTGCTGGAGGCGGCGGCGTTCGAGCGGGCGGTGGAGGGGGTGTGGGAGCCGGTCGTCTCGGGCGGCAAGGTGGCGGTCTACCGGAAACGCTATTCGGACGCGATCCTCGTGACCTTGCTGAAGCGCGCGGACGCGGCGGCGGACCGGCGCGCTGCGGACGATATCGGCGAGGAGGACGCGATCGCGGCGCTCGATGCGCAGCTCGCGATCGTGAAGGCGCGGATGGAAGGCGGGGCGTTTCCGGAGGGGGATGACGCGGACGGGGGTTGAGCGGCGGTGTTTGTTCGTCAGACTCAACCTTGCGGTCGAGCGCGGCACCGCCCTCCGATGGCATCCAACGACGCTTTGCGCCGCCGGAGCCTCTGCCATCTCCGCCCGCTCCCCCTCCCGGAGTCTCTTTTGTCAGACTCGACCTATCGGTCGAGCGCGGCACCGGCCCGCACCCCCTCCCGGCCTCCCAACAGGGTACACTCAATGGGAGGCCGGGAGGGGGAGCGGGCCGGTGCCGCGACATTGCGATAGCAATGTTCTGACAAGAGAAACCCGGGGCGGCGCCTGAGGCGAAGCCGAAGGCCTGACGAAAGAAGCGGGGACCCCGCAAAGTACCACTTTGTGGGGATTGGAGTGGGGCGCTTCTGTTGCTCGGTGCGCCCCGGACCGCCGGTTTCCACTTCTGTTGCCGGGCGTGGTCCAGCCCCGTTATTGTCGTTGTAACTTAAGCCGTGAGGCTATGCGTTACGCAGCAATAGCAAGTGCTTCGTTATCGTTGGCACTTATGGTTTGTGAACGGTTTTGCGGCGCATTCAGGCCGGGCGAAAAGTGGCGTCTTTCAACACACGTCGATCCTGGTTCGGCCCCATCTTGGCGGGTGGAAATCGTCGGGAAACCCTCGGAAAACCGCCCACTATGGTGGAGCCGCCGGGTACTGCCCCCGGGTCCGCTGTGTCTATTGCACGACACCGTTTATCGCCATAGCCGGAGCAAGCCCCGGCAGCCCCAATATAGGGCTTCGCGCGTTAATGGGAAGTGAGCGCGGGAAAGCGGCGATTTTGGCGGGATTGGGCGGGTTTGTCGGGGGCTTTGTTTGTCAGAATTTCCATAGCAGGAAATCGCCGCACCAGATTCTTGTTTGTCAGACTCGACCTTGCGGTCGAGCGCGGCACCAGCCCGCTCCCCCTCCCGACCTCCCATTGAGTGTACCCTAGTGGGAGGTCGGGAGGGGGAGCGGGCTGGTGCGGCGACATTGCGATAGCAATGTTCTGACAAGTGAACCCCGGCGCGGCGCCTGAGGCGAACGCCGAAGGTCTGACGAACCAACGAAAACGGCGCTGCGGGGAGTGACCCGCAACGCCGTCAATGCCATGGGAGGCATTACCGTAAATGGCTCGTATCCGGTTGTCCGAAGACTATTCCTGCGTGTCGCCGATGCCGGTCTCGCTCGGGGCGATCTCGCCGTCATCGTCCATCGCGTTGGCGGCTTCCTCGCCCTGTTCCTCGACGATATCCGCCTGCTCTTCGAGCGCTTCTTCCCGCGCCTCGCTGGTCGCTTCGTCGGCCATTTCGTCGATCGCTTCGGCCTGCTCTTCGGCCGCATCTTCGACGGCGTCCGCTTCCGGGCTCTGGCAGGCGCCGAGCGCGAGGGCGGCGGAGGCAGCGACAGTGGTGAAAATCATCTTCTTCATGGTGTTGTATTCCCTGTGTTTGTTTTCGGGCTTTTAACGGCGATTACGGCGCCGCAGTCCACCCTTCCAATGAACGGAGCCGGACAAAGGTTCCAACGAAATCGGGATTCGGTCGGATCCGGTTCTTCAGTCCCGACCGATCGGCCGAGTATGGCGGTTTCTTCCGTCGGAATTTTCCGCGCGGAAATTCGCGGACTCGCCGGGCCAAGCCTGTTTCGCGGGCGTTCCAAATATGCGATGGCCCGGACTTTGCCGCAGAGGAACTGTTTCGATGAAAATCTCCACCATGATCCCGGCCGGGACGATCGCCGTCGCGCTTGCGCTGACCGCGTGTAGCGGCGAAGCCGCCACCCAGAATGAAGACGATGAAGCGGCGGCCGCGGCGACGGAGGACACGGCCGCGGACGATGCCGCCGCCCATGACGCATCGGGCTATGCCGAGGACGAGACGGACGGCCTGGTCGACGCCGCGCTCATCGCCACCCTCAACGAGAAGCTTGCGGCCTTCCACGCGGACAGCGGACAGGACGTCCACATCATCCTCGGGATGACGACCGACGGCGCCGATATCGAAACGATCGCCGAGGAACGGCGTACCGAACGCGAGGCCGATGCGCTGATCTACGTCGCCGGAGCGGACCAGGCGTTGGCTGTCGTCGGCGAAGGGTTGGACGAAGCCTTTACCGGCGACACCGAGGTGGCGATGATCGCGCATTTCGAGGAGAACGAGCTGGCCGAGGGATTGAACGCCGGGGCCGATGCGCTGATCGCGCGGCTCGGCAATCAGGGGGAATAGGCACAATGCGATATCGGAGCCCGATCGCGATTACGGGCATGGCGCTTGCTCTCGCCGCCTGTAGCGGCAGCGCCGGTGGCGATGCCGAAGCCGCCGGAGCGGCGACCGTGGACGAGGCCGCTGTCGCAGAAGACGGGCGCGAGGGCCCGATCGACTATGTGAAGGATATCGGGCTGCTCGAGGAAGGCATGGATGCGCAGCTGAACGAGCGGCTCGCCGCCTTTCACGCGGAAACCGGTCACGAGGTCCATATCGCGGTGATCCTGAGCACCGACGACACCGATATCGAGCAAAAGGCGGCCGAGATGGTCGGCGAACGCGGCATCGGCGCGGGCGGCGCGCTTATCCTGATCGCCGCGGCCGACGAGGCGATCGCCATCGTCCCGGCGACCGGCGCACACGAAGCCCTGACCCGCGAGTTTACCGACGCGACCGAATCGGAAATGGCCGCGCATTTCGATGCGGGCGAGGTGTCCGAAGGGTTTGACAGCGCCGTCGACGCGCTGACCGCCCGGCTCGGCGGCGTCGAACGCATCGCCGCGCGCTAAGGCCGTAAACCCGCATTATGAGCGATCCCGTCACCACCCACTGGGCCGGCAACTATCTCGCCATCCTCCAGGAGGGCCGCTGGGAATATGTGAGCCGGGTGCGCGGCATCGGCGCGGCGGCCTTGCTGGCGATCGACGCGGCGGGTGACGGCGATACCGGCGGCGATCATGTGATCCTCGTCGAGCAGTACCGGGTGCCGCTCAAGGCCAACTGCCTGGAATTTCCGGCCGGGCTCGTCGGCGACGACACGGCCGGCGAGGATCCGGTCGAGGCCGCCCGCCGCGAGCTGGAAGAGGAAACCGGCTATCGCGCGGGAAAGATCGAGAATCTCGGCCGCTTCTGCTCCTCGCCCGGGATGACAAGCGAGACCTTCGCCCTGCTCAAGGCGACGGCGCTGGAAAAAGTCGGCGCTGGCGGCGGCACCGACCATGAAAATATCATCGTCCACCGCGTCCCGCTGACCGGCGTCGCGGATTTCGTGGCGGCGAAGCGGGACGAGGACTGCGTGATCGACGTGCGGATGCTGGCGTTGCTGGGGGCGGGCTGGTTGGCCGGCGACGATCGGGCCTGATCCCGCCCGGCAGGCATAGCCCGTCGACCGCTTTCGGGCGCCATCTTGAAAAACAACGCCCGTTCCCACGCTCGCTACAACGCAAGCCAGTCATGGCGTCCCGATCCCGAAACACGGTTCAGGACAAGATGATGACGATGATCGCAGTGAAATCCGCAAAATCCCATGGCGAGCGCGCCGGGGCCAAAGCCGCAATCACGCTCGGCTTCGTCGCCGATCCCGTCGCGCGCTGGGTATGGCCGGACAGCGATATCTATGCGCGCGCCATGCCGGATTTCGTGACCGCCTTTTGCGGGCGGGCGTTCGACGAAGGCACGGCCGACATGACGGCGTGCGGCGGGGCGGCGGCCTGCTGGCTGCCGCCGGACTTCTTTCCCGACGACGAGGCGGTAATGACGGTGATCGCCGGTTCGGTCCCCGACGACCGGATGGACGCGATCGAGGATTTTTTCGCGCAGATGGATGAAGCCCACCCCGAAACGCCCTGCTGGTATCTGCCGCAAATCGCGGCCGATCCGTTTCGCCAGGGTCGCGGGCTCGGCAGCGCGCTGCTCAAACACCGGCTGCGGCTGTGCGATGCGGACGGCGCGGCGGCCTATCTGGAATCGTCCAACTCGAAGAACAATCCGCTGTACGAGCGGCACGGGTTCGAACTGATGGGCGAGATCCAGACGGGCGACTCGCCGGTCATGTATCCGATGCTGCGCATGCCGCGCGGATAGGCCGTGCGTCGCGGCAAACCGTGCTAACGGGCCCGGGAACCGACCAGCAAGACCCGAAAGGCGCGCCGCCGATGCCCGACTGGCTAGATGCGCAGCGCGGTTTCGTGCGTACCTCGCCGGCATCCGTCGAAGAAGCGCGGCGAGCCGAATCGATGGGCTGGCCGGTCGTCCACCTCCAGGGCACCGATCTCCATCCGGCGACCGAGCTCGAGGAGACGGCGGACGCCATCCTTCGATGCCGCGCGGCGATGGGCCGGGAACTGAAGTCGGCTCCTAGCGGAAATTGTCGGCGTAGGCCTGGAGCTTCAGTTTCTTTTCGGGTCCCGGCACGACATGATAGGCGATGCCCTGCTTGTCGGCATAGGCTTTCGCGGCTTCCAATGTCGGGAAGGTCAGGCGGACCTGGCGGTTGGTGTCTGACGACCCGGCCCAGCCCGTCAGCGGATCGGCGCGCTGCGCTTCGCTCGGTTCGAATTCGAGAGTCCACAGGCCGACGCGGTGGCGGCCCGACTGCATGGCATTCTTCATCCGTTGGTAGATACGCGCGGACATGGGTGTTTCCTGAGCTGTGCCTGAACTGTGACAGCCGCCAGATGCCGCAGGTAGGCGGGCAGCGTCAAGGTGGATCGCCCTTTCCATATCCGATAAGTCCAGTCGGCAGGAGATATAATATGATCAGGATGGCAGCGGTTTGGACCTGTGCGGCGTTTCTTTCCGGCCCGGCGCTGGCCGCGGCTCAGGAGGACATGGCAGCACCGCCGCAGATCGAAACCGGCAATGGCGAACGCAATGCGATCCGGCTCGAAGGCGCAACCCGATCGGGCGCGACCTTCACCTTCCCCTCGGTGCGCATCGAGCGCGACGGCTTCCTCGTCATGCATCCGTTCCGTGACGGCGCTCCGGTGCCCACCGAATATGTGGGCGCGGCGCCGGTCCTCCAGGGGATCAGCCATGATGTGGGGATCACGATCAATGCGGTTCCGGAGACCGGCGAGATGTTCATCGTCATGCTCCATTACGACATGAACGAGGACCGGATTTTCGATTTCAACGACGGGGTTACCGTGCCCGACGCCCCGGTCTTCGAGGGCGACCGCCTGATCGCCCTGCGTTATGCGGCGCCGGAAGACAGCGGGGAATAGGGTTTTCTTTGTCGGACTCGACCTGACGGTCGAGCGCGGCAGATTCCTTTTGTCAGATCTTCGGCTTCGCCTCAGGCGCGGCACCGGGGGACTGTTTGTCAGACTCGACCTTGCGGTCGAGCGCGGCACCGCCCTCCGATGGCATCCAACGACGCTTTGCGCCGCCGGAGCCTCTGCCATCTCCGCCCGCTCCCCCTCCCGGCCTCCCAATAAGTTTACCCTGTGGGAGGCCGGGAGGGGGAGCGGGCCGGTGCCGCGATTTCGCGCTAGCGAAATTCTGACCCAAGAATCGAGTCTGACAAATCAACCCGCAAACGGATAAACCAGCAGCTTCCCGAAGCTCCGGTCCCGCTCGCCCTCGACGCCGATCGGCATGCCGATCCGGCGCGGCTTGGGATTGCGCGAGCCGAACAGCCGGTCCCAGAGTGAAAGGATCGCGGTGTAATTGCTGTCGGTGTCGGCCTGTATGTTCCGGTGATGCCGCCAGTGGATCGAGGGCGTGACGATGACGAAGGAGAGCAGCCGCTCGAACCGGGCGGGCAGGCGGATGTTCGAATGGTGGAACACGGCATTGGCGGTCAGGATCGCTTCGAACAACAGCAGCGTCGCCGCGTCGATGCCGAAGGCGAACGCCGGGATCAGCCGCATCGCGGCCGAGATCAGGATCTCGCCGAGATGGAAGCGGAAGGCCGAGCTCGCATCGAGATGCTCGTCGAGATGGTGCGGGGCGTGGAAGCGCCAGAGGAGCGGGATTTCATGATAGGCGCGGTGCATCCCATAGGTCCAGACATCGAGGATCAGCAATTGGACGAGGAGCGCGCCGAGCGCGCCCAGCCCTGCCAGCGGCACCAGCGGTTCGACGCCCGACGCGATCCGCCCGGTGAACGTCAGCAGCAGCGGCGCCGTGGCGAGCGCGATCAGCCCGAGCCCGATATTGCGCAGGATACGGCGGCGATTGTCGGCGGGCGGGGTTTGCGCGACGGCCAGCCGTTCGAGCGCGAACACAAGCGCCACCCAGAGCGCGAGCGCGCCCGCGAGCCAGGGATCGCTCATCGGACGCTCAAGCGCCGCGCGACCCGCGCCTGCCAGAGGATGAGCAGCGGGACGACGCCGAGCTCCATCACGAGGCCGAAGCGATGCCCTTCCGACGGCAAGCCGTATTCGGCCGCCGACCAGGCGCGCGCGAGGCCGCCCGCCACGACCATCGCGCCCAATAGCCGGAACCGCGCCGTCTTGGTCTCGATCCCCGGCACGCAGCTCGCAAAGGCGAGGCCGAGGATGAGGAAGATGCCGGACAGATAGCGGAAATGGCTGTCGAGATCGCGGACCGGCGGATCGCCGATCCCGGACAATATCGACGGCCCGATGGCGATGCTCGCCGCGCCCATGCCGATCGGGACGAGACAGGCGATCCCGGCCGCCAGCTGCAACAGCCGTTTCTCGCCCGCCGGGCTCATCGCTTCGGCTTGTCCAGCAGGTCGGCGCGGACATGGATCGACTTGTTCGCCAGATGCACCTCGTAGAGAAAGGTGATCAGGCCGAGGATCAACAGCCCCATGGCGCCGACAAAGGCCGCGGCGGTCATTCCGGTCAGTTCGATTTCGAACAGCCGCGCGGCGAACAGGCCGGCGACGACAAGGCAGACAGCGATCATCGAAATCGTGCCGAACAGGATGGAGAGGCCGGTGACCGTCATCCGCCGGTCGAGCATCCTGAGCTCCGCGATGCAGTCGTCATGTTCGGGTCCCGGTTCGCGCGGCAGGATATCGGCGATGATCCGTGCCCGGTCGACCACCCGGCCCAGCCGCCCGGCAGCGAGGATCAGGAACTGGCCGATCCCGACGAGCAGGAAGGCCGGCGCCAGCGCGAGCTGGATGGTGAGCGCGATGTCGGCAGGCATGGAGTCCATCACCCGCTTTCCATCAGGGCTCCGCCCCGCCCGGTCAAGCGCCGTCCGCCGCCGCTGCCCAATTAACGGGTTCCGCTGCACCGCAAAATGGCGCATGGGCCACGCATGACGAACGGAGCGCCTGACCGGCCGGCCCGCACGGTGCCGGGCTTCACCGAATTCGTCGCCATGGTCGCTTCGCTCATGGCGATGACGGCGCTCGCCATCGATGCGATGCTGCCCGCGCTGCCGGCGATCGGCGAGGCGCTGGACGTCGCCGCGGACAACGACCGCCAGCTCGTGATCGGTGCGCTGCTGATCGGCTTCGGCCTCGCCCAGATCGTCCACGGCCCGCTGTCCGACCGGTTCGGCCGCCGTCCGCTGCTCGTCGGCGGGCTGGGGCTCTATGCGGCCTCGAGCGTCGTCGCCGCCTTCGCCCAGTCGTTCGAGCTGCTGCTCGCCGCGCGCTTCTGCCAGGGCATCGCGGTCGCCGCGACGCGCGTCCTCGCCATCTCGATCGTCCGCGACCTCTATGTCGGGCGCAAGATGGCGCAGGTCATGTCCTTCGCGATGATGGTGTTCATGGCGGTTCCCGTGCTCGCGCCGCTGTTCGGCGAGATCATCCTCGCCTTCGCCTCGTGGCGCTGGATTTTCTGGATGTTCGCGGCGATCGGGATCGGCGTCGGCCTGTGGATCGGCTGGCGGCTCCCCGAAACGCTGAGCCCCGAAGACCGGCTGCCGCTGACGCCGGCCCGCATCGGGCGCGGCTGGCGGCATACGGTCACCGAGCGGAAGTCGCTCGGCTATATGCTCGCTTCGGCGATGCTGTCGGGCGCGCTGTTCGGCTTCATCAACTCGATCCAGCAGGTCATGTACGACACGTTCGACCGGCCCGACATGCTCGTGCCCGCCTTCGCGATGATCGCCGGCACGATGTCGGCCGCCTCGCTGCTCAATTCCCGCATCGTGCTCCGGCTCGGCACGCGGCTGGTATCGCACAGCGCACTGCTCGCCTTTATCGGCTTCGCGGCCGCCGGGGCGGTCATGGCCTATACCGGCAACAAGTCGCTCTGGGTGTTCCTGATCCTGCTCTCCGCGAACATGGGCGCATTCGGCCTGTGCGGCGCGAATTTCGGGGCGATGGCGATGGAGGAAATGGGCGCGATCGCGGGCACGGCCAGCTCGGTCCAGGGCGCGGTCGGCGTCCTCGTCGGCGCGGTGATCGGCGGCAGCATCGGGCAGATGTACGACGGCACGACCCTGCCGCTCTCGCTCGGCTTCCTCGTCTGCGGCAGCCTGGCGCTGGTCAGCGTTCTGGCGACCGAGCGCGGCCGGCTGTTCAACGAGGACGAATTGGCGAACGAGCCGGCGCGGGTTTGATCGGTCATACTCGACCTGAGGGTCAGTGCGGCGAACTTCTTTTTTTGTCAGAATTTTCCTGACGGAAAATCGCCGCACCGGCCCGCTCCCCCTCCCGGCCTCCCAATCAGGGTACGCTCGTGGGAGGCCGGGAGGGGGAGCGGGCCGGTGCGGCGACGTTGCGCTAGCAACGTTCTGACCGATAAATCCCGGTGCGGCGCTCAACCGCTAGGTTGTGAGTCTGACAAATTACGGCCGCCGGAAGCGCATCACGACCTTGTCGGTCCGGTGGCGAATGCTCGGATCGAAGGCCGAGGTCGTCAGGCTGTCCTCGGAGTTGCGCAGCAGGTCGCTTTCTTCCTCGAGGACGAAGCCCGCCGCCTCGAACTCGCGGCGGATGACCGCGGGATCGATCCGGTGCAGCGCATCGACGCTTTCGCGCGGCGCCATGCCGGCGGGCGCGACGCTGTCGATCACGCCCACCGTGCCGCCGGGCCTCAGCGCCTCATAGACGCCCGCGAGGAACATCTGCGGGGTCTGGCGGACGAAGCCGAAATCGGAACTCACGAAATAGACATCGTGGAAAATCAGGCTCAGCATCACGAAATCGAGGCTCGCCGCCGGATAGTTGATCTCCTGGATGCTGCCGATATCGGCGCGGAAATTGGCGTTGCGCTCGCCCGCAGCGTCGGTCGCCTCGCGCACGCTTTCCCGGGCCTCATAGGCGATTTCGGGCACGCTGCCGATGACAAGCCCCTCATCGCCCGCCACGCGGGCCAGCATGTCGACCCAATAGCCGGCGCCCATGCCCACCTCGAGGATGTTGTCGCCCGGCTCGACGCCGAAAAAGGCGAGGATCTCGGCGGGCCGGCGATGCTGGTCGAGCTCGACCATGGCTTCGGGGCGGCCCTCGGCGCCGACCGCCTCGGCGTAAAGCGCCGCATGCGCGCCATCCTGCGCGAAGGCCGATGTCTGCGGCAGCGTGGCGCACAGCAGCGCGACCGGTGCGAGGAAAAGTCCAAATTTCGAGTTCATGATATGGTCCCCAGTTGATGTCGGTGTTCCGGCACTCGCAGGACAGCCGGCGGGCGCAACCGGGTTTCGACTAACCGCCCGCGGCGGGGCTCTGAGCGCCGTCAGCGTTCGACAAGTGGCGGCGCCCCGCCGTTCGATGGCATTGCCCGCCCGATCCGGCTATCAGCGCGCCATGCTTGCGCCGCTGACGATCCTGCTGCCCGCCATCGCTTTCGTGACAGCGTTGATTTCGGGGATTTTCGGCATGGCGGGCGGGCTCGTCCTGATGGGCGCGCTGGCATTGCTGCTCCCTATCAGCGCGGCATTCGTAACCCATGGTATCATTCAGATCGTCTCCAATGGCTGGCGGGCCTGGCTCAACCGGCGCGATATCGTCTGGTCCGTCATCGGCTGGTACGCGCTCGCCTCGCTCGTCGCCGCGCTGGTCTTCGCCGGTATCGCCTGGATCATCGCCTGGGTGCCGCCGCGCCCGCTCGTGTTCGTCGCGCTCGGGCTGGTCGGCCTGTCGGTCTGGCTGCCGGCCAAACGCTTCGCGCTCGATGCGCGCCGGCCGCGCCACGCCTTCGCTTCGGGCCTGCTGGTGACCGGGACCAACCTGCTCGCGGGGGTCGCCGGGCCACTGCTCGACATCTTCTTCGTGCGCACGACGCTGACCCGCCACCAGATCGTCGCGACCAAGGCGTTCAGCCAGGTCTTTCCGCATCTCGCCAAGATCATCGTCTATGGCGGGCCGCTCGTCTTCGCGGCGGGGGGCGCCGAGATGCCCTGGCTGGCGATCCTGCTCGCGATCCCGCTGACGCTTGTGGGGACGCGCGCCGGCAAGGCCGTGCTCGACCGGATGACCGATACCGGCTTTCTGGGCTGGACGCGCTGGGTCGTCACCCTGATCGGACTGGCCTATCTGGCGCGCGGAATGACGATGATGGCGGGCTAAGGGATCGCCGGCTAAGGAAAATTCGCCGCCGCGCAATTTTCGAAAAAGTGAAATTCGTGCATGCGGTGCTGCGCCCGTTCATATTGCAGCGCACAATGGCCGACGCCTATCCCGGAACGCGGAGAGAGGTGTTCGAATTGGCGATAAGCCATTGGAGACCGATCATGAAAGCTTCCATCCTTCTTTCCGTCCCGCTGCTCGCGCTCGGCGCGCCCGCCCTGGCCGATACCGTTTCGCAGGAGCGGTTCGAGCATAACGGCATCACCTATGTCTACGAGACCGAAGAGCGCGGCGACCAGCGCATCCTGACCGGGCGGCACTATCCGACCGGCGCTCGTTTCCGGCTCGTCGTGCGCGACGGGCGCGTGACCGGCCGGATGAACGGCACGACCGTCAATTTCCGGCTCTCGGAGATCGACGAAGCCCGCGCCGAGGAGATCCGGCTCGCGTCGCGTTAGTTTTGGTCAGGCTCTTTGTTTGTCAGACCTTCGCTGACGCTCAGGCGCCGCACCGGCCCTCTCCCCCTCCCGACCTCCCACAGGGTATACTCAACGGGAGGTCGGGAGGGGGAGAGGGCCGGTGCGGCGAACTTCCGATAGGAAGTTTCTGACAAAAAATTTGCGGCGATTTTCCGTCAGGAAAATTCTGACCAAAGAATCCCGGTGCCGCGCTCGACCGACAGGTCGAGTCTGACAAATAAATTCTGATGCGGGGAAAACCTGCCAGAAAGTCTCCAAAAACCTAAACCGGCCGCACCAATCCCCGCGACAGCAGCCGCCGGACCAGATCGATCGCGTCCGCTTCCTCGATCTCGGGAAGATCGGCGCGGGTGAAGGGTTCGCCGTCCATCGCCCGGTCGAACGCCTTGCGCTTCGCGCCGATAAATTCGCTCGATCCGCCGCGCGTGACGACCGCGAACTCGCCGCTCTCCTCGTCCTCGATCAGGCGGTAGAGGCCGTTCTCGCTGGCCTGGTAGCCTTGGTCCTCGGGGACCGGGCTGGAGGCGTAGCGGACGATGCCCGCCATCTCCGGGGTCCGCGATTTCACATAATCCTCGGCGATGATGTCGAGCGGCTCGTCGAGCTCGGCCTTTTCCGCCAGCTCGGCGACGAATGCGCGGAACTGCTCGCGCGCCGGACCGCGATCGAAATCGCGATTGGCATAGCCGGGCGGCAGGGCGCGCCTCAGACCGTCCGTCTCAAGCGCCGCCTTGGAAATCGCCTCGAGCACGACATCCGCCCAGGTCTTGGTGACGAGGCCGAGCGTGATGTGGAGCGAAGCTTCCTCATCATGCGCATCGGCGTCGTGCATCATGCCGCGCGGGATATAGACGGTGTCGCCGGCCTTGAGGACGAATTCCTCCTGCGGATCGCCGACATCGTGCTTGCCGGGCTCGAACCCCTCGCCGCGAAACGGCTTGCCGACGGGTTCATCGTAGAGCCGCCAGCTCTTGGCGCCCGATACCTGCATCACGAACACGTCGTGATTGTCGTAATGGGTGCGGAAACCCGTCGCGCCCGGGGGGGTCAGGTAGATATTGGTCTGCACCGAGGCGCTGAACACCGGCTCGAGCGCACGGACGAAATCGCCGAGCGGCTTGTGATAGCTGTGCAGGTGCGGCGCGATGATCGTCGCCTTGTCCTGATAGAGCCGCAGCAGCGCGCTGCGATCGATCTGGTTGTTCTCGAGCGTGAAGGCGTCGCGGCGGATCTGCGGATCGGCGCGGGTCGCATCGATCTGGCCGTCGAACAGCTGGTTGTCGGCGATGAAGGCGTCGAGCACGTCGACCGAGACGAGATCGGCGAAACGGCCGGGCTCGCCGCGCTCGATCAGGTGGAAATTCTCCTCGAAGGTCTCGGTGAAGAATGTGCTCGGATCGACCGGGCCGAGGACGCGGTGGAGCGCATCCATGGATTCCTGCGGAAGACCGGTGGTCGGGTCATATTTGTGCATGATGTCTCTCGAAAAACGCGGACCGGCCGCACCCTTATTCTGTCACGCCATTTCTGGCCATGGCGCGTCCGTTGCACATTGATCTGGAGCAAAAGACCAGGCGGTTTGCCGCAAGGCATCCATGGGATGGAACTTGGCGAAAAGACGTGGCGGCTGGGGACCGTCTCAGTTGCCGCCGCGGCCCTGGCCGACCGGATCGGCGCTGGAGCCCATATCGCTGTCCGTGAAACCCCGGGTACTCCCCGGGCCGCCGCGTCCGCCGTTGATCGGGTCGGCGCTCGCGCCGGTATCCCGGTCCGTAACGCCGGTGTTCGGCCTGCGGCCCTGACCGACCGGATCGGCATTGGTGCCGGTGTCGCTGTCGGTCACGCCGGTTCCGCCGCCGCTGCGATTGCCGCCGCGCCCTCGGCCCACGGGATCGGCGTTCGCGCCGGTGTCGCTGTCGGTGATGCCGCCGCTATTGCCGCCGCGGCCCTGTCCGACCGGGTCGGCATTGGCGCCTGTATCGCTGTCGGTGATGCCGCTGCCGCCATTGCTCGGTCCGCCACGGCCGTTGCCGGCCGGGTCCGCCGTCGCCCCGCTATCGGTATCGGTGAGCCCGCTCTGGACCGGGGGCTCGGCGCCCGCCGACCCCGTCTCGCCACTGCCCGCCGTACCGGATTCCGCGCCGCCCGCGGGCGGCATGTCGTCGCCCGGATCGGTTCCCGCGGTATCGCTGTCTTCGCCGCCACCGAGGCCGAGCTGGTCGCAGGCACCGGTAACGGTGGCCAGCGCGCCGAGGCCAGCGGTCGCGCCGATACGGCTGAGAAACGAACGGCGATTGAATTTCGAAGACATGGGCTTCCCCTTCCTTGTAGCTCAGACCCTGGGAAACAAGCGGGGCGGCATCCACGAAAAATGGACGCCGCCTCGGTTCACACAGTCAGATCAGCGATCCCGCCGACGATTGCCCGGCATCGATCCGGCATAGGCCGCGCCGAGGCCGGGCCGGTTGCTAGTCGCTGTCGCTGCAGGAACGGCCGCGTCCGCCCGGATCGGCCCGGCTGCCGCCATCGCTGTCGCTGCAATTCCGGCCGCGTCCGCCCGGATCGCTGCTGCTGCCGCGGCCATGGCCGGCCCGATCGGCGCTGGATCCGGTATCGCTGTCGGTCACGCCCGTCCGGCCGCGTCCGACCGGATCCGCGTTGCGGCCCGTATCGCTGTCGGTGACCTGCGCCCGGGCGGCAGTCGTACCCGTGACGATGCCGAGCGCGCCGATACCGGCCGTCGCGCCGACTCGCCGCAAGAATGAACGGCGATCCAATTTCTTAGTCATCAAATTCCCCCCTCTTCAATGGGTCGTGATAGTCATTCGGAAGTCTGAAAACCCGGCGGCGAATGACGAGACCGCCAGTCAGTACCTAACGATCGCTTCCCCGGCCGTAACCGCCGCGATCGGCGGTCGATCCGCTGTCCGCATCGGTCATTCCCGAAGGCGAGGAGCGGGCCGGCCCCCGGCCGTTGCCGCCCGGATCGGCCATCGCGCCGCCATCGGCATCGGTATAGCCCGTGCTGCCGCCGCACCGGCCGTTGCCCGCGCGGTCGGCGCTGGCGCCGCCATCGCTGTCGGTGCAGCCCGACCGGTTCGCCGGATCGGCGGACGGCCCTGTGTCGCTGTCGGTGATCTGGGCCCGCGCGGCGCCCGTGCCGGTCACGATGCCCAGCGCGCCGATGCTCGCCGTTGCGCCGACGCGTTGCAGGAAGGAGCGGCGATCCATTTTTCTACTCATCGATTGACCCTTTCACACTACACAAGAGATTTGACGTCGATACCGGCGACTGCCGCGGGACACCCGGCACGCCAATTCGGGTCTAGCAGGCGCCGTTACCGGTCGTTGCCCCGTCCATATCCGCCGCGATCGGCGTTCGAGCCGCTATCGGCATCGGTGATGCCCGTGCGATAGTTGCGGCGCGGCCCGCGGCCGTTGCCGCCCGGATCGGCCATGCTGCCGCCATCGCTATCGGTATAGCCGGACCGGCTGCCGCACCGGCGGCCCCGGCCGCCCGGATCGGCATAGGTGCCGCCATCGCTGTCCGAACAGCCCGAACGGCCCCGGCCATTACCGGCCGGATCGGCGTAGCGGCCCGTATCGCTGTCGGTAATGCCGCTGCGTCCGCCGCCGCGTCCATCACCCGCCGGATCCGCATTGCGGCCCGTATCGCTATCGGTGATGCCGCTGGTACCACGGCCATCGCCCGCCGGATCGGCGTTGCGGCCGCTATCGCTGTCGGTAATGCCCGAGCGGCCCCGGCCGTTGCCCGCCGGATCCGCATTGCGGCCGCTATCGCTGTCCGTAATCCCGGAACGCCCGCGTCCGCGGCCGACCGGATCGGCATAGCGGCCCGTGTCGCTGTCGGTGACGCCGCTCGATCCGCGCCCACGGCCGACCGGGTCGGCATAGCTGCCGGTATCGCTGTCGGTGACGCCGCTACCGCCGCGCCCGCGTCCGATCGGATCGGCGTACCGTCCGGTGTCGCTGTCGGTTACCTGAAAGGCGCGGGCGGGGCTTCCGGATACGACTCCCAACGCGCCGACGCCGGCTGCGGCACCGACGCGCCTCAAAAATGATCTGCGATCGAGCTTAGAACTCATTTGCCCCTCCCCAAACAAAATTACGCGCGCCCGGGCTCCGGATGTAACCTTCCTGCCCGAACCTGTCAAAAAACATTCTCTTAATGATAATCGCTCGCAACACGGCACCTTTCTCCTATTTGTTACGGCATCGCAACGACGTATGTGCGACCCCGTACGCTCGACCCTCGCGACCCGAAATTCTTGCCCGTCAGCTCTCCGCCCTCCGGTCGTCGGCGACCCACCGCACCCGCGGATCGGCGAGATCGACCGCCTCGCCCAGCTCGTAGACGTTGGAATAGCCATAGCCGTGCAGATTGATCATCGTCTGGATGTTGAGCGCCAGCGCGACCGCCTTGCGCACGACCGGCGCGACATCGTTGACGAAATTGTTGTTGCAATAAATGAGGATCGGCCGGTCCGCGTCCGGCCCGATTGTCTCCGCCAGGCTCCGGGCGGTGAAGTCGGGCAGCGGCAGGTTGACGGCGCCGTCGATATGGCCCAGCGCGAACGCTTCGGCGGACCGCGCGTCGAGCAGCAGCGCGCGGGGTTCGCCGGCCATTTCCTGGAACGTCTCGAGATCGAGCAGCCGGCTCGCGCGCACCTCCTGCACGGCCGCGGCCATCGCGACGAATGCCGGATAATCGATCTGCGGATTGGCGGCGGGCGCGATCGGTGCAACTGGTCCGGCGGCGTGCACCGCGACCGGCGCGGCGGCAAGCAAGAACGCGCTCAAGGCCGATAGGGACGCATGCATCGGCAATGCTCCTTTGGCATAGCGGCGCGACCCGGCTAGGGCGAATGGCGCAGTCAAGATGAGCCTGTGCTGAACGGCGGCGGGGAGGAGGAGACGGCCATGAACGAAACGGCAAAGGCGATTTGCGAAACGCTTGGCCTCGAGCGCCATCCCGAAGGCGGCTGGTATCGGGAGACATGGCGCGCGGTCAGCGAGGCGGGCGATCGGGCCGCGGGCACGGCGATCCACTTCCTGCTCGCGGCGGGCGAACGATCGCACTGGCACCGCGTCGACGCGGCCGAACTCTGGCTCTGGCATGGCGGCGATCCGCTCGCGCTCCATATCGCGGACCCGGACGCAGCCGCTCCCGAAACGGTCCGGCTCGGCGGCGACGTTACCGCCGGCGACGCGCCCCAGGCGCTCGTTCCGCCCCATCACTGGCAGGCCGCCGAACCGCTCGACGGCGCTGCCGGCTACACGCTGGTCAGCTGCGTCGTCGTTCCCGGATTCGATTTCGCCGGATTCACCCTGGCGCCGCCAGGCTGGTCGCCCGGCAATCGCTGAGTCGAACGCGGAATGCTGCGCAGCATGAGGCGCAGCAAGGATTCATTGGTCCGAATTTTATATTATGAATCATATGCTTATCGAGTTATCCCCGATATCCTCGTAATTCCATGTCGCTTTTTGCTTGGCACGACTCGGAAAGCCGTGACACCTTTCATCTGTCGACAGGGAAAGCGACGGAAGGCAACGACCGAAGCGAGAACTGGAGACCGCGGAACCGGAAAGACTGCAGACCGCGAGCGAAGCAGTGTGGAAGGGAAAGCGGGGTGTTTGGAAGATTTACCGCACCGTCATCGTGCAAGCGAAGACAAGGCGGATAGATTGGAAAACCACCTAGGACAGCGGAGATGTTCTCGAATATCGAAACTGTCTGCCGTGCCTGAGCACGGAGCGGAGAGCCCTCGGGCAATCCAAACTGGCGCTCGGCGCAGTGGGGGCTGATCTTCGGATCAGCCCCCATTTTCTTTTGGGCGCCTGTATCTTTCGAACTTGCATCGCTCGGACATGTATCCCTCCGCGTCATCCCAGCGAAGGCTGGGATCTCAGGCCGATAGGCAGCAAGAGATTCCGGCCTTCGCTGGGATGACGCCTGTGGTTTTCGGACTCCATATCCGATCGGGATAACCACCATTCTCTTTGTGGCGGCTTAATCGGCTCCGCCCCGGCCATCCTACCTCCAAACTTCCCCCAGCTTCGGCAACGCGCTAGGGACCCGCGCGTGAAGAAGGGCGATCTCGACAGCAAGATATGCGCGACCTGCGGCCGGCCGTTCGCCTGGCGCAAGAAATGGCGCGCGGTCTGGCCCGAGGTGAAATATTGTTCGGATCGCTGCCGCCGAAACCGCACCAGCCGGGCGGCGGGCCATGGCTGATCGCAGCGCGACCCTCGCCTATGCCGGCGCGCTGCCATTCGTCGCCGGCGCGGCGCTGGCCGTAACCGGCGTCGATCCGGCCTCGGGCCTCGGTCCCGCGCCGCTGATCGTCGCCGCCTGGGCGCTGACCATCGTCTCGTTCATGGCAGGCGTGCATTGGGGACAGTATCTGGCGGCCGGCGAGGAGATCGGCATCAACCTGTTCCTGACCAGCAATGCGATCGCGATTACCGGCTGGCTGGCCTTTCTGCTGCTGCCCGTCTCGCGCGCGCTCCTCGTCTTCGCGGCGCTGTTCGCAATCCTGCTGCTGATCGACCGGCGGTTGCGCAAGGCCGATCATATCGCGCCCGGCTATTGGCGGACGCGGGTCGGCGTGACCGCGATCGTGATCGTCTCGCTGCTCGTGACGGCGGCATTCGCATGACCCGGATCGCGATCGCCGGGGCCGGGCTCGCCGGCCTCGCCCTCGCCCGGGCGCTGGCGGACCGGGCCGAGATCACGCTGTTCGAAAAGGCGCGCGGCGTCGGCGGGCGCATGGCGACCCGCTATGCCGATTCCTGGCAGTTCGATCACGGCGCCCAGTTCTTCACCGCGCAGAGCGAGGCGTTCCAGGCCTTTCTCGCGCCGCTGATCGAACGCGGCACCGTCGCGCGCTGGGATGCGCGGTTCGCCGAGTTCGTCGGCGGCGAGCAGACGGCGGAGTGGCAATGGGACGGGGAGCGCCCGCATTATGTCGGTGCGCCGAAGATGAACGCGCTGGCCAAGTATCTGGCCGCGGATCTCGATGTGCGGCTCGGGACGCGCATCGCAACGGTGGAGTGGGACGGCGATGGCTGGGCGCTGAACGCCGAAGACGGCGCGCGGCTCGGCCGCTTCGACTGGTTCGTGTCGACTGCGCCGGCGCCGCAGGGCCGCGCGCTGATGCCGTCCGTTTTCGCCCATCGGGACGCGATGGGCGCGCCGGATATGCGGGCCTGTTATGCGCTGATGATGGGTTTCGAGGATCCGCTGCCCGTCGATTGGGACGCCGCGCATGTCGGCGATGCCGATATCAGCTGGATGTCGGTCAACAGCAGCAAGCCGGGCCGCGACACCGCGCCGTCGCTGCTTGTCCATTCGACCAACGCCTGGGCCGAGGCGCATCTCGAGGATGATCCCGATACGGTGACCGCGCATCTGCTCGCCGAGGCGAGCCGGATATCGGGGCACGATCTGGCCGGGGCCGCGCATATCGCGCTCCACCGCTGGCGCTATGCGAACCTGCCGCGGCAGGAGGGCTCAGAAGCGCTGCTCGATCCCGACGAACGCCTCGCGGCCTGCGGCGACTGGTGCATCCATGGCCGGGTCGAGGCGGCATTCACCAGCGCGACGGCGCTCGCCGAACGGATGCGCGCGCTGCTTCAGGATATCGGAGTATCACACCGTTAGCCCTGAGCCCTAACGGTTTCGGGGCAAGCCGATCGCGATACGCCCTAGGTTTCTCCGGTCGCGGCCGCCTTCGCCGCCGCGCGGCGCGCCAGGCTGTCCTCGGGCCAGAGATCGGCCGTCCGGTAATAGCCGGGCACCGCCGGTACGCTCTCGGGCAGGACGACCCAGGGCTGTTTGCTGCGCGTATAGATATGGATGTCGGGCGGGCAGGCGGACGGATCGTCGAGCGTGCCGGTCCGCACGAAGGCGAAGACCCGGCCCGCGCCCGCATAATGCGTCCAGAGGCCCGTATGGCAGGCCGCGCATTGCACGAGATCGATGCCGCGCCCGCTTTCGGTGGGAAGGCTCCGCTCGGTCACCGTCCCGGCGAGCAGCTCGATCCGCCGGGTTTCGATGATAGCGTTGACGGCGAAGGCGCTGCCCGTCTGGCGCTGGCACTCGGTGCAGTGGCAGCAATGGACGAACATCGGCGCGCTCGCGAGCCGGTAGCGGACGGCGCCACACGCGCAGCCGCCCGCATTTTCGGTTGTCACGACCCGTCCGCGCTGTCGTGCCCCGGCCGCATCTCGGCGGTCACGTCGGGCGCGCGATTGTCCATGTCGCGCCACAGCCGCCAGACGCCGTCCTCGCCACGCCGGAAGGTCAGCCAGCTGCGCCCCTTCGCCTCGATCGCCTCGCCCTCGGGCGGTGTGATCGTCATCCAGTAGAGCGCGATCAGGTCCGCCCGGTCGCCGTCGATCGCGAGATCCTCTTCGCGGAAATCGATCGTCGCGCGCCACCCGGCCGCATGGCTCTGCCGAAACCGCCCGACGATCGCTTCGGGCCCGTCGAGCCGCGGCGCGCCCGCCGTCATCAGGATCGCATCGGGCGTGTAGAGCGCTTCGAGCGCATCGAAGTCCCCGGCTTCGTACAACGTCTTCCACTGTTCGCCATGCGCGCGGACGGCGGCGAGATCGCGCTGATACCGGCAGGCGGCTTCATATTCGGCGCTGCCCGGATCGGGGCCGTGCCCGGCCTCGTCGATTACGCCCGGGCACTCGTCCGCCGCCTCGACGCCCTCATGATGATCCGCCTGCGCTGCCGTCGCCAGCATGCCCAGCGCCCCCAGCGCCAAGACTGCGGCTCCTGTCCTGATTGCCCCCATATCGTCTCTCCCCTTATGGCGTGTCTATCGTTCCAGCTGGCCGCGCACCGCGCCCGCCGGATAGGCGTCGTTATGGACGTTAACATAGAAGCCGGACGGATTCTCGCGCAGCTCGGTGCGCAGCGCGTTGCTGATCTCGACACAGCCATCGCTACCGCCGTCGATGCCCGGTGTCTCCAAGGTGATGACGGGCGGCCCGTTTTCGCCCGCGACACCGCGATGCACATGCGCGGCGGTCGCCGGATCGACATAGTCGACGGCCAGCGCATAGCAGAGCTCTTCGTTCATCGTGTTCCAGTCGAGCGTCGCGATTCCCGCACCGTCCGGATCGCCAGGCCCCGGTACCTCGGCCTCGCCGGTCAGATCGGCCATGTAGGATTCCTGCGCCTGTGCCGGCATGGCGAACACCGCAACCGCGAGCACGCCCAGCAGGATCGATGAGGATCGGTTCATGATCGCACTCCCAGACTGTTCGAGGCGGCCGCCCCGCGCCGCCGCCCGGATAGGCGGTCGATATAGCCCATTTCGGCGTATGACGGGAGGGGAATTCGGTGCCCCCTATGTCCGGCCTGTCCCCGGCCCGGACGCCCTGCTACCGTCGGCGACGGCCGGGCCGTCCGGCGGGCAGGAGCGGAGCATGGGCAGCTGGCAGGCAAGGGCGATCGGCCTCGGGCTCGCGGCGCTGCTCACGGCCGCGGCGCTGCTCGGCATGCGCTGCCTCTCGGTCACCAGCGCGCGCTGCTCGCTCGACACGCTGTTCAGCCCCGCCCCCGCGCTCGACGTGCCCTATGCCGAAACCCGCCCGGAGATGGTCGCCGCGATGCTGCGCATGGCGCAGGTCCGGTCCGGCGACCGCGTGATCGACCTGGGCACGGGGGACGGCCGCATCCTGATCGCCGCGGCGCGCGATTTCGGCGCTTCCGGCCTCGGCGTCGATATCGATCCGGTGCTGGTCCGCGAGGCCGAGGCCAATGCCCGTGTCGCCGGGGTCGCGGAGCGCACCGCCTTCCGCGCCGAAGACCTGTTCGAGACGCCGATTGCCGATGCCGATGTGGTGGCCATGTTCCTGCTGCCCGAAGTCAATCTGCGCCTGCGCCCGCGCATCCTGGCCGAGATGCGGCCCGGCGCGCGGGTCGTCTCCCATGCCTTCGACATGGGCGCGTGGCAGCCCGATGACGAGGTGCGGGCGGGCGGCGCCCATGCCTATCTCTGGATCGTCCCGGCACGGGTCGACGGCCGCTGGCGGCTGACCGGACCGGAGGGCGAGGCGCTGCTCGACCTCGAGCAGAGCTTCCAGTTCTTCAGCGGAACCGCCACCCTGGCCGATGGCACCGCCGCCGCGATATCGGAGGGCCGCCTCACCGGCCCCCGCATCGCCTTCCGCCTCGATGGCGGGAACGGGGCGCAGAATTACGGCGGCCGGGTCGCGGACGATGCGATGGTGGGCGATGCGATGGTGGGCGAGAGCGGGTGGCGGGCGGAGCGAGTGGAGTAAGGAGTTCGGTTTGTCGGGCTTCTTGTCTGTCAGAACCTGGCTTGCGCAAGGTCGCCGCACCGGGATTCTTTTGTCAGACCTTCGGCTTCGCCTCAGGCGCTACACCGGCCCGCTCCCCCTCCCGGCCTCCCAATGAGTATACCCTGTGGGAGGCCGGGAGGGGGAGCGGGCCGGTGCCGCGACATTGCGACAGCAATGTTCTGACAAATCAAAACCCGGTGCGGCGATTTCCCGATAGGGAAATTCTGACAGACAAATATGCCGCGCTCGACCGACAGGTCGAGTCTGACAAAAAAAAGGCGGCGGAACCGAAGCTCCGCCGCCCTTTCCGTTCGCGTCGAGGAAGCGCTTAGGCTTCTTCGAGGTTCGTCGCGGCCATCTTGCCGTTGCGGCTCTCTTCGAGCTCGTAGGAGACGCGCTGGTTTTCCTTCAGCGTGCTCATCCCCGCGGCCTGGACGGCGGTCATGTGAACGAAGGCGTCATTGCCGCCCTCTTCGGGCTCGATGAAACCATAGCCCTTCTGTTCGTTGAAAAATTTTACCTTGCCAATCGGCATAGTCTTATTCCCTTTATTAAACCCCAAACGGGGAAGTGAGCCCCGCCCGAACACCGGGCGCGGCCTGCGTCTGTATGCTGAAGTATTGAGGGAATAGAGGGCGCCGGGCGCCTTAGTCCGTCGCCACGTGCGACATCGGCAGTGCGGCCCATATAGGGGCCCCCGCGGACAAGCGCAATCGAAAGCGTGGTTAGCGCGGGGTGAAGAGGCGCGCGCCGGCGCTAATAGCTATCGGTCGCCGCATCCCCTTCGGTGTCGGTGGAGCCCTGTTCGACCGCTTCCGGCTCGACATCCTGGCCGGCGACATCGCTGTCGGTGGCCGGCGCCGCCGCTTCGCTGGGCTCGGATACGTCGCCGCCCGGATCGCTGTCGCTGACGCTCTCGCCGCCCGGCGAACAGGCGCCCGTGACCAGCGCCAGCGCGCCGATACCGGTGCCGACACCGAGCCGCGAGAGATAGGAAGTGCGCCGCAATTTCGAAGCCATGGGAATTTCCTTCATGCTGGAGAATGGATTCTCGATTTATTGATAATGACTATCAATGTCAAAGCGAATGCGGGGAAGATGAGGTGTTTGGGGGAATTTTCGTGGGTCTCGCTTTCTTTGCCAGACTCGACCTGGCGGTCGAGCGCCGCACCGGCCCTCTCCCCCTCCCGGCCTCCCATTGAGTATACCCTGTTGGGAGGCCGGGAGGGGGAGAGGGCCGGTGCGGCGACATTGCGACAGCAATGTTCTGACAAACCAAAATCTGGTGCCGCGCTCGACCGCCAGGTCGAGTCTGACAAACAAAGTTCCCATCCGGTTGACACTGGTTGACACGCGTCAGGGGTCGCCTTCCCCCTTTCCGCCGCATTCGACGCCGCCATCCGCACCATCCTCCGCCCGGTCCGCCGCCGGCTCCCCGTCCGCCCCGAACAGCCGGTCGGCGAGCCCGCTATGGTCGGCGCGCAGCCATTGCTCCTCGGTCCAGCCCTCCGCCGCCTCGGGATCGAGATCGGATATGTCGACCTCGCCGGGCGGCGTCGCCATCAGGCGCTTGTAGGCGGCGAGCGCCTCGACCGCCTCCTCCTCGCCGGCATAGCCGCGGAGCGGATCCGCATCGGCCGCGCGCCGGCCCGGCCCCGCTCCGGCTACGCCCCCCGATCCCGGCGCGGCCAGGCCCGGATAGTCGCGCACGTCCCAGTTCCAGTTGGCGCTCTCCCCGATACAGGCGAGCAGCGCGTCGCGATCCGCCGCCGCCGCCGCCGCGCCGTCCGCGCTCCCGTCCGCGCGTCCCTCTCCGGGCGGATCGATACAGTCGAGCAGCGCCTCGAATCGCAATTCGGACTGCTGCGCGGGCCGGGCGGCGAGCCGCTCGTCGTCGCAGCGCCGGTCCGCCCGGGCGAGCATATGGCGCAGCATCGCGCCGTCGGGCTTCGTGCGCTCGGCCAGCGCGCCGTCGACGACGATCTCCTCGGTCACGCCGACCGTCGCGCGCTCCATGCACAGATCGACCAGCGCATCGCGATGCCGCAACGCGGCCCCCTGCCACGCCCGCGCAAAGGCCGCGTCCCGCGCGCGCAGCGCGTAAACCGATTGCCGCGACATATCCATCTCCCGGCACACGCCGAGCACATTGCCGGTATCGGCGAGCCGCGAGAGGAAATAGCGCATCCGGGCGGGCGTCCATCCGGGATCGGCGGGCGCAGCGCGGGCGGGGAGGGTTTGGGGGTTTTCGCTGTCCGTCATCCGACAGGATAGGTCAGATGATGTCCTACATTGCAAGGGGATAAAGGTTCGGGATGATCAGAGTGATGCGCTCGGCGTCTCGGTAGCAGTAGCGGAAAGCCGTCAATCACACCAATGTTGAATCTGCTATCCATTGATAGCGTCAGGACTGAACATCTATTCAATCTTTGATACGTTTAAGTCTGCATTGCTTGCATCACAAAGACATATAACATTCAGAAAATAAACAATAATAAAGTTATGTGTATATAAACAAACTATTATGGAGCAAAAATTGAATAGATATTCACGTCTTGTTCTCTCAATAGCGAACAGATTCAACATTGGGTTTTTTACTGTCATACGCCCGCCAAGAGGAGGATTTCAGGACTAATGTGTCACAAAAACGCTCTATGCCCTTGATGTCCGGCGGCCTAGCCAGCTGGCCGGTGCTTGACGTGAAGAATGATTCTACATATATGTAGATTCCAATACGGAGAACCACGTTGGCCGAAGATAAAGAAATAGACGTTTCGATCGACGGAATTGGGCTCAAATTTACGGGAAAAGTGACTTTGCGGCAAGCCATCGAAATGTTGCGTGTAGCGTCCCTCGATCCGGATGAGGTGCCACGTGTTGCCGAATCCCAGGAGAGCGGTGGCACAGATGGAGGAGCGTTTGACCTCGCGTTAAGCGAGTTGATAAACGAGATAGACCCCAAAACGAGCGCTGAAACAATCGCGTTAATTGCCTTGTGGGTGATGGAAACAGAAGGCGAGGAGTCAATTACCCGTCAAGACGTACGTGATCGCTATCAAGAAGCGCGTTTGCCGCCGCCGGGCAATTTCCCGAGAGATTTCTCGACCGCAATTTCAAAAGGCTACTTGGCGCCCATCAAAGGTGACCGAAACAGCTTCTATGTGACTCGCACTGGGCGGAAGCTCGCTAAGCCCGAGGAATAATCATGGCTCTGAAAGATCTCGCTGCGTCTGCTTCCTCTGTCAACGAAGAGGTTATAGAACAAATCGTACAGGATTTCGTGCGCTACGATACCGACGACAAATCCATTGTTTTGACGCCGGATGCAGGTCGCCTATCGAACAGGGAAAGGATACTGGTCTACCTGGCTGCCAATGAAGGCTGGCCGTATCTAGACGAGCCAGAATACCGGGTGAAAACCGCACCAAAAGATTTGGAGCTGCCTCTGGGGATAAAGCCGGGGTCGCTGCGCCCTACTCTAAAAGTCCTCCAAAAAGAAAATTTGTTGAGAAAGGATCAGACCGACTATCGCATCGTCCCTGCCAATCTGAGCAAGATCAAGGCTGAGGTCGGAGAGGGCTAATGTCGGTCGCCAGTCGGATACAGGATGCTCTTTGTAGCCACTTCCCTCAGACATTAGTCGAGCAGATAATGGCTTCGTACACGCACGCTACGCAAAAATATCAAACGGGAGGCTATAAGAGTAGCCTAGTTGAAGCAGGTCTTTACTCAGAGCACGTATTGCGCGCTCTGACATTCGAGATGACCGGTTCCGTGCCGACGGAAATCAAACATTTTGGCGATGCCGCCAGTAAGCTTTCCAAGACGACAGATATGCCTGAGGCTACACGGATCCTGATCCCGAAAATCCTTTCGGCGAGCGCCTATGACATGCGATCAAAAAGAGGCGCGGTGCACGTCAAAGGGGTGAATCCGCAGAAACGCGATGCACTTCAAGCTTTGAACGCAATGTCGTGGGCGTTGGCAGAATTGCTTGCTCAGTACGGAAACATCGCGGGGCATGAACTTGACACAATCATCGACACAATTCTTCGCCGCCCGACCCCGCTGGTTGAGCATATCGGCGGCCAGCATGTTGTGACTCAGCAGTTACAGACACATGTCGAGACTCTATTGATCATAGATAGTCACCCCGATGGTATCTCGCGTCGCGACCTCGGAAAATTGGTTAAACGGTCCTCGAGTTCCATTACGCACGCGCTGACAAAAATCGAAGCCGAACGCCTAGCTCACAAAAATGAGGACGGGCGTTGGTTCATCACGAGCACTGGTGAAAAATTCTTGGAAAGGTTTATTGGATAGGAGGAGTGTCGTGAGCAAACTGGTCATCGACTTGAGAAGCGGAACGATTGACGTTGAGGGCGAACAAGAGTTTGTAGAGATCGTTTATGCTGACATGAAAGACCTAGCGATCAGTCGGTTCGGCGAACTTCCCCTAGACGCGCCGGGGCAAGTGCCGCAGTCCGATCAGAAGTTGCCGAAAACCAAGACGTCAAAGCCTGTTCGGAACCGAAAGACTGGAGGACCTTCGTGTGCTTCCAGGATCGAGGTTCTAAAGGAAGAAAGCTTCTTTGATGAACCAAGGTCTCCCGCCGCTATCAGAGAGAAGCTCGCTGAAAAGGGGGCTACCTATGAGAGCAAGAATATCGCGGCCGCGCTAACCAACCTAACTAAGGCTGGCAAACTACGCCGCTTCAAGGATGACGGACACTGGATGTACCAAAATCCCTAGCACGTCGCGTCACGCCGCTGTCCCGGCTTTCTTAAGTATCCCCTTCAAATACTCCCCCGTATAACTGCCCTTCGTCGCCGCCACTTCCTCCGGCGTCCCCTGCGCGACAATCGTCCCGCCCTTGTCGCCGCCTTCGGGGCCGAGGTCGAGGATATGGTCGGCGGTTTTTATCACATCCAGATTGTGCTCGATCACAACCACCGTATTCCCCTGCTCGACCAGCGCGTGGAGCACCTCCAGCAGTTTGCGGACATCCTCGAAATGCAGCCCCGTGGTCGGCTCGTCGAGGATGTAGAGCGTCTGGCCGGTCGCGCGTTTCGATAGCTCTTTGGAGAGCTTCACGCGCTGCGCCTCGCCGCCCGATAGCGTCGTCGCCTGCTGGCCGACCTTGATATAGCCGAGCCCGACGCGTTCGAGCATCGCCATCCGGTCGCGGATCGGCGGGACGGCCTTGAAGAATTCATGCGCATCCTCGACCGTCATGTCGAGCACATCGGCGATGCTCTGGCCCTTGAACTTCACCTCCAGCGTTTCGCGATTATAGCGCGCGCCGTGGCAGACATCGCAGGTGACATAGACATCGGGCAGGAAGTGCATCTCTATCTTGAGCACGCCGTCGCCCTGGCACGCCTCGCAGCGGCCGCCCTTGACGTTGAACGAGAAGCGCCCGGGCTTGTAGCCGCGCGCCGCTGCTTCGGGGAGGCCGGCGAACCAGTCGCGGATCGCGGTGAAGGCGCCGGTATAGGTGGCGGGGTTGGAGCGGGGCGTGCGGCCGATCGGCGACTGGTCGATATCGATGACCTTGTCGAGAAATTCGAGGCCGGTGAGTTTGTCGTGCTTGCCAGCGACGATGCGCGCGCCGTTCAAGCTGCGCGCGGCGGCGGCGTAGAGCGTGTCGATGGTGAGGGTGGATTTGCCGGAGCCGGAGAGGCCGGTGACGCAGGTGAAGGTGCCGAGGGGAATCGAGGCGGTGACCGACTGGAGATTGTTGGCGGTCGCGCCCTTCACCGTCAGCTTCTTGCCCGTGCCCTTGCGGCGGTTTGCGGGGACTGCGATCTCCTTGCGCCCGTTGAGATAATCGGCGGTGAGGCTCTTCTTCGATTTCAGGATCTTGGCGAGCGTGCCCTGCGCGACGACCTCGCCGCCATGGACGCCCGCGCCCGGGCCCATATCGACGATATGGTCGGCATGGCGGATCGCGTCTTCGTCATGCTCGACGACGATGACGGTGTTGCCGAGATCGCGGAGGCGCTTGAGCGTGGCGAGGAGCCGGTCGTTGTCGCGCTGATGGAGGCCGATGCTGGGCTCGTCGAGGACGTAGAGCACGCCGGACAGGCCCGAACCTATCTGGCTCGCCAGGCGGATGCGCTGGCTCTCGCCGCCCGAGAGCGTGCCCGAGCTGCGGTCGAGATTGAGATAATCCAACCCGACATTGTTGAGGAAGCCCAGCCGCTCGACGATTTCCTTGAGGATGGGGGTGGCGATCTGGCTCTGCTGCTCGTTGAGCTTTTCGGGCAGCGCCTCGAACCAGGCCAGCGCCTGGCCGACCGGGCGGCGCGCGCTCATCGAGATATCCTCTTCGCCGAGCTTCACCGCCAGCGCCTCGGGCTTGAGCCGCGCGCCGCCGCACACCTCGCAGGGCGCGGCGGTCTGGAACTTGCCGAGCTCCTCGCGCATCCAGGCGCTCTCGGTCTGCATCATGCGGCGGTTCAGATTGCCGATGACGCCCTCGAACGGCTTTTTCACGTCGTACGACTTGCGCCCATCCTTGAAGGAGAGCGTGATCGGCAGGCCCTGCGTGCCGTGAAGGATCACGTCCTGGTGATGCTCGCTCAGCTCGTTCCACGGCGTGTCGAGCGAGAATTCGAAATGCCGCGCGACGCTGGCGAGTACCTGCATATAGTAAGGGCTGGGCGGGTTGGACTTGGCCCAGGGCACGACCGCGCCTTTTTTCAGGCTCAGCTCGCCATTGGGCACGACCAGCTCGATATCGAATTCGAGCTTCTCGCCGAGCCCGTCGCAGGCCGGACAGGCCCCCTGCGGCGCGTTGAACGAAAAGAGCCGCGGCTCGATCTCCTCGATCGTGAAGCCGGAGACCGGGCAGGCGAATTTTTCGCTGAACACGATCCGGTTGTCGGGGAGGCCGGCGCCTTTCAGGCCTTTACCCCCCTCTCCTTGATGGGGAGGGGCTGGGGGTGGGGTGACTTTTCCGCTAGCGTTCTCGCCAGCCGAGGACTCACCCCCACCCAAACCCTCCCCCATCGAGGGGGAGGACTTCCCAAGTGCGTCCGCCACCGTCCCGTCGGCAAGGTCCACATAAGCCAGCCCATCGGCCAGCCGGATCGCGGTCTCGAAACTGTCCGCGAGCCGCGTTTCCATGCCCTCGCGCACCACGAGCCGGTCGACCACGACTTCGATGTCATGCTTGAACTTCTTGTCGAGCGCCGGGGCTTCTTCGATGTCGTAGAACTCGCCGTCGACGCGCACCCGCGTAAAGCCGGCCTTCTGCCACTCGGCCAGCTCCTTGCGATATTCGCCCTTGCGGCCGCGCACGACCGGCGCGAGCAGGTAGAAGCGCGTGCCCTCGGGGAGCGCCATCACCCGGTCGACCATCTGGCTGACGGTCTGCGCGGCGATCGGCTCGCCGGTCGCGGGGCTGTAGGGGATGCCCGCGCGCGCCCATAACAGCCGCATATAATCGTATATCTCGGTGACGGTCGCGACGGTGGAACGCGGGTTCCGCGAGGTCGTCTTCTGCTCGATCGAGATCGCGGGCGAGAGCCCCTCGATATGCTCGACATCGGGCTTCTGCATCATCTCGAGAAACTGCCGCGCATAGGCGGACAAGCTCTCGACATAGCGCCGCTGCCCTTCCGCATAGATGGTGTCGAAAGCGAGGCTCGACTTGCCCGAGCCCGACAGCCCCGTGATCACGATCAGCTTGTCGCGCGGCAGGTCGATATCGACGCCCTTCAGATTATGCTCGCGCGCGCCTTTGACGCTTATCTTCGTCAGCATTCGGAACACCGATGCTTTGTAATCTTGGTGACGGACATAGGTCGGGCTTGTTCCATATTTGTTCTTGCGGGGCAAGGCGGGAATCGGGCGCGTCCCGCATTGCGCCTTGCGACTTGGCTATTAGGGGTTTTGAGGATCTAAACCAGCGATCGTTTCGTGCACATGCCGCAAGTTAGACAGCCCTTTTTGATTCAGGTAAGAGCTATGCTCTGGTGTCCAGATTTCAAGCGCGTTGAGAATGGCTCGTTCTGCAGCAAGCAGGAAATACAAGCCGACCGTACCACCGACTCTGGCGCCGATCTTTCTTAACGTTAATCCGTGATTGTTCTGCAATTGGGCCCATTGGATGGGCATTTCGCTCCGAGTATAAACGAGCATTGCATCGCGTTGTGCCAGCACCGCCTCCAAGAGTAATCGCATGCCTGCGTTTCCAGCGGTTCGCTCACCAAGATAGCCCAAAGTCAGCGCGCGAGCGTCCTGCATATCTGCCCATCTCGTCGGCCAACTAGATCTTGTATAATATTGAAGCGCGTTCTCGTGCGCCAAATTGGCTTCTTGAAGAATTCTTATACCGGCTGCGCCGGCCGTACGGGCACCTTGCCGGCGAAGAGCTCTTCCCAGGTTGAGTTGCGCGAGCGCCCAATCAGATTGGTCTGCCGTTCGACGATAAACTGTTAGGCTCGACCGAAAGGCGTTTATTGCCTCTCCAAGGAGCCTATTCGACTCTGTTTCTCTCGCCCGCTCCTGTTGTTCCATTAGGGTAATACCAAGATTTATTTGGGTTATCGCCCAGTCCCGCGGTCGATCATTCTGATTGTAGACTGCCAGTGTACTCCTAAAAATTGATGCTGCTTCAGCAAAATCTGTATCGCCGCTTACGGTCCATTGGCCTCGTCGCCAAAACACTAGACCCATGCCGTGGCTCGCGTTTGCCCACCAAACTGGAGACTCCTCAAGCGTAAAAATGCTCAAGGCGCGGCGGTAAACTTCGATCGACTGATCAAACAACGCGATACCATCTGCGCCACCAATACGTTCCCCTTGAACCCGCAAAACGAGTCCCAAGGAAACGTTAGTTTCAGCCCATTCTCGGGAGTAGCCCTCTTCAGAAATGAGAGGCAAGACCTCATTCCTATGCATCTCAATCGATCTATCCAAGGCCGACCGGTCGCCATGCAGATATCCTTGTTGATATCGGCCACGGGCTCGATTGAGTCTGGCCCTCCACTCCCCTATTCGCGATCGTTGTGACTCTTCCGAATAAAATTCGGCTAGCGTGTTCCATAACCCATCCGCGCGATCATAATCATCGGCTCCGCCCTGTAGCTCCGCCAATCGCGCTTGGGACGATATGGCCTCCACCCATGCTGCACGAACCGCTGCATATTCGGATCGCCGCAATGCGCTCAACTCACCCATCAACTGCTCAGCTTCGGCCAATCGACCATCGTCAAAGGCCTGCGTCGCACGATTGAGAATACCGGCAGCGGGATCTCTCGCCCCAGGATCACTTAACCGCGAGACGGTTGCGCGCAGATCGATAAGTTCGCGCCGAAGCGCAGTCGCTTCCGCAGCTTTTTGCTCGACAAGTTCGGTCAATCTTGTACCGCTGATGTCCGGATAGTTGATCTGTAATATCCTCGCGATCGCTGCGAGAGTGCGTTGACTTAACTCGTATTCGAGCCGCAATCTTCGGGCATCCGCAGGCGACAATCCACTTGCCGCATCCGGCCGGGTCTGGGCACTTATAGGGCCGATCGGAAATGCCAGAATCGCTCCCGCCGAAAAAAGCAGAACAAGGGCAATTTTCAGCCGCACCGCCTTAGCTCCAAACGCTCCGAATCTCGACTTTCATCGTACCAGAACAGTCGTTCGGTCACCCCGTTGGTGGCGTAGTTGAAAGTCGCCGCCCGACCGCGCGCCGACATCGGTTCCTCGCCGACTACACGCATCGTATCGCGGTCCGTCGATGTGATATTCGCTATCAGCCGGAATGGCGCGACACCTTCGGGCCGCCTTATCATTTCCGCCACGAGAGCCTCACCGGCTAATTCGATGCGCCAAGTCAGTTCGCATGGCGGATCGATCTCTCCCCACAAGCCCGAAATTTCGGAGATAATGCTCGGTTCTTGGCCTTCGTCCGGGACAATTTGCCTCATCCGTTCGTTCGTATCCCGTGCGATTTCTTCGGTTTGACGGGTGGTTTCTTCTAGGATTCCGGTTTCGCTCTCAACCGCACTGCGGGGTGCGATCAGGCCATAAACAAGAGTCAATGATGCAAGGAGTCCCATTAGGGCGAAAACAAGCCGCCGGACCGCATTGAAAGAAATGAGAGTTCGCCACTTGTTCGGTTTTCTTATGTCTGACGCCGCCGGCAGGACGTAAAAAACGAGAATCAGCAAACTCACAATAACGGCGAACGCAACGAGTCGAGGGGGCGTATCTTTATCAAAATATGCATCTGCAATAAGTGCCGCCAATACTACGCCTATCCAAAGAATGGAGATGTAGAATCCGATGACTAACCACTCACTCTTATTGAATGAGCGGAACGTCACCATAATCTTACGCACTCTGGCTTTCATTCTCTCTCCCTCGTCCGACTATCAGAAAGGAAGACTTAAAAAGCAACATCCAGACGGTGCGTGAATTCGCGTTTAACCCGGACACATTCAGCATCCAAAGTCTCCGAAACGGATGCGATAGCGCTGGCCTGACCGCCGCCTCTTCCTATCCTCGGCCCGAGAGGGGGATGGAATTCTGCGTGTCCTATTTCTGCTGGCAGCACTGCTCGGCGGTTGCACGACCATAACAGTCGGCGACGGGGCGGTCTCCCGGACATTTATCGGCGTGGTCAGGGTCGTCACGCCCGAAGCCGCAGGCGCGGTGAACGCGATCGATGTCGAGACGGTCGGTCTCGGCTGGGATGGCGGGCCGTTCCTGGGCTGGCATTCAGGCAGCTGGATTAGCGCCGATCCCGCACGGTGCCAGCTGCTTATCGTCATCCGTTCGCCGGCCCAGGCCGAAAACGCCGCAACCGTGTTGCGGGCATTGGAAGGACAGGACCCATGCATAGCCGATTACACACACAGCTTGCCGCGCTAGCGCTGCTGCCGCTCGTCGCCGGATGCGTCCAGGCGACCCGCCACAGCAATACGATGATCTTCGGGACGAATACGACCGTGGGATTGAAGGTGGGGACCAACGCCACGCAGATGCCCGAGATCATGCTCGCCTATGATCGGCAGGAAGCCGTGATTCTGCCGTTGGTGGCGAATACGGTCGACCGGAGTCGCGCGCCGGACAATCGTTTGCAACCTTGCGATCTCACGCGCAACGTTACGGCTTCTGGCACTCGCTATGCCGTCCACCCCTGCTCGCTCGTCGCATTCAGGGGAGGCGCAATGGACAGCTATTCGGTGCTAGCCAGTTTCGGAGCCGAGTTCGAAGCCTCGTCCGGTTCATCGCCAGAAGCCAGTGGCGGACTCGCACAGTATTTCGCCACGGGCATGGCGGCCCAGGTCCTGGCGGCAACTGGCGGGGCCGCAGTCGTGGCGACTGGCGCTGCGGCCGATGAGGCGGCCCGTCAGAATGACGGAAATACGCTGGCCACTTTGCTGACTGGCTCAAGCGCGTTTAGCCAAGGCGAAGGTCTTTCGGAACGCCATCAGGCCTTCGAACCGACGTTGGTGGCAGCGATAAGAAACACCAACGCAGAACAATTGGCCGACCGTCTGCAAAGTTTCGAGCGCCGGGCGGGCGTCATGTTGGGCGGGGCCGCGGCCTGCGCCAGCCGGACCCCGGATCAGTGTGCCGACTTCATAGATGCGCGAGATTTTTATGCGGACGATTATCGGGTGAATCCCGATGCGTTCGAAGAAGCACTCAGCCGGTGGGATGAAGCTTAGGGAGAATATCATGACCGATATGACGAGGGTATTGGCATTCCGGAAAAATGACGACGCAGCCGCTGCTGCGGGCTTCTGGAAAGGCGAAGGATATAACGTCGCAGTGGCCGGCCCGACCGATGCCATCAAGTTGAGCGACGGGACCCAGCCGGCGCTGATATGGGAAAGCGGGGAAACGGAAGACTGGGTGCTCGTAATCGCAACGAAAAAGGAGCTGACGATCCTCGAAGATTAGGACTGCCCGGCGGCTAACCGCTCCTCACATCGCCATCCGGTGCCGCACCTGCTCCGCCATGCCGCCGGACGAGGCCTTTTCGGCGATCACCCAGTCGGTCCCGCGGCGGCACAGGAGGAAGATCGTCGTCTGGGCGAGCCGCGGGGTATCGATGCGGACGCAGGCCAGGCGGTTGAAGAGGATCTGGACGTCGGCGACCTTGCAATTGTCGCGATGGAGACGGGGCGGCGCGATATCGATCCGGTCGATAAAGCCCGCCATGTCCTCGGCGATGACATGCTGCATCGGGCTGTGCCGCTTCACGTGCCAATTCTCGTCAGACAGGTCGCGCAGCGCGGCAACCGACCGCTGTTCGACCGCGTCGTAGAAGCGCGCCAGCACCGCCAGCACGTCCTGCTCGGCCGTTTCCAGCTGCATGCCCGCCCGGTTGTCGCCATGTTCGGCGGTTACCGAGATTTCGCTCGCGACGCGCCATTTGCCGTCGACGAAAAAGAGCAGCATGATCGCCGCCTTGTCGTGATCCCAATCGTCGAGCCGTGCGACGGCCAGGCCGTCGCGGAATATCTGCAGGCTGGTCAGCCATACGCCGTTCGCCCAGTCGAGCGGTTCCCGAACACTCGCGATCGGAACGGCATTGCCGGCAAAATGCAGCTTGTCGCCGCCGTTCAGCTTGCGGCGGCTCCATACCGGATCGCGCAGCTTGGCGAGGGCAGCCTTGTCGGAAAGCGAGAGGGCGGCCAGATAGCGGGCGATCGCACGCTCTGCCTCGGCATAGCTGTTGCTGGATTTCCAGGCGGTTATCCCGCTGGCTCGTGCGACTTCCAAAAACGCCACTCGATCACACTCCCTGATTCCGCATTGTGATCATACGTTGCTCAATTCTGTACCGCAGCGCGTGGCGAAGCAGACAATCTATTAGACCAACGACATGCGTCGTTCTGCGAATATTGCTTTGGGGCGGACAAACAACAGCGTTCTGTGAGGCTATTGCGCGATATTGTTTCAATCTTGCGCATTATCAATCCAACCTGCCGATCCGACTCACTGTATTAATTCAATAACTCACAAGGTCTGTAATTACAATCCACCCCGCAGCGCCCCGTCATGGCCGCCGCACGGTCCGCCGCAACGGTCCGAACGCTCAGGCGCCCGCGGCCCGGCGTGCAACGAAAGCGGGGCCCACGCGTTGATCCGTCAGCACCCAACCCGACAGGAGGATCCCGACATGAAGGACGCGGAAAAAGGCGAAGGCAATTACAAGGCGGCGAAAGAATATCAGAAGGACCAGCACGCATTCGCCAAGGACAAGGGCAAGGTCGACGCCAAGGGCAAGGAAGCGGCCGAGGCGCTGAAGAGCGGGGAAGGCGCGGAACTGGAGAAGGCGCGCAAGGAAAGCGCCAAGGGCCACTCCAAGAAATAGGCAAAAAAGGACGTACGCGCCGCGGGCTCCGGGCCGGCGAACGACGCCGCGCCGGTCCCGCGATATTGAAAAACGGGCGACCCGATTATAGGACGGCACGCACCGCCGAATGAAGCGCAGCGTGCCTTTGCAGCCGGGCAGCCCGGCATTTTACAGTGCGGCCCTTGTGGCGGCCGCGCTGCTCTATTTCCTCATCCTGGTCATTCCCGCCGGACTTACGGTCGGCCGGGCGCTTGCATCGACCATCGCCAACATCGCACCGATCGTGATCGGCGGGCTGGCGGTGCGGGCGTCAATCCGGTCCTGGGTCGCGCGCCGCCGGGTCGCCGTGCAGTTCGGCGCGCACATCGCCATGGCGGTGCTCTTCACCCTGTTCTGGTTCTGGCTGCTGATGGTGCTGCTCGGCGCGATCAACGGCGACAGCGCCGTGCTCTTTTCGGTCGAGCCGTTCATGGGCCTTGCCGCGGCCTGGCAGTTGATGCAGGGCCTGACGATCTACGCGGTGCTGGCGCTGCTTTTTCACTATGAGCTGCTGCGCGAAACGATGACGCCGCGCGAACCGGCGACCGGCGAGACGCCGCCCCAGTTCGTCCGCGACGGCGACGAGCTGCGCCCGCTCGATCCCGAACGGATCGTCCATATCGCGGCCGCCGGCGACTATGCCGAAATGCACACGCCAAGCGGCAGCCACCTGCTGCGCACGACCCTTGCGGAGCTCGAGACGAGCCTCGGCAACGGGTTTCTGCGCATCCACCGCTCGCGGATCGTCAACACGAACCGGGTCGCGCGGATGGAGCCGGCCGGCGGCGGGCGGATGACCTTGCATATGGACAATGGCGATTCGCTGACCACGAGCCGGGCCGGCGCGAAGGCCGTGCGCGACCGCGTTCTTTAACCGCGCCGCGCGGTCCGTTCACCGGCCCGCGATGTCCGTTCACCGATTAGCCGCGGATTTGCGCGGCATCCGCCTATGCTTCCCCGCCATCCTGTCGATGTTTCCGGAGCGTTTCATGGCAAGCCGTTTCCTGCGTTTCCTGTCCATCTTCTGCCTCGCGGCGCTCGCCGTCGGGCCCGCCTTCGCGCAAAATGCCGGCACACGGACGATCATCGCCGACGTTACCGTGATACCGATGACCGGCGAAGGCGCGCTCGCCGGGCGCGATGTCGCTGTGCGCGGCGGGCGGATCGGGGCCGTCGCGCCGCACGGATCGCTCGCGCCCGAACCCGGCGACCGCCGCGTCGACGGCCGCGGCCTGTTCATGATCCCGGGGCTCTGGGACATGCATGCCCATCTCACCGCCGACGACCATGTCCGGCCGGAAGGCACGCCGGAACCGACCGCGCCGCAGATCGAGGCGCGCGTCCTCCGCCGCCTCGCCACCTATCTCGCGCACGGTGTGACCGGCGTTCGCGATCCGGGCATGGCGCAGCGCTGGCTCCCACTCGTCTCCGGGCTGCGCGCGCGCCCCGGCCTGCCCTCCCTCGTCCTTGCGGGGCCGGTGATCCAGGGGCCGCCCAATCCCTGGAGCACCGGTGTCGAGGTCTTTGTCGAAGCGCCGGAGCAGGCGGCGCCGCTCGTCGACGCCCTCGCCGACCAGGGGGCCGATTTCGTGAAGGTCTATAACGGTATCGCACCCGACAGCTTCGCCGCGATCGCCGCCGCCGCGCAGCGCCGGGGACTGCCGATCGCCGGCCATGTGCCGTTCGCGGTTTCGACCAGCGGCGCGATCGCGGCCGGCATGACCCAGATCGAGCATGCCTATGTCAACCTGTTCAAGGACTGCACCGAGGCCGGCAACGCGGCGATGACCTCGGTCCTCTCGGCCTGGATCACCGAGGGTTATGAAGGACGCTACCGGCGCTTCCACGCCCTCTATGCGGGCCGCGATGCCGAAGCCTGCCGCGCCTTCTATCGCGAGATGGCCGCGGCCGGGGTGTTCGTCACGCCGACACCGCAGCTCGACCTGCCGCTCGATCTCGTCGTCGGCGAAGAGGAGCTTCTCGCGCTGAGCCCCGCCGCGCGCGTTTCGTGCGAACGCGCGCTCGAGTCGCAACGGCCGGTGACCGCCGATGTCCGCGCGCAGATGATCGCCGATCTGGCCGACCATCTGGCCGAGTTGCGCGCGGCCGGCGTTCCGCTGCTCGCCGGCAGCGACGCGCCAACCGACTGTCAGGGCTATGGCCGCGCGCTGCACCGCTCGATCCGCCAGTTCGTCGAACTCGGCCTGTCGCCCCGGGAGGCGCTGGCGACCGCGACGGTCAACCCCGCTGCGATGCTTGGCCGGGCCGACGAGGGGGTCATCCGCCCCGGCGCGCGCGCAAACCTCGTTCTGCTCGGCGGCGACCCGCTGGCGGACATCGCGAATATCCACACGGTAGCCGCGGTCATGCTCGACGGACGCTGGGTTCGCGGGCCCGAAGGCTGATTGCACGGTCGGCAGGACCGGCTAGCCGATATAGATCTTGCTCTCCGGGTAGCGGATACGGCTCGGGATCTGGGTTGCGAGGAAGAAGCCGAGCGTCAGCGGGCCGACGCGGCCGAGGAACATGAGCAGCATGATGACCGCGCGACCGAATTCGTCGAGCTCGCCGGTCGCGCCGCGCGACAGGCCGACCGTGCCGAACGCGCTCGTTACCTCGAAAGCGAGATCGATGAATTCGCCCTCCCAGCTGATCGACATGACGAAGATGCCGGTCAGGATCAGGAAGATCGCGACGGTCGTCAGCGCCATCACCTTGAACGCCTGTTCGGGCCCAAGGCTGCGGCCGAAGGCGCGCATCCGCTCGCGGCGGCGGAAGAAAGCGATGGTCGCGAGGATCAGGACCACGAAGGTCGTGACCTTGATGCCGCCGGCGGTCGAGGTGCTGCCGCCGCCGATCACCATCAGCCCCATCGTCATCATCGTCGTCGCATCGTACATCGCGCCGGTATCGGCCGTGTTGAAACCGGCGGTGCGCGTCGTCACCCCCTGAAACCAGCTGACCCACAATTTGTCGCCGGCGGTTGCGAGCGGTCCCAACGTGCCCGGATTGTTCCATTCGAGCGCGGCGAACCCGATCACCGAAAGAACGATCAGCACGCCGGTCCCCGCCAGCGTCAGCTTGCTGTGCAGCATCAGCGGCCGCCAGGCGCGGGTGCGAGCGAGATCGGAAAGCACGGCGAAGCCGACGCCGCTGACGATGAAGAGTAGCGGCACGGTGATGTTGACGACCGGATCGGTCGCCCAACGCGTGAGGCTGTCCGGGAACAGCGCGAAGCCGGCATTGTTGAAGGCCGAGATGGTGTGGAAGATCGCATGCCACATCCCCTCGCCCCAGCCGAATTCGGGCACGAAAACGAAGGCGAGCGCGACGATGCCGATCGCCTCCATGACCAGAACGACCTTGAGGATCGTAAAGACGAGATAGAGCAATTCGCTGACCGAAGTCTGGTTGAGATCCTCGCGCAGATAGACGCGCTGCTGCATCCCGATCGGCAGACCGAGCGAGGCGAGGACGAGCACCGCGAAGGTCATCAGGCCGAGCCCGCCCAGCTGGATCAGCGTCGCGACGACGATCTGGCCGAACAGGGTGAAGGCGCTGCCCGTGTCGACGACCACCAGCCCGGTGACGGTGACCGCCGAAGTCGCGGTGAACAGGGCGTCGGACCAGCTGATCGGCGCGGTGGTCGCGGCCGGCAGTTTGAGAAGCAGCGCGCCGGTGGCGATAAAGGCGGCATAAAGCAGGGCGAGCAGGGCGGGCGGCGGCAGCTTGATCGTCCGGCCGCCGATCGCCTCTTCCACCGCGCCTTCCCGGTCCTGCGCCACGGCGTGCCCTACAGCTCTTCGGAAAATTTGCGCAGCTGCTTGCGTTCGCCCTGCAGCAGCAGATGATCGTTATATTCGAGCGGTGCCTCGGTGCCGTGCCCGGTGACGAATTCCTTGCCGCGCGTGATGCCGAGACAGCGGATCCCGAACCGTTCTTCCAGGTCGAGCCATGTGAGCGTTTTGCCGGCCAGCGTGGCCGGGACCGCGATATCGGCCAGATACTGGCCATTGGCGAGCGCGATATGATCGCGCATCAGCGGATTGTGCAGCGTCTGGGCGATCCGGACGCCGACCTCGCGCTCCGGCTCGATGATATGCTCGGCGCCGAGCGCCGCGAGGATGCGTTCATGCGGGCCGTCCAGCGCCTTCACCCAGATCGTCTCGACGCCGATCTCGCGCAGGTTCATCAGGCACAGGATATTGGCTTCCAGATCCTCGCCGATCGCGATGACGGCGATCTCGTAGCTGGCGAGCCCGGCCTCTTTCAGCGCCTCGATATCCCGCCCGTCGGCGATGATCGCCTCGGCCAGCCGGCCGAGACAGGGCGTCACCTGCCGCTCGGTGATGTCGATGCCGAGGACATGATCGCCGAGCCGCGCCAGCTCCATCGCCAGGGTGCTGCCGAACCCGCCCAGGCCGATCACCGCTATGTTCGCCATCTGCGTCTCCCGACCGTATTCTTGCCCCCAATATCAATGCGATAGCTTCTTGCGGCGAAAAGAACAGAGATTTTTGGTGCGCGATCCACGGGCGGGCGGTATGGCCCCTCCACCATGCGCCTTTCGATTCACGCCCTGCTCGATTATCTCATCCACGACGAAGCCGATGTGCTGCTGCAGATCGAGGCGGCTTCGGACGAGCCCACGCAGCGCGTGATCGACGGCAAGATGACGGTGGCGACCGGTGCGGAGCTCCATCCGATGCAGGTCGAGGCCGGGGTCGGGCGGCGGACCTGGACGCGGGGATCGGGCCCGTTCCGGGTCGATTACCGCGCGACGGTCGAGGTCGCCCGCGCGCCCGCCGACATCTCCGGCCTTGCCACCACACCTTATTCCGAACTGGCCGGCGAGGCCGTGCCCTATATCTGGCCTAGCCGCTACTGCCAGTCCGACCGGTTCACGAGCTTCGTCGCGACGCGGTTCGGCGATCTGGACGGCGGCGCGAAGATCCTCGCCATGGCGGACTGGATCCATGCCGAGCTCGACTATGTGCCGGGATCGAGCGACGGCAAAACCGGCGCAGCCGACACCTTCATCGCGCGCAAGGGCATCTGCCGCGACTATGCGCACCTGCTGATCAGTTTCGCGCGCGCGGCCGGCATCCCGGCGCGGATGGTCTCGGCCTATGCCTGGCAGCTCGAGCCGCAGGATTTCCACGCCGTGACCGAAGTCTGGCTCGACGGCGCCTGGCATCTCGTCGACGCGACCAAGATGGCGCCGGTCGAAGGGCTGATCCCGATCGTCGCCGGACGCGACGCCACCGACATCGCCTTCATGACGGTCTTCGGCCAGGCGGATCTCAACGAGCAATCGGTCAGCGTCGAGCGGCTGGACTGATTTGCCGGAACCGTGCTTGCACAATGTCGCCGCATCGGGATTCTTTTGTCAGACTCGACCTACCGGTCGAGCGCGGCACCGGCCCGCTCCCCCTCCCGGCCTCCCATTGAGTGTACCCTGTTGGGAGGCCGGGAGGGGGAGCGGGCCGGTGCCGCGAACTTTCGCTAGAAAGTTTCTGACAAACCAAATCCGGTGCGGCGAACTTCCGACAGGAAGTTTCTGAAAAAGAAAACCCCGTGCCGCCCTCGACCGCCAGGTTGAGCCTGATAAACCAATCCCTCCGACCCGATATCGACATTCTCCCCCGCCGCGCCTAACTCCGCCCGATGCTCCGCACCGCGCTTCTTACCGCCGCCCTGCTCGCCGTCGCGCTCGGGGTGTTTCTCTACACGGCCGACCGGCTCATACTGTTCAACCGGCTGGTGCCCAAGGATGCGGGATCCGAAAGGATCGGGCAGGACATCGCCTTCGGCGACGCCGCGCGCCAGCGGCTCGATATCTATGCGCCCGAAGAACGCGGCGGGGATGCCGCGCTTCCCGTCATCGTCTTCATCCATGGCGGCGGCTGGCGGGCCGGCGACAAGGCGGGGTACGAATTTGCCGGCCGCGCGCTGGCCGCGCGCGGCTTCGTGACGGTCGTGCCCAATTACCGCCTCTCGCCCGACGTCCATTTCCCCGCCTTTGTCGAGGACGGAGCGGCGGCGCTGCGCTGGGTGCGCGCCAACATCGCCGAGCGCGGCGGCGACCCGGACCGGATCGTGATGGTCGGCCACAGCGCGGGGGCGCACATCGCGGCGATGCTGGCGATGGACGAACGCTGGCTCGGCGCGGACCGGGCGGCGATCGCCGGCTGGGTCGGCATGGCGGGGCCGTACGATTTCCTGCCGCTCGATACGCCGAGCACGCGCGGCGCCTTCGGCCGCGTCCCCGACCTCGCCGTGACCCAGCCGATCAATTACGCGGGCGAAGGCGATCCGCCCGCCCTCCTGCTGCACGGCAGCGCCGACGATACCGTCAAACCGCGCCAGTCGCGCCGGCTCACCGCGCGGCTCGAGACCGCGGGCGTCCCGGTGCGCCATATCGTCTATGACGGGATCGGCCATATCCGGATCATGACGGCGCTGTCGCGCTGGACCCGCGGCTCGGTGCCGTCGCTCGCGGATATCGAGCAGTTCGCGCGGGAAGTGAGCTAGGGAAGAAGGTTGATTTGTCGGACCGGGCCTGTCGGTCGAGCGCGGCAAGTTTTCTTTTGTCAGACCTTCGCTAACGCTCAGGCGCGGCACCGGCCCGCTCCCCCTCCCGGCCTCCCACAGGGTATATTCATTGGGAGGCCGGGAGGGGGAGCGGGCCGGTGCCGCGACATTGCGACAGCAATGTTCTGACAAATCAAAACCCGGTGCGGCGATTTTCCGACAGGAAAATTCTGACAAAAGAATCCCGTTGCGCCAGCAACATTCTAACAAACAAACCGCACAAATCCACCGACGAACGGTGTTTTCCAACCTCCGAACCGAGCCCCGGCCGCGACAAACCGAAACCTTGATCGACAGAATTCCGACGTTTGTCGATTTGACGCAAGGCGTCGCCCGGCTGTCGATCCGGGCACGACCGGCATCGGTGCACCGCCTATAAGGACGGCAGACGGCGAGATCGGAATCATCCGGCAGGCGACCGTCGACCGGATCCGCCGGGATCGTCCCGGAGGGCCAAGGTTCAGGAGTATGACCATGCAGAAAATTGCCTTCGCTTTCGCCGCGGTCGCCATGGCCGGCGCCGCCACCGCTTTCACCACCTCGCCGGCGCTCGCCGCCATGGCGAAGGTCGAGACCGTCGTCATCGACACGCGGACCTACGACCTGCGCTCGAGCCAAGGCTATGCGCGGCTCACCGAGCGGATCGACCGCGCCTCGCGCCAGGTCTGCGGCACCGTCGATGTCCGCGACATCGAAGAAGCCTATGCGATCCGCGCCTGCCAGGGCGCGGCGGTCGAGGATGCGATGGAACAGCTCAACGATGTCGCGCGGTCGCCGTCAGTCACGGTCGGCGCCTCGCGCTAGCCCTTACGGGCTAAGTCCCGGCCCTGCTCAGCCCCGACAGGGCCGCACCGAACACCCCCGGGTCCCTCTGCCCGGGGGTGTTTTCGCGTGCGGTGGCGGATGCAGAAAAAGCAATGCGTTTCGTCGCTTATCCGGTTGTCTGACCCGCAGCGGTAACAGTTCTTTTCTAGCAGATGCCCGACGGCGGCGTCGGACCGAGCCGACTCTTGACCGTCATCCAGCAAGCCGCCGGCTCAGGCCAAAGACAATTGTTCAGGAGCATCATCATGTTTGATTACCGTCCCAATATTCTCGCCGCCGCGGCGACGTTCGCGGTTTCTCCAGCGATCGCGTCGGACAATGCGATCACGATCGATATCGACCGGTACAATCTCCAGTCGCAAGCCGGCTATGACGCCGCCGCGCGGCAGATTTCGGGCGCGGCGCGGCGGCTGTGCAGCGTCCCGGGCACCCGCACCGTCTATGCCGGGCGGTCGGAGCGCCGCTGTATGGAAGAAACCCGTGCATCGGCCATACGCCAGCTCGACGAACACGCGCGCCGCGTGCGGACCCGCGCTTCGCGCTAGGCCCAACGCCTTCGAACGATGCCGACGCTCCCGGGGTTCGCTCCGGGAGCGTTCGGTTTCGTCAGACTCGACCTGCCGGTCGAGCGCGGCAGATTCCTTTTGTCAGACCTTCGCTAAAGCTCAGGCGCGGTACCGGCCCGCACCCCCTCCCGACCTCCCACGAGTGTATCCTGATTGGGAGGTCGGGAGGGGGTGCGGGCCGGTGCCGCGGTCGACCGGAAGGTCGACCCTGACAATCAACTCCCGGTGCCGCGATTTTCCGCAAGGAAAATTCTGACGAACAACTCCCGCCCCTATTTCCCGGCGATCTGCTTGACCTTCTTCAGATAGGTGCGGCCGATCCGGACTTCGGCGCCGTCTTCCATCTCCGCATACCAGCCGCCCGACCCGTCATGGCGGAGCTTGGCTATCCGGTCGCGGTTGAGGATCGAGGAGCGGTGGACGCGCATGAAGCGCGCCGGATCGAGCCGTTCCTCGAGATGGCTGATCGTCTGGTGGAGCAGATAGCTGCGCTCGCCGATATGGAGCCGCATATAATCGCGTTCGGCCTCGATCCGGTCGATATCGTCGGCCGCGAGCCGTATGACCTCGGAGCGGTGCGGGACCCAGAACTCCTCGGTCCAGGGCGAGGGTTCGGCCTCGCTGTCCCCGGTTTCGCGTAACTGTTCGGTGACCCGGGCCAGCGCCTTTTCGAGTCGCTCGGGCGCCACCGGCTTCAGCAGATAGTCGACCGCCGCTACATCGAACGCCTCGACCGCGAACTTGTCGAACGCGGTGACAAAGATGATCGCCGGCGCGAGATCGACATGTTCGAGCGCGCGGGCGACCTCCATCCCGTCCATGCCCGGCATCGCGATATCGAGCAGCAGCAGCTCGGGTTGCAGCGCCTCGACCATCCGGAGCGCCGATTCCCCGTCCTGCGCCGTGCCGATCAGGTCGATACCCTCGGTGCGGGCGCACAGGATCTGCATGCGTTCGATCGCGAGCGGCTCGTCGTCGACGAGCAGGGTGCGGAGCGGTTTCGGGTCGGTCATGGTCTGGAAGTCTCCCCGCGGGCGGGTTTAACAGGTTTCCCGGTTTATCGGCAATTCGATGGTGACGGCGAAGCCGCCCTCGGGACGCGGCCCCCAGATGACGCTGCTCTCCTCGCCATAGCGCGCGTCGAGCCGCTCATGGACATTGTTGAGGCCGACTCCGGTGCCGTGCGGCGCATCGTCGGGCAGGGGATCGCCATCGTCGGTGACGGTGATGATCAGCTTGCCGTTCTCCTCGCGCGCGTGGATCGACACGGTGACCGGACGCCGCACCCGCGACACGCCATATTTGATCGCGTTCTCCACGACCGGCTGGAGGATCAGCGCGGGCACGCAGCAGCCGTTCAGCGATTTGGGGATCGAAATGTCGACGAGCAGCCGTTCGGGGAAGCGGACCGCCTCGATATCGAGATAGAGGCGCTGCAGCCGGATCTCCTCCTCCAGCGCGACATCGTCGGCCGGTTCGGAGGTCAGGCTGGTCCGGTAGAAGGTGGAAAGGTTGAGGATCATCTTCTCTGCCTCGTCGCGCCGGTCGCGCATGACGAGCGAGGAAAGGACGTTCAGCGTATTGAACAGGAAATGCGGATTGACCTGGTAGCGCAGTGCGCGAAGCTGCGCGGTCTGCGCTTCCTGCGCGAAGATCGCGGCGCGGCGTTCGGCCTGGCGGACGATCTGCGCATAGCCCAGCGCCATGTAGAGCAAGGCCCAGGCGATCGTAACGAAGTAACGCGCCATCACGGCTTCGGCGAGGCCGCGCCACATGGCCAGCGGATCGCGCGCCATGAATTCCTCGATCATCTCGCGCTCTTCGGCCCATTCCTCCGTGCGGAAGATGCCGAGCGGGTCCCAGACTTCGAACAGGTAGAGGTTGAAGCCCGCGATGATCGCCGCCACGGGCAGCGCCGCGGCGAAGGCGATGGGGATGCGCCAGCGCAGCGGCCGATCCGCGAAGCGTTCGAGGAACAGGTAGAGCAGGAAGGTGAGGCCGATCGCGACCGCTATCACGATGGTGCGGTAGAGCAGCATCTGGGACTGGCCCGGATAGCCCATGACCGCAGCGCGGATGGTGACGACGGCGAAATAGAACCCCCAAAGGCCGATGATCGACACGAGGCCGAGCCGATGTCCGATCAATGTGCTGCGCGTCGATTCATAACTCTTCACATTCATGGGGGCCTTGTAGCGGCTGGATCGCGATCCGTCTCGGCGCCGCCCGCTCCCAGTCGAACAGCCTTAGCGCTTGGTCGATCCGTTCGTCGAAACGCAAGTTTCGTTCGCGAGGGAACGATGCGCGCCCTGTGCGGTTGGTGATTGGAGAAAGGAGACCTGCGATGACTGCCGACAGGGACCAGATTGTCGACGAAGAGGCGATGCGGAAAATGTCCGTCGCGCCGCCCGATCCGGATGATAAAGGCGCCGATGCGGACAAATCCGATAAGGCCCGCGAGGAGGAAGAACTGGAGGAAGGGCTGAAGGAGACCTTTCCCGCATCCGATCCGCCCGCCAACACGCAGCCCGGCCACGACCAGCCGGTTCCCTCATCCGGTTACGAGGAAAAGAAGGACGACTGAGCGTCGTTCCGGACGCCCTTACCTCCGGGGTAATTGAAACGCGGCACCTGCCCGCCTAACGCCGACGGACCACGGACCCGTCGGAGAATAATCATGGCCGCGTTCCGCACATTGCTGGTTCTGCTCTGTCTCGGCATCGTCCTGTATACGGCGATCGTCGTGGGCGAGCACGGAATGAACCTGTTCCCCGCCTTTTTCGGCGATATCGCCGCTTTGGGCTGGCCCGGGCAGTTCAATGTCGATTTTCTGAGCTTCCTGATACTGTCGGCCGTCTGGGTCGCCTGGCGGCACGCGTTCAGCACCACGGGCTTCGCGCTCGCGCTGCTCGCCTTTTCCGGCGGCGGGCTGTTTCTGACCATCTATCTGCTGATCGCCAGCTTTTCCGCCGACGGCGACATCCGGATAGTGCTGCTCGGACCGAGCCGGGCCGCGCCCTAGCGATACGGCGATCCGGCCGATGTTTTCTTGCAACATTGTTGCGTCAATCCACATAAAATTGCGCCGCGCGGTTGATACGCTGCAACAATGCTGATTCAACACGGGATACAGCGCCTTATGGTTAACGCTTCGTCAACCTCTTGCGTGCCATAATGGCCTGACGGATCAACAACGAACCGGAGGGTTCGATGACAAAGGCCAAATCTCCCCAGCCCGGCGCCCTGGCGCTTGCCGAGATGAAGGAATTTGCGTCTTTCGAAGCCGGAACCCAACGCTATGTCCGCCGGTCGCTCGATGTCGGGCTGGAGCGGCGCGACGCGATCCGCCGCTGGTCGCGCGACATGGTGGAAGCCGCCAGCATCAAGGCGCAGCGCAGCGTCTACCGGCGGCTCGAAGATATCCGCGAGACTATTCCCGACGATAGCGGGCTCGACAGTGTCGAACCCTTTATGGGACCGCTGGTCACCGTGTCGGCCTTCGATCTGGGCCAGGACCGGCTGCCGAGCTTTTCGGCCTATCGTTTCCTCTACGAAAGGCTGCTCGGCCCCTATATCCGGCCCTGGCTGCCGGGCTCCTTCTGCGCCGCGGCCGCGCTCCCGCACATCCATCCCGAACGCCGGCGGACATTGCTGCAATCGATCAGCGAAGCCGCCGCGACCGCGCCGGGATGGTCGAACCGCGCGCCCGCCTTCTATCCCGACTGGGTGGAGAAGGTGCCGGAAAACGCGCTGCCGCACTAGGCCATCGCCGACGCGCGTTTCTGCGCTTCCGGCATCGTCGATTTTCCGCTATGCTGCCATTCAAGCCTTGGGCAGCATTGGGAGTGAAAGCCATGAAATCCATCGTCAAATTCGGCGTTCCGGCGCTGGTTCTGTGCGCAGCGGCGCCCGCAACGGCGGGTTCGATCGCGGGGTGCATCGCGGCCAATGAAGACCGTGACGGGATCGTCAGTTTCGACGATTATGCGGTGGCACATGCCGCCGCCGGCGAGGTCGAGAATTCGGCATTGCGCGAAGCGGCCGAAGCCGAGCTGCGGGCGCGCAACGAAGATCCGGGTCGCGTCGTCTGCCAGACCTATAGCGGCAGCGGCCATTATGTCGTGGTTGCCGGCGGCGTCGAATATAATGGCCGCGTCCGCCGGCTGATCGGTTTCGGGTTCGGCGAGAACCGCGAAGAGGCGCTGGAGCGCAGCGACGACCGGCTCAACAACGTCCTCGAATATAACGCCTTCCGCCACAGCGGCGGCGAGATGACCGTGGTCGAGGAAGGACCGGTCGGCAGCTAGGGCCACGCCGCTAGCGGCAGAGCGATCGGCCGAGCCGCCCGCGCGCGGCCTGGTCCAGATGGAAATGATCGGCGTGCGCGCGGTTGTAATCGGGCGACAGCACGGTGGCGAACAGCCCGCAGGCGCGGTCGCGGATTTCGACCAGAAACGCACGTTCCGGCTCCGGTCCGGCCCAGTCCTCGACGATCGAGATGCGCGAACCGTCGGCCAGTTCGAAGGCGGCGATATCGATCGCATCGGCCGTCGCATGTTCGGACCAGCGGCCGGTTTCGCTGCCGTTGACGCGGCGGCAGGCGAAGGTCCCGAGATGGTCGATCGCCACGACGGGCTGACCGAAGTGGCGCATCGCTGCCGGCTGGATGCCCTCGCGCTCCCATACCGCCAGCGCCGCGGCGACCGGGCAGCTCAGCGCCGCTTCGCCCGGCCGGTGGGCGATGCCGCGTCCGACGATCAACGACACCCCGTCACGATAGCCGCACCGATCGCCGGCCTCGCGGGCCGGGAGCGCCCGATAGGCGATATCCGCATCCTCCAGCAGCGTGCGGCAGAGCGCCCCGTCCCCGGTCAGCGCCGCCAGCTTCTGCCCGGTAAAGACGCCCACCGGATCCCGGAGATCGAGCGCGGTCCACGGCATGTCCTCCGGATGATGGCGGATATAGTCGGCGGCCCACAATCCGGCGCCGGCGAGCAGCACCAGCACGAACAGGCGCCGGGCCCAGATTTTCGTCCTCATCATGGATGCCTTTCGCGGTTTTTTCGTTCATAAGCCGTGCGATGTATGCGCTAGAAGGCCCGCCGTCATGTCCGCTGTCCGCCTGACCACGAGGTCCGTCGAAAAAGTCTGGGGCCGCTACCAGCTCGGATTCGGTTTTGCCGACGTGCCGGCCGATGGTAACCCGGTCGGCGAAATCTGGTTCGAGACGCCGGACCGGGCGGCGCCGGACCTGCTCGTCAAATATCTGTTCACGAGCGAAAAACTCTCGGTCCAGGTCCATCCCGACGATGCGCAGGCGCGCGCCGGGGGCCATGCGCGCGGCAAGGAGGAATGCTGGCTGATCCTCGAAGCAGAGCCGGATGCCGAGATCGGCATCGGGCTCGTCGAGCCGATGGAGACCGAAGCGTTGCGCGCGGCCGCGATCGACGGATCGATCGAACGGAAGCTAGCCTGGACGCCGGTGACGCCCGGCGATCTCTTCTATCTGCCCGCCGGGACGATCCATGCGATCGGCGCCGGCGTCACGCTTCTCGAGGTCCAGCAGAATATCGATCTCACCTATCGGCTCTACGATTATGGCCGGCCGCGCGATCTTCATCTCGACGATGCGGTGGCGGTCGCGACCCGCGCGCCGTGGCAGCCGCCCGACGCGCCGGGCGAGATCGCGCCGGGGCGCGCGATCCTCGCCGCGGGACGCGCATTCGTGCTCGAACGCTGGACCGGCGACCGGACGGCGAGGCTCGGCCAGCCGGAACCGGGACCGCTCTGGCTCATACCGCTGGACGGATCGGGCACGATCGACGACGCGCCGCTCGAACCCGGCGGCGTCTGGCTCGCGGACGATGCGGCCGATCTCGACTATTCGGGCACCCTGCTCGCCGCCTATCCGGGCGGCGCGGTCGCGCCGGATTTGATCCGCCCGACTTAGAATCGAACTCTAGTTCGCCCCGTCCAGCAGCGCACGGACCGCGGCGCGCAGGTCGTCCGGCACCGCCGTGCCGATCAGCGGATCCGCGGTCCGGCGGTCGCGAATCGCAAGGCTCTGCGCCAGCCGCGATTCGACGCCCAGCGCAAGCAGCCCGGCATAGGCGCGGGCCGTCGCTTCGGGGCTCGCATGGATCGGCGTTTCCGCCTGGACCAGCCGGTCCTGGCCGGTGCCGCAGACGAACGCGACGATGGCTTCGTCGCCGCCCCCTCCGGCCCGGTCGAACGCGAACAGCGGTGTCTCGGCGCCTTGCGGCAGTTCCATCAGCGTCCCGTCGGCGCCCGTCGCATGGGTCAGGCGGCCGCGCACGACGCCCTGCGCGCAATCGGCATTGGCGGCGATCCGTGCCGTCCCCGCCATGGCGCCGTCCTGAAAATAGAAGAAGCTCAGCGGCCAGACACCGGTTTCGGCGAGCGCGGGCTCATAGGAGGCGAAGGCCGATCCCTCGGTATCCGCATAGACCAGATAGGTGCCGCGGGGCGTTTCGGCGCCCGTTTCGGTCTGGGCCGCCACCGGGGCCCCCGCCGCGAGGGCCAACAGGGCCGGCAGGAATATCGATCGCATCTTTGTGTCTCCGAAGGGGGCTGTCCGGGCCGGTATGTCGACGCGGATCGCTGAACGGCGGCTGAAGCCGGAAGAGCCTAGCCGCGGACCATCTCGGTCAGCCGCTGCGCGGTGACCGGATAGCCGGCATCGTCGGGAATCCGCAGATATTTCTCGCCGTTCCGCTCCTCGACCCACGGCGTGATCAGCTTCACCTCATGCGCTTCGGCATGAATGCGGGTTTCCTCGTAGCTTTCGAAGATCGCCAGCCGTTCGAGATTGCGATGGGTCGGGAAGATGATCGAGCATTTGCCCGCCTCGGCCTCGTCGATCACGCGCCGTGCGCTGGCCCAGCGGCTCGACACGCTTTCGCCGCCATCGGCTTCGTCCCTGGCGAGGTCCGGCGCCTTGGCGACGAAGAACCAGGTATCGAAGCTCCGTTCCTGCTTGAAATTGGGTTTCCAGCGCGCCCAGGGCGTCAACAGGCGAAGATCGAGCTGCCAGCCGCCGCTCGCGAGCATCGCGCCGAAATCGGCTTCCTCGTGCAGCGCCTCGCGCAATTGCACGGTCGCGCCATGATCGGGGAGCGGATCGAAGGCGACCGCGACCCCGGTTTCCTCCAGCGTCTCGCGAATCGCCGCTATGCGCGCCGCGGTTTGCAGCGGATCCCCGGGCGCGCCGCGGACCACGCTGTCATTTTCCGCCAGCGCATGATCGCCGGGATCGATCCGGCCGCCCGGAAACACCATCGCGCCGCCGGCAAAGCGCATCTTCGCCGCCCGCTCGACCATCAGCAGCTCGGGCCGCCGCTGCGGCCGGTCCCGGACCAGGACGAGGGTGGCGGCGGGAATGCCGGGCTTGGTTTCGGTCTCGAAAGTCATGGCCTCTTGCTACACGGCTGGGCGATACGGGCAAGGGGGACGCCCGGACCGGATGCTACAGCCGCGCCGCCTGGACGTGCATCCAGTCGAAATTGCGTTCGCGGCCGAGGCAGATCCAGCCCTCCTCCTCCCAGATGTCGAGGAAACGCGCATAGGCCGGGCGGGCCATCCGCGCCCGATCGCGGCCCCAGCGCAGCGCATTGTGCGCGGGATCGAAATCGATCGCGATGCCCCAGCTGTGCATCGACATCGCCCGGCCGCCGCGCATTCGGCGCACGTTGAGGCAGCCGCCGAACAGATCGAGTCCGAGCGTGCGCAGCGCGGTCTCGCCATAATGATCCCGAATGCGCGCCATCGCCCGCGCCGCGCTGTCATGGGCTTTCTCGTGGATCGAGAAACGGCGGATGATTGTATCGGTGTCCCAGGCGAGCCGCATCGGAACGGCAGATCGAGCATGGTCTGATGCGTGCCCGGTTTGCCATAGAAGCGGCGCACATCGCGCTGGCGCGGAAAGACAGCGGGCTGATGCGCAATTTCGGCCAAACGCAACTCCATCGCCCGCTGCTTGTCCTGCCATTGTTCGAGCGCGATCCGGGTTTGCGGTCCGGCCAGCCCGTCGACCGGTCCCGTCTCGATACCGATCTCGGCCATGATCGTCTGTTCGAGCGCGATCCGGCAGCGCGGATCGATCCATGCCGCGATATCATGGCCGCGGTCGATCAGCGCCCGCCGCGCCGCGCGGCGCGAGGCGTCGCCGTAGATGCCGTCAACGGGCCCGCGATACGCCCCGTCGCCCATAAGCCTGCGTTGCAATGTGCGATCGTCGATCATGTCGGAACTCCCTGCGATAACCATATGGGTGATCTTGTCTCTTTGGAAATATCCAACATTTCAAGCGGCATGCGCCATCGCCCTTCCAGACCGCTTGCATCGGCGCGCGCTTGCCGCGACAAGGCGGGACGAGCAGGAGCCGAGCATGACCGACGACCCCCTTGCGCATTGGCGCGACCAGATCGACGCAATCGACGGCCAGATGGTCGCGTTGCTCGCCAAGCGGTTCCAGATCACGGCCGAGGTCGGTCGCTGGAAGGCGGAGAATGCAGTCCCGCCCGTCGATCCCGGCCGCGAACGCCGCCAGGTCGAGCGGCTCCAGACGCTCGCGGCCGAAACCGGCCTCAGCCCCGATTTCCTCGAACGCTTCCTGCGTATCATCATCGACGAGGTGGTTTCCCACCACCGCGCGATCCGCAACGAGGATTTCGACGCGCCCTCGCCGCTCTAGGGTCAGGGCTTATGGCGCAGGACGACACCCATCGCTGGCGCGCCGATCCCGCGGTTCCCGATTTCGACGACAGCCGGCCGCTCATCGTGTTCGACGGCGATTGCGTGCTCTGCTCGCGATCGATGCGGCTGATCCTGAAACTGGACCGGGCCGAGAGATTCCGCCTGACCCCGGCGCAAGGCGAGATCGGCCAGGGCCTGTACCGCCATCTCGGGCTGCCCACCGACCGGTTCGAAACCTATCTGCTCGTCGCCGACGGCACGATCCACCAGCGCTCGACCGCCATCGTCGAGATCGCGAAACGGCTGGGCTGGCCCTGGAAGGCGGGCGCGGCGCTCGCGATCGTCCCGCGACCGCTCCGCGATGCGCTCTACAACCTCGTTGCGCGCCACCGCTACCGCATCTTCGGCCGCCGCACCGCCTGCGGCATCGCCGACCCCGCCCTCAGGCAGCGGATGCTGTGAAGCGCGGCGCGGCTCCGGAGCCCGCCATCGCCGCGGTATTGCCCATCGGCCTGAGCAGCCGGCCGATGCCCCTCGTCGATCCGATCGCGCGCCCGATCAACTGACGCCGGGTGCAGCGCTCTCCGCTGCCGGCAAGCTCAGTCGCACCAGCAATCCGCCCAGATCTTCGCTCTCCTCGAGCGCCGCCGCGCCGCCGTAGATCTCGGCGACGTCCTGGACGATCGCGAGACCGAGGCCGGTGCCCGGCTTGTTAGTGTCGAGCCGCGCGCCGCGCCCGAAGATCGCCGCGCGCTCCGCCTCGGGAATGCCGGGCCCGTCATCCTCGATCAGGATATCGACAAAGTCCGGCACCGACTCCGCCTGGCGTTCGCGCTTCTCGACGGTCACGAAAACGCGCCCGCCGCCATATTTGGCCGCATTTTCGATCAGATTGCCGAGCATCTCGTCGAGATCCTGGCGCTCGACGGCCACCATGGCGTCCCTGGCCCCGGCGATATCCACGGTCACCGCCTCGTGCAGATGGCGAACGGCGCGCTCGACCGACTGGAGCGCCTGCCAGACCGGGCTGCGCGACTGGCCGGCACCGCGGCGCCCGACCGCGCGAGCGCGTGCGAGATGATGATCGACCTGGCGGCGCATGACCCGGGCTTCGCGCAGTACGGTCGCCGGAAGGTCGGGATCGCCCGTCTCCGCCTCGGTCTGGATCACGGTCAGCGGGGTCTTGAGCGCATGGGCGAGATTGCCCGCATGGCGGCGCGCTTCCTCGGCCTGACGCTCATTATGATCGAGCAGGTTGTTGAGCTCGGCGACCAAGGGCTCGATCTCGCGCGGCAGCGTTTCGTCGACGCGCGAGCGGCGGCCGGTGCGAACATCGGTGATCGCCTCGCGCACGCGGCGGAGCGGCCAGAGGCCGAAGGTCGCCTGGAGCGCGGCGAGCGCGATCAGGCCGAGGCCGAGCAGCGCGAAGGAACGGACCAGCGTGCGGCGCAGTTCGGCGATCTGCTCGTCGAGTACGGCGCGCGACGAGGCGACCTGGAAGCGAAACGGCGTATCGGCTTCCGGCAGAACCGCGTCGCGCTCCAGGATGCGCAGCGGCCCTTCGGCCCAATCCTCTTCGTTATAGCTGTGGATTTCGGTGTCTTCGTGCGCGGCGCCGACGGGCAGGGCCCGATCCCAGAGCGAGCGCGAGCGGAACGGCTCGCGGCCGCCGCCCGACACCTGCCAGTAAAAGCCCGAATAGGGTTCGAGGAAACGCTGGTCGGCCGGCTGACGGATGAACCGGATCTCGCCGTCCTGGTCGAGCTCGGCCGAAACGATCATCGCGGAGAGCACATATTCGAGCCGCGCATCGAAATTGCGGGTGAAGGCCTGGGTCAGCACCCGGTCGAGCGCGAGGCCGCCGATCGCGAGCAGCACGACGATCCAGATCGAGGCGATGCCGATCATGCGCCGGGTGAGCGACCCGCCCTTGCGCGCGGCATCGATGCTCGCGGCCGCGTCTTTCAATTTTTTGGTCGGCTGGTCCAAAGGCGTTTCAGTCCTCCCATGCGCCGCGGGATTGGCGATTTGAGTGTGTCAGAATTTCCTTAGCAGGAAATCGCCGCACCGGCGCTGATTTGTCAGACTCGACCTGTCGGTCGAGCGCCGCACCGGCCCGCTCCCCCACCCGGCCTCCCATTGAGTGTACCCTGTTGGGAGGCCGGGTGGGGGAGCGGGCCGGTGCGGCGATTTTCCGCGAGGGAAATTCTGACAAACAGACCTATTCCGTCCGCCGCTCGCTCGGATCCTCGAGGCTGTACCCCAGACCCCGGATCGTCGTGATGACCTCCGCGCCGAGCTTCTTGCGGATGCGCGTCACGAAGACCTCGATCGTGTTCGAATCCCGATCGAAATCCTGGTCGTAAATATGCTCGATCAGTTCGGTCCGGCTGACCACCTTGCCCTTGTGGTGCATGAGGTAGCTGAGCAGCTTGTATTCCTGCGCGGTCAGCTTCACGGGTTCGCCATCGAGCGTGACCTTGCCCGAGCGGGTGTCGAGACGGACATCGCCCGCGACGAGCTCGCTCGAGGCGTTACCCGACGCGCGCCGGATCAGCGCCCTGAGCCGCGCGATCAGCTCCTCGGTCTGGAACGGCTTCGCCAGATAATCGTCGGCCCCGGCATCGAGGCCGGCCACCTTGTCCGACCAGCTGTCGCGCGCCGTCAGCACCAGGACGGGGATCGTGATATCCTCCTTGCGCCAGCGATCGAGCACCGTGAGCCCGTCGATCTCGGGCAGGCCGAGATCGAGCACGATCACGTCATAGCTTTCGGTCGATCCGAGGAAATGCCCGTCCTCGCCATCGGTGGCGAGATCGACGGCATAGCCGGCGCCTTCGAGCGTCGCGCGAAGCTGCCGCCCGAGTGTCGGTTCGTCTTCGACAATGAGTACACGCATAGGGTTTTACCTGTCGCTTCGGTTCCGTATCCGGCCCGACCCGGCATCCACTTCGACGCGAATGACCTGGCCGTCCCGCATGAACGTCATGCGATAGGTGTTACTGCGCTCAAAATAAATAGGGTTGCCCAGATAGTCATAGCCGCGCATCTGCGTGACGACGCGCCGTTCGATCACGCGCAACGGCATGGCGCGACCTTCCTGGCGGTTCTGAAAGACCATGTCCTGCTCGCTGCGCTGCTGCGCGAGCGACGGCGCGGGCGCAGCGATCATCGCCGCGACTCCAAGCGCGAAAGCAAGACGGACACCCATTGACATGCTGGCTTGCATAGATGCGGGGCATTGAACAACTGGTGAATATCGGTGGCGGCGATTGTTCAGGAACAACTGTTGCAACTATGCCGCAGGGCCGGTGCAGGGCTGCATCGAGGCCCGGAAACCGGTCTTTGAAAGCGGGGCCGGGTCGCGTTAAGGCTTTCGGACAGGTTTTAAGGGGCGCATCATGAAACGGTTGATCACATCATTGTGCGGTATCGCGGCGCTGGCATTGGCGGCGATCGCGATACCCGCAGGCGGCCAGGCGCAGGACGCGCCGCGCATGGAACGGGTGCCCGATCGCGCGCCCGGCGAGGGCGTGGGGCCGTTCGGCCGGATGCTGATCCGCGGCGCCACCCTCATCGACGGCAGCGGAGCGCCGCCCGAAGGCCCGGTGGATATCCTCGTCGCGAGCAACCGGATCGAGGCCATCTATCGCGGCGACGCGCGGGCGCGATCGCCCCAATCCGTCGACCATGCCATCGAGGCCGAGGGCATGTACGTGCTGCCGGGTTTCGTCGATGTGCACGGCCATAATGGCGACCCGTCCAAGGCGCCGAACGCCAGCTATGGTTACCGGCTGTGGCTCGCCCATGGCGTGACGACGGTGCGCGGCGTGCCGATCTATTCGGGCCCCGACAATATGGCGATCAGCGACCGGGCGCGCAGCGCGGCGAACAGCATCACGGCGCCGCGCATCTTCGCCTATGCGGTGTTCGGCGACGAATGGTCTGGTGGCGCGGTCGACAGCCCGGCCCAGGCGCGCGCCTGGGTCCGCTGGGCCGCGAACCGGGGCTATGACGGCGTCAAATTCTTCAACCAGGTGCCGCCGGCGATCCTCGAAGCCGCGCTCGACGAGGCGGACGGCCACGATCTCGGCACGGTCGCGCATCTCGGGCAAAGGGGCGTCGCCGAGGTGACGGCGGCGCGCGCCGTCGAACTGGGCCTGGCCGGGATCACCCATTTCTACGGGCATTTCGAGTCGCTGCTCGCGAACGGCGCGGTCGTCCGCTACCCGACCGATTACAATTATCTCGACGAGCAATCGCGCTTCTCCGAGGTCGCGCGGCTGGCCGAACAGATCGTCGAGCCGGGCAGCGAGGAATGGGACGAATATCTGGAATTGCTGCTCGAAAATGACGTGACGCTCAGCCCGACCTTCAACATCTATGTCGCATCGCGCGACGTGATGCGGGCGCGCACCCTGGAATGGCACGAGCGCTATACGCTGCCGTCATTGTGGAATTTCTTCCAGCCGAGCCTCACCAATCACGGCTCCTACTATCATGACTGGTCGACCGGGGATGAGGTCGCCTGGCGCCATTTCTACCGGCCCTGGATGCAGCTCACCAACGAGTACAAGAACCGGGGCGGGCGGGTCAGCGTCGGATCGGACCCCGGCTATATCTATCAGACATGGGGCTTCGCCTATATCGGCGAACTGGAGATGCTGCAGGAAGCGGGCTTTGCGCCGCTCGAAGTGATCCAGGCGGCGACGATCAACGGCGCGCGGGAGATTTACGCGCCGCGCGGCGAGGAACCGCCCTTCGGCATCGTCCGCCCCGGCATGCTCGCCGATCTCGTGATCGTGCCCGAAAACCCGCTGGAGAATCTGAAGGTGCTGTACGGCACCGGGCATCTGCGCCTCGACCGCGAGAGCAATCAACTCGAGCGGGTCGGCGGCGTGCGCTGGACGATCAAGGACGGGATCGTCTACGACGCGCCGGCGCTATTGGAGAGCGTCGCGCGCATGGTCGAGGCACAGCGGGCGTCGATGCCCACTGCGCCCTGAGCCTTAGCCCTGCGCCGGTAGAACCTCTGATTTGCGCAGGATTGCCGCCGATATCAGCGACACGATGAGCCCAACCGGGAAAATCTCGAGGAAAGTCATCGGCAGGCGAAAGAACGGGTTGGCATAGCTTTCCCGCATCTCTTCCAACGCGGCGATTTCACGTTCGAGTTCTGCGCCGGCCATTCCGGCTTCCTGTTTGGCGAGGATCATCGAAGCGATATAGTCGTCTATAAAGGCATAGTTGCTGCTCGCCAGATAGATTTCCCAGGTAACGACATAGGCAATGCCGGCAACCGCCGAGATCGCCAGCCCGAGTAGCAATGCACGGCCGAAGCCTATCACACCGCCCCGCTCGACATCGCGATAGCGTTTGATGCCCATAAAAACGAGCGACAGCCCGATCAGCATGATCAGATAGCCGAACCAGACCGATCCCGAAAAATCGATTTCGTCGCGGGTCGCCATCCCGATCGTAATGATCCCGCACACGACGATGCCTGACAGCGCGCCATAGATGACCGCGATTCTGGTCATGATGTCTCTCTCCCCGTTATCTGACGGCTTCGGGATAGGCCGCGACGGCTACTCATCCTATCGCCCGAAAGGGTGATTTTCGCGAAATAGCCCGTCTGCACGACCGATTTTCATCGGATGAGCGCGAGGCGACGCGCCTTGTCGATCGCCTGGGTCCGGCGCTGCACCTCGAGCTTCTCGTATAGCCGCGCGATATGGGTTTTGACCGTATTGGGCGAGATGCCGAGACTGCGGGCGATTTCCTTGTTCGACTGTCCGGCCGCGAGCTGCTCCAGCACCTCGCATTCGCGGGGCGTCAAACCGAGCGAGGCAATCGCGGCGTCGTTGATCTCGCCGTCAATGCGCGGAGCCTTGGCCGTCAGCCGATGGCCTGCCCACAAGCCCAGCGCAGCAAAGCCGACAGCGATCAGAACGATCGTGAGTTCGCGCGAAAAGCTGCGCATCAGATACTGATATTCGATCCATTCCAGCAGCGCGGCCGCGCCGGCGAGCGCAAGGGCATAGAACAGCACCGTTCTCCACATCGGGAAAAGCTGGCAGAGTTTGGACGGTTTGGCCAGATCGCGCGCGGCAGATCGTACCAGAGAAAGAAAAGGGCGCTCCGCGGGACCATAATCCGCGAAGCGCCCAGTGGCCGGCCTTTCCCGGGCACGCTCTTTGGGGGAGCTGGGAAGGGGGAGCCGGCCCTGCGCCGCCGGTTGCAAGGAAGCGGCGCAATGCGGTGTTGGCGCCCTATCCGCCGCTGCCGCTCAGGATCGCCTCGCGCGCTTCGGCGATGGCCGAGGCCTGGTCGCGCTCGCCAGCAGCGATCGCTTCGCCGAGGCTGTAGAGCGTCGCGGCGATGGTATTGCCCATATTGGGCTCTTCGGTCAGCGTGATGCCGTTATCCGCCCGGATCGCCGCGTCCCAGGCCTGGCGCACGGCCGCCCAATAGCTTTGAGTCTGCTCCCAATAGGCGTCGGCCGGCGCCGGGTCGTAATCCTCGGTGACCGCATAGGTGTTGAGCACCGATTCCTGGACGAACGGCGCAACTTCGCCATCGACCGGGCCCATCTTCATATTGTCCTGCCAGTGGACCCAGCCGCCGGGCATCGGCGAGTGGCGGTTGATCGCGAGGTAGCGGTCGTAGCGCGGATCGCGCACCGCATCGCGGCGGGCCAGCGGCCGCCAGGTCCAGCTCGACCGCCAGCGCCGCACGCCGCCTTCTTCGGTCCAGCGGCCATAGGCGCCATAGCGCGGGGAATCGTCGACCTGCCAGACGGTCTGCGACCAGCCGCCGCGTCGGCGATCCTCGGGAACGGGTTCGAGGTTCCAGCGTCCCTCGCCGGCATAGGCGAGATAGGTTTCGGGCTCGTAGGTCCAGTCCTGCCGCCAGTGCTTGACGACCATCGGGTTGTCGGCATCGCCGACCACCAGCAGATGCTGGAGGCTGATGAAACGCCCCGTGTCCTCGATCACGCGGACGCTTTCGAAGCCGCCGGACAGTTTGGGTTCGAGCGGCGTGTAATCGTCCCGCCAGCTCGTCGTCTCGCGCATATCGAACCGCACGCGATAGTCGCCCGCCATCGAGAGAATGGCCGCGCGATCGGCCTGGAAGCTGGCCGCTTCCTCGGCGGCGCTGCGTTCGGGCAGCGGATCGGTAGCCGCGACGGGCGCAATCGGCAGGGCGGTGAAAAGCGCGGCGCCGAGCATGGCGCGAACAAGGCGTGGTCTGGTCATGGTCATTCCCCTCATGGTCAAAAACGGGCGGTCAGCGAGACGCGGACATTGCGGCCCGGCTGGGTGAAGGCGTCGAGATCGGGGGCGTCGACGGTCAGCCCGCGCACATCGGCCCACCAGGCATATCGGGTGTCGAAAATATTGAAGAGGCCTGCGCGCAAGGTGAAGGCGTCGTTGATCCGCCAGAAGCCGGTGACGTCGAACACGGTGAAACTGCCGGGCCGGAAACACTCAGCGGTGCAGACGCCTTGGGCATCTTCCAGATCCTTGCGCGCGGCGAAGGTCATGATCGCCTGGCCGCCGAACCGGTTATCGGGATCGCGCCAGCCCGCGCCGAGCACGATTTCGAGCGGGTTGATCGTTGAGAGCGGCGCTTTTGAACCATCCGGCTGGATGACGTCTCCGGTCGCCCAGGCGAAGCTCGCATCGACATCGAAACCGCCGGGAAAATCGAACGAGGCCCGGCCTTCCAGCCCTTCGATATCGACGCTTTCGAGATTGACGAACTGGAAGACGCCGGGATCGCCCGGACGGAAACTGCCCGAAACGACCTCTTGGCTGATAAAATCGTCGTAGCGGCCGATAAAGCCGGTCAGCGAGGCGGTGAAGATATCGCCGACATAGCGGACGCCGCCTTCCCAGGTCTCGCTGGTCTCGGGCTCGAGATCGGGATTGGGGAGCGAGGTGTAGCCGAAGATGAAATTCTCGAAGAACTGGTTGACCTGGCTCGGCTCGGGCGCGCGGAATCCTTGCGCGTAATTTGCGTAAACGCTGAAACCCGATCCCATATCGACGACCGCACCAATCCTGGGCGTTACCCGCGAACCGTCCTGCCCGGCCGGATCGAAAGCCGGCAGCAGCGGATCGTCCTTCGGATCGAGATCGTAGAAATCGAAACGCAATGCCGGAAAGAGCGAGACCGGCCCGATCGTCATCCGGTTACCGATGAACACGCCGCCGAGCATGAAGTCGGTCTCGGGAAAGGCCGCGCTCGGGAAAGTCTCGCCGACCGGCGGCACGTCGCCGTCGCGCAGGCCAGTCTGGTTGGTGAAGGAGATGTCGCCGCCGAACACGATGTCGTGCTCGATGCCGCCCGTGCTGAAACCGGCACTGGCTTCCGCATGGGCGCCATACACCCGGTTATCGAACGTATTGGTTCGGAAGCGGTCGGGCGGGTCGGTCGGGCCGCTTCTGTCCTCGTCGGCGAACTGCCGGTTGTCGGCATCCTGCCAGTAGAACGCTATCCAAACGGAATCGATTATCCCGTCGTGATCCGGACCCGGCTGATAGCGCCAGTCGAGGCTGAACCGCATCCGCTCGATCGTGTCGCGCGAGAGCAGCTGGTCGGTCGTCGCGCCGGTGAAGGGCGAGGTGACGCGCGCGCTCAATATGTCGCCCGAAACGCGGCTGTCGAGCCACTCGCCGGTCAGCCGGATGCGATGATCGGGATGCGGCGCGTAGACAATCTTGCCGAGCAGTGCATCGGAGCGTGTGTCCTGCGGATTGGGACGCGTGCGGGTCTCGCCGGTGCCGCCGACATCGCCCTCATTGTCGAGTTCCTCGCCGTCGCGCCGGCTATAGGCGATCATCGCCGACCAGTCGCCGGTGCGCCCCGCCAGGATCGCGGTCTCGGAAAATTCCTCGCTCGCCGAATCATAGGTGGCGCGCAGCGAGCCGGTGATGGCGCGCTGCTCGTCCAGCAGATCCTCGGGATCCGAGGTCTGGAAACTGACGACCCCGGCCAGGCCGTCCGATCCGTACAGCGCGGAACCGGGTCCGCGCAGGACTTCCAGCGATTTGACGAGCCCGATATCGACATAGTCGCCGCGCCCGGCCGCCTGGGCGCCGAAGGTGAAACCGTTCGGTGCCCGGATGCCGTCGACCTGGATCAGCACGCGATTGCCGCCGATGCCGCGAATATTGATATCGGCGTTTCCATCCCGCCCCGTCGATCCGAGCACGCCGCCGAACCGCGCCGGCGCGCGGCGGACGGTCACGCCGGGCTCGAAGCGCAGGATATCACGGATATCGGTGGCGAGCAGATCGGCGATCTCCTCCTCGTCAATCACCGTGACCGTCACCGGCACCTCGCTGGTGAGCTGCGGCAGCCGGGTCGCGGTTACGGTGATCACCGGCCGGGCGTCGACGGCGTCCATCGCCGCCTCCGCGGCGCGCACGGGAGAATGGCCGATTGCGACCCCTGCCAAGGCGGCGGTCGCCAGAAACGATATGCGGCTCACTGAAATTCCCCTACGGATCCTCACTTGCTAATGCGAGTGATTCGCAATATTAATAAGAGGCTGCTTTGGAAGGGTCAACAGCAAAACGGCCGGGCCGGTCGGCAATGCCAGCCTGGCCATGCGAACAGGCTTGAGGCGTATCGGCGCGCCGCGTAAACCGCTGGCATGGCACTGCAAACGCCCGTCCGGCGGCGACCATGAGCGAACCGCGCTTCGTCCCGCCCCATCCGCCGCGCGAGGCCGTCGCCGCGCCGGTATGGCGGGGCCTGTTTGGCGAGCGGGCGCGCAATTCGGTCTATGGCTGGTCGCAAAAGGCGTTCGAGATACGGCATATCCGCCGCCAGGTGTTGCGCTTCACCGTCCATATCCCGCTCGACCCCGACGCCGTGCAGCGGGTGCTCCAGACCAATGCCGCCAATTATGCCAAGCCCGATATCGTCAAGAAGCTGATCGCGCCGATGATCGGCAAGGGGCTGTTGAGCGCGGACGGCGATCTGTGGCGCGCGCAGCGGCGGATCGTCGCGGCGAGCTTCACGCCCGGCGCGGTCGAGAGTGTCGCGTCCATTTTCGCGTCTACCGCCGAGGCGCGCATGGCCGGCTGGCCGGACGGCTCCACCGGCGACATGGCGGCCGAAGCGACGGCGACGACGATGACGATCATCGCCGATACGCTGTTCGGCGGCGATCCCCGGCTTAAAACGCCCGAAGCGATGCACAATATCGCCGCCTCGCTCAAGGCCGGAGGCGAGGTGCGGCTGTCGGCGATTCTCGGCCTGCCGCCCGTGCCCTGGAACCGCACGATGCGCGCGGGCCAGCGCGCGCAGAAGGAGCTGCGCCGGACGCTCGCCAATGTGGTGCGCGACCGGCTGCCCGATGGCGGCGACGATTTTCTCGGGCAATTGATCAGCGACCTGCACGACCGTTTCAGCCCGGCCGAAGCGCTGCAGCTGGCGGTCGACAATGCGGCGACCTTCTACCTCGCCGGGCATGAGACCACGGCCAATGCGGTCACCTGGACGCTCTATACGCTCGCCGCCCAGCCCGATCTGCAGGAGCAGGCCGCGGCGGAAGCCCGGGCCGCGCTTGCCGACGGAGAGCCGGCGACTCTGGCCGACCGCCTCCCCCTGCTCCGCCGCGTCCTCGACGAGACGTTGCGTCTCTATCCGCCCGTGCCGCGCTTCGATCGCCAGGCGATCGGGCATGACGAGCTGAGCGGCACGGCGGTCGAGCCCGGCGATATCGTCTCGATCTGGCCCTGGGTGTTGCATCGCCACAAGGCGCTGTGGGACGATCCCGATGCGTTCGACGCCGACCGGTTTCTGCCGGATGCCAAGGCGAAGCAGCATCGCTTCCAATATGTCCCGTTCGGCGGCGGGCCGCGCGTCTGTGTCGGCATGCGCTTTTCGATCGTCGAGGCGCTGGTCATTCTCGCCCACTGGCTTGCGGCCTGGCGCTTCCAACTCCCGCCGGGCCATATCGTGCGCCCGGTCGGCACCGTGACCCTGAAACCGGACGGCGGGCTGCCGCTGATCCGGACCCGTCGGGACTGACCGCCGGCCGAGGTACGGCGCGACTGCCCGTCCGATACCCTCCACTTCGGATCGTTCTGAAATCGCAACCGGCCCGGAATGGGCGCACGATGCCACGGCCATGGCCAGTGTATCGAACAAGATATCCGACGAGCTGAAGCCGGAAACCATCATCGCGATCCGCGACGCGGACGTCCATCTCCGGCGGTTCATCGACAGCTTCACGAACACTATCGCGCAGCTCGGCAAACAATGGTCGATACCCTTCGCCGACGGCAGCGAACTGACCGCCAAAGAGTTCAACGCGGTGTGGGACAAGATCCATTTTCTCGTCGTCGGCGATGCCTTCCAGCCGGGCTATGGCGGCATGTTCGATTTTCCCAGCAAGGTCTCGACGATCCGTTATTCGACCGTACTCGGATGGGGCGCGCATTCGGGCGGACTGGAATTCATCGCGCTGCACGAAGTGATCCATGGCTGCGAAGCCGGAGACCGGGTCCGGCGGCAGCAATGGGACGCGTATCGAAAGCTGCGCAAAGCGAAACACGGGCGAAAGAAGGTTCGCGCGAAGGATGAGGCCGACTGGGCCGCCCAATATTACAGCTATCCGCAATTCGCCGAAGTCGAGGAGTTCTGCAATCGCGGCGCCCGCGACGTTGCCGAGTATTTCGGGCTGCCACGGCTCCTGGCGACGCCGACCCATGGCTTCGAATATGGCGATCTGACCTGCTAAGTCGCGGCGCGAATAGTTTTGACAAGCAGGCGGCGTCGCGGAATGAAGCGCCGCCATGGCCGCACCCATCCTCTCTTTCGAAAATCTCGGCCTCAACCAGGGCACGGGCTGGCTGTTCCGCGGGCTCGACCTTCATATCGGTGCGCGCGACCGGCTCGCGCTGATCGGCCGCAACGGGACGGGCAAGACGACGCTGTTCCGCCTGCTGGCCGACCAGATAGAGGCCGATGAGGGGCGGCGAACGATCCAGCCGGGCACGCGCGTCGTGCTGCTCGAACAGGACCCGGATATGGTGGGCCATGCGACGCTGAAAGACTGGGCGCTCGATGGCGAGGATGCGCCCGCGCCGCACGAGATAGAGGCGATCGCGGGCCAGCTCGGCATCGATCTCGATACGCCTGCCGACACCGCATCGGGCGGGGAACGGCGGCGAGCGGCGATATCCCGGGCGCTCGCGCAAAATCCGGACCTGCTCCTTCTCGACGAGCCGACCAACCATCTCGACCTGACCGCGATCGACTGGCTCGAAGACTGGCTCGGCCGCTACACGGGCGCCTTCATCGCGATCAGCCATGACCGGACGTTCCTCAAACGCCTGACCCGCTCGACCCTGTGGCTCGACCGCGGCAATCTCCGCCGCGCCGAGATCGGCTTTGGCGGGTACGACGCCTGGGTCGAGAAAATCTACGCCGAGGAGGCGAAGGCCGCCGAGCGGATGGACGCGAAACTGAAGATCGAGACGCACTGGCTGCATCGCGGCGTCACCGCGCGGCGCAAACGCAACCAGGGACGGCTGACGAAGCTGTACGAGCTGCGCGCGCAGCGGGAGAAGATGCTCGGCCCGACGGGCGTCGCCAAGCTCTCTGTCGAGAGCGACGAGGTGAAGGCAAAGAGCGTGATCGACGCGCGCAAGGTCTCCAAGAGCTATGGCGACCGCACCATCATCGACGATTTCACCCTCAAGATTCAGCGTGGCGACCGGATCGGCATCGTCGGCGCGAACGGCGCGGGCAAGACGACGCTACTCAAGCTTCTGACCGGCGAGATCCAGCCCGATACGGGGCGCGTGAAGCGCGCGAAGACGCTCGATGCCGTGATCATCGACCAGCAGCGCGCGCTGATGGAACCGGAAAAACGCGTCCGCGACGTGCTGACCGAGGGTAGCGACTGGATCGATGTGAACGGCACGCCCAAGCGGATCGAGGCGTATCTGAAGGATTTCCTGTTCGATCCGACGCTCACCGATGCCAGGATCGGTACCTTTTCGGGCGGCGAACGCTCGCGGCTGTTGCTGGCGCGCGAATTCGCAAAGACGTCCAACCTGCTGGTGCTCGACGAGCCGACCAACGATCTCGACATGGAGACGCTCGACCTCTTGCAGGAAGTCATTGCCGATTATGAGGGCACGGTGCTGATCGTCAGCCATGACCGCGACTTTCTCGACCGAACCGTCACCGTGACGCTCGGTCTGGACGGCTCGGGCACGGTCGATATCGTTGCAGGCGGTTACGAGGACTGGGAGCGGCGGCGCAAGCCGCGCGCGGAAACGCGCAAGCCCGCCGCCAGGCCGAAAGCTTCGCCGTCCGCCCCGCCGTCGCCGTCGAAACCGACCAAGCTCAGCTACAAGGACCAGCGCGATCTCGACCGGTTGCCCGGCGAGATCGACAAGATCGACACGGCGACCGCCAAGGCCGAGGCCGAACTTGCCGATCCCGATCTCTACCGGCGCGACCCCGACCGGTTCCATGCGCTGACCAAGGAGATCGAGGACGCCCGCGCCACCCGCGCCGCGCATGAGGAACGCTGGCTCGAGGTGGCGGAAATGGCCGAGGCGCTGGAAGCCGGCTAGCCGAGCCCCTCAGCCGCCATCGCTTTCTTCACGCTGTCGCGCGCGAGATTGCGGTCGCGGAAATCGGCGATCCAGTCAGGCGTATCGATCCCCATCTTGCGCGCCCAGAGCGTCGTCACGAACAGATAATTGTCGGCGACGGTCGGCCGGTCGGCGACGAGCCAGTCGTCCCGGTCGAGAATATCCACCGCGACCCGGAATTTGCGCGCGACCTCGTCCTTCGCGTTCACCTTTTCGGCCTCGCCGCCATTGCCGAACAGAGGGCCGTAGGCGCCGTGGATCTCCGAGCCGACATAGCCGATCCATTCGAGCATCTTGTACCAGGCCCGGCCCTCGGGCGCGGCATCGGTGTACCGCGCGAGATAGGCGAGAACGGCCGGATTTTCGGTCAGCACGCCCTCATCGGTCTCGATGACCGGGACATAACCGCGCTTGCTGATCCCGTAAAAATCCTGGCCATTTTCGGTCTCGTGCCGGGACAGATCGACTTTCACGGCGTCGAAGTCCCGCCCGCTTTCGACAAGCGCGATATGGCTCGCAAGGCTGCAGGCGCCGGGGCTGTAATAGAGTTTCATTCTCGTTCTTTCCGGTTGAAGCTGGTGTCGAAGGATCAAAGCGCGAGCCGCCCGATTTGATCCATCCCGGTGCCATCTCCGGCTCGCCGGCGTCAAATCCGCGCTAGGACACGCGCGACGCGACGGGAGGGCGATATCGTATTCCTGATCTGCATCGTTGCATTCCTGCTGCTCTATCTCTCGATGGGGTGGCTGGCGCGCACCTATCCGGAGGACGAGCGGCCCAAATATATCGCGCAGACCCTGCAAGCGGCGATCACCGTCGTCGCGCTGATCGCGGCCGGCTCCTGGTATTTTTTCGACCGGCGGACGGAGCCCCACGCGATCCTCGACCTGGAAGTCACCGCCGTCCGGCTCGACGAGAACCATGCCCTGATCGAAGCCAAAGTGATCGTCGAAAATGCCGGCCATACGCTGCTCGAACTCGAGCGCTGGGATGTACGACTGCTGAGCGTACTACCCAACACTCTGTGCCTCCTGGACATTGTGGCACTCCCGCCCGAATACTGGCCGCGAACGCTTTGGCGGCCATGGATCTATTTCGAACCGACGGCCACGGCGCAGTATCCAGCCGATTGCCTGCGGAGCGATCCCGTGCCGCGCTTCTATCCGCAGCGTCCGGGTATCTATCAGGCGGCTCGCGGCTTCGCCAATCAGAGCGAATTGCGGTTCGACCGGGTACGCCGTTTTTCGGGGATCGCAGAACATGACATCGAACCGGGCGAACGGGACATACGGATCTTCGATTTCGTCGTTCGGTGCGATCTCGAAGTCGCCCGCATTTCGGCTACCGTCCAAGAGACCGACGGCGCCTGGCAGGGCCTGTTCGGCCGCAACGAAGAGAATTTGTGGTGGAAGAACCGGGTCCTGGTGAGCTTGGCGGACGTTTGTGACGGCGATATTGGCGCGCTCGCCGTCCTCCATGCCGGCCAAGGATAGATTCGGCACCATGACAACGAGGAGGAATATATGAGAAGATCAATTCATCTGTTTTTGATGCTGGCTGGGCCGTTGGCCATCGCCGGATGTGCGGAAACCGCCACGGAACAGGCCGCGGACGCTGAGGCCCTGGCCGTCGAAGAAACGGCCGAGGAGGCGATGGCCGAGGGGGAAGAGGCGATGGACGAAGCGGCCGAAGCCATGAACGGCATGGCCGAAGGCGAGATGGCAACGGGCGGCGATGACGATCCCGATGATCCGGGCGGACCGTTCGAATGATTCAGGCTCGCCTGTCCTGCTCTTTTGGCTAACCGAGCGAACGCCCCGCGCGGCCCGCCAGTTCCACCACATATTGCCATGCCACCCTGCCCGAACGGCCGCCGCGCCGGGTCGCCCAGCCGATCGCATCGGTTTCGTCGAAGGCGAGATCGAAATGGGCGGCATAGGCCGCGACCATCGCCAGATAATCGGGCTGGCTCGCCGCATGGAAGCCCAGGCTGAGACCGAACCGGTCGGAGAGCGCGAGGCTGTCGTCGCGCGCGTCGCGCGGGTTCACCGGATCGTCCTGCTCGGCCATCGAGCGTGGCACGATATGGCGGCGGTTCGAGGTGACGTAGAGCCGCATATTGGCCGGCCGCGCCTCGGCCCCGCCCTCGAGCAGCGAGCGCAGCGCCCGGGCGGCAACCGCATCGCCGTCGAAACCGATATCGTCTATAAACAGGACGAAAGCGCGATCCACCGGGGCGAGCAGCGCGAACAGGTCCGGGAGGCTGTCGAGCCGGTCGGGCGCGACCTCGACCAAGGCGAGATTGTCGCCGTCCGCCTGCAACGCCGCGATTGCGCTCTTGGCGAGCATCGATTTGCCCGAACCGCGCGAACCCCAGAGCAGGATGTCGTGCGCCGCCGCGCCGCGCGCGAGCCGGCGGCTATTCTCGAGCACGGCCTCTTTCTGCGTGTCTATCCCGGTCAGCAGCGCAAGCGGCAGCGGCAAGAAATGCTGCGCGGCATGGAGCCGGTCGCCGCGCCAGACATAGGCGGGATCGGCCAGCGGATCGGCGGGCGTGCCGGGCAGCGGGGCGATCCGATCCAGCGCGTCGGCGATCCGGGAAAGGGCGTCGTCGGTCATGCGACGGTCTTAGCCGCTAACCGTGCCGCGATGCCAGTCGCCTATCCGGCCCGCGACCGTGCCTCCACTAATCGTTCGGCGATCTGCGGGTCGTCCGGCGCCAGCGACCGCGCCTTTTCGAGCAGTTCGAGACCGAGCGTCCGGTCCGCACCGCTGTCCGCGAGAATCCAGCCGTAAATCTCGCTCGTCGACGCGTTCATCGGGAGCAGCAGATAGGCGCGGCGGGCCAGCGCCGTCGCACGCTCGGCTTCCCCCATCTCGTATCGCGCCCAGGCGAGGTTGGCGAGGATCGCGGCATCGCGATCGCCGATGCGCCGCCTGAGCTGTTCGAGGATCGCGGCGGCCTGCGGCCAGCGGCCGGCCTGCAGGTTGAGCTGCGCCGAAACGAGGCCGGTCGCGATGTTGCGCGGATTCTGCTGGCGGAACAGGGTCAGCACGCGCAGCGCCTCTTCGGGCTGGCCGACGCGCTGCAGCGCCTCGAACATGCCGAGCGCGGCGCGTTCGGAAAAGCGGATATTGGCGGCCGTCGCATAGGCCGCCGCCGCGTCGCCATAGCGGCCGACCGCGCCCAGCGCATCGCCATAGATCAGATGCGCATCGGGCGCGCCGAGATTGGCGGTGCGCAGCCGCTCCGCGCGCGCGAGCGCATCGCCCGTTCGCCCGAGCGCGAGATAGGCGCGGATCAGCTCGACCTCGGCCCGGGCCCCGCCCTCTTGCCTTGCATCGCGCTCGATCAGCGCGAGGGCCGCGGCATCCTCGGGCGGCGCGCCGAGCGGCGTGAGCCCGGTGCGCGCCGGGCGCGCGGCGCGCGCCAGATAGGGTGCGGCGCGATCGAAGTCGCCCTCCCGTTCCCAGGCTCGCCCGATCAGGGTCAGCACATAGCTGTCCGCATCGGGCCGGTCCGCCAGCGGCGCCAGTGCCGCGATCGCCGCGGGCATGTCGCCGGCATGGAATTTGGCCGCGCCGAGCAGGCGAACCGCGGCATGGTTGGCCGGCTGGATTTCGAGCAGCCGATTGAGCCGCCGGATCGCGGCTTCGTAATTCTGCGCGCGATAATCGAGACCGGCCTGCAGCAGCAACATGGCCGGCGCTCGGTCCAGCGCGCCGCCGGTCAGCGAGATCAACCGCCGTGCCAGCGGATAATTGCGCGCCCGCGCGGCCATTACAGCCTGCAGGTACAGCGCCTGTGCATTGCCGGGCTCGAACGCCAGCACCCGGCGCGTCGTCTCCAGCATCTCCGTCATCCGGCCGATCTCGCCCAGGGTCGCCGCCCGTTCGAGCAGCGCTTCGATATTGCGGTCGTCGACCTCGAGAGCCCGGTCGAACCAGGCGAGGCTGGCGACGAGGCCGTATTGATCGCGGACCATCCGGCCCTTGAGGATCAGCGCCTCGATATCGGCGGGATCGACGGTGAGCGCTTCGTTCACGGCATCGATCGCACCCGCCTGTTCGCCGTTGACCAGACGGAACCGGGCGATGTCAACCCACAGGCCGGCGCTTTCGGAATCGTCCTCGATCGCCATCGTGAAAGCCTCCGCGGCTGCGGCCGTGCGCCCCAGCGCCTGGAAGGCCCGGCCGCGCACCCGCACCGCGGCGGCGAAGAATTCGGGCGCGATCACGACATTTTCGGTCTCGCCCAGCGCACCCTCGGCATCGCCGGCGAGAAGCACGGCCTCGGCCATCAGGTGGCGCGTCCGCTCGGGCGGGACGCCGGCATTGCGCGCACGCTCGATCGTCGTGCGCGCCGCACCGCCATCGCCGAGCGCGAGCTGGGTTCGCGCCAGCAACCGCCATGCCGCCTCGTTGTCCGATGCATGATCGACGGCGTTCATCGCCTCGACCCGGGCCGCGCGCAGATCGCCGGTCGCTTCATAGGCCTCGGCCCGCGCATAGGCGCCAGCCGGGTCGCTGCCGCGCATCAGCAGCAGCGCACCGACCGCTAGCACCAGCACGATCCCGGCACCCAGCCCGATTATCGTCCGGAACGGGACGGGCTTGCGGGCGGGGCGCGATGGCCGTTTGCGCCGCCGCCTGCTCACGGGCTCAGATCATATTGCTTGAGCAGGTCGTAGAGCGTCGGGCGGCTGATCCCGAGCAGCTTCGCGGCCTGCGAGATATTGTTTTCCGAGCGCGACAAGGCGAGCCGGATAGCCTTGCGGTCGGCAATCTCGCGCACCGCCTTGAGGTTCAGCGGTTCGTCTTCCTCATCCCCTTCGAAATCGAGATCGGATGCGCTGACCAGCTTGCCATCGGCCATGATCGCGGCGCGCTTCACGCGATTTTCGAGTTCGCGCACATTGCCCGGCCAGGACCATCCCTCGATCGCGGCCAGCGCCTCGGGCGCGAACCCCTTGACCGGCGAGTTCATCTCGCCCGCATATTTGCGCAGGAAATGCCGGGCCAGCAAGGTCGCGTCGCCCGGCCGTTCGGCCAGCGAGGGAATGGTGACGACGATCTCGGCGAGCCGGTAGTAGAGATCGTCGCGAAAGCTTTTCTCGGCGATCATCGTGTCGAGATCCTGATGCGTGGCGCAGACGATACGGACATCGACCGGGATCGTCTTGCGCCCGCCGATCCGTTCGACGACGCGCTCCTGCAGGAAGCGCAGCAACTTTACCTGGAGCGGCAGCGGGATGTCGCCGACCTCGTCGAGGAACAGCGTGCCGCCCTCGGCCAGTTCGATCTTGCCTTCGGTCGTCTTCACCGCCCCGGTGAAGGCGCCCTTCTCATAGCCGAACAGCTCCGCCTCGAGCAGGTTTTCCGGGATCGCCGCGCAGTTGATCGCGACGAACGGCTTGTCGGCGCGCGGGCCCTCGTCGTGCAGCCCGCGGGCGAGCAGTTCCTTGCCGGTGCCGCTCGCGCCCAGCAGCATGACCGACACATCGGCCGAGGCGACGCGCTCGATCGTCCGCGCGACTTTCAGCATTTCGGGCGCGGCCGTGATCATGCCGCCCAGCACCGTATCGTCGCCGCCGCCGACCCGGCTGGCCAGCCGTTCATTCTCGCGCTCGATCGCGTGGAGCTGGAAGGCACGCGCGACGATCAGGCCGAGATCGTCGATATCGACCGGCTTCTGGTAGAAGTCATAGGCCCCGCTCGATATGGCGCGGAGGGCGCTTTCGCGGGCTCCATGCCCGGACGCGATGATGATCTTGGTATCGGGCTTGAGCGTCTGGATCTGCTCGAGCGTGGCAAAGCCTTCGCTCGTTCCGTCGGGATCGGGCGGCAGGCCGAGATCGAGCGTGACGACAGCGGGTTCATGCTGGCGCAGCATGTCGATCGCGGTTTCGCGGTCTCCGGCCACGACGACCTCATAGTCTTCATAGGCCCAGCGCAGCTGACGCTGGAGCCCTTCATCGTCTTCGATGATCAGGAGAACGGGTTTCTTGTCGGCCACTATGCGGTCTCTCTGTCTTTGTCCGCCATGACCGCCCTATCGGCGGCAGGCAGGGTGATCGTGAAGCGCGTGCCTTCGCCCGGCCGGCTGTCGACGTCGACGCGTCCGTTCATCTCCGCGACGAGCGAACGCGCTTCGAACGCCCCGATGCCGAACCCGCCGGTCTTGGACGTGCTGAACGGGCGGAACAGCTTGTCGCGCACGAACGCCGGATCCATCCCTTCGCCGCTGTCCTCGACGGCGATCCATACTTCCGCGCCGTCGCCGCCGACGGCCAGCCAGACCGGCGCATCGGGCGGGCTGGCATCGATCGCATTCTGGACGAGATGGGTCAGTGCGGTTTCGAGCCGGAACGGATCGGCCAGCGCCCGGCACCCGGACCCGGCCGCCAGGCGGATCGGATGCGCATCGCCCTTCTGCGCGGCAATCTGTTCGGCCAGCTTCCTGAGACCGACGGGACGCGGCGCCACGCTGCGGCTGCGCTCCTTGGGTGCGAGCCGGGCGAGCAGATCGTTCATCTTGCCGACCGAATCCTGCAAGGTGGCGATCATGTCGGCGCGAAATTCGGGATTGTCGGCATGGCGCTCGGCATTGCGCGCGACGAGGCTGAGCTGGCTGACCAGATTCTTGATATCGTGGAGGATGAAGGCAAAGCGGCGGTTGAACTCATCGAAGCGCCGCGCCTCGGCGAGCGCATCCTGGCTGTGCGATTCGGCGAGATAGCTAGCCGCCTGCCGGCCGACGATCCGGAGCAGATCGAGATCCTCCCAGTCGAGCGTCCGGTCGACCCGCGGGCGTTTCAGCAGAATCGCGGCGACGAGCCGGTCGCGATGGATCAGCGGCGCCAAGACCCAGGCATCCGGCGCGTCGATCATCCAGCGCGGCACGAGCGTCGCGATTTCCAGCGGGTTGCCATGCTTGCCGCCGCGCAGCGGATCGAGTTCGGCGATATGCCCGCTGGCCTCGAGCCAGTCGCCCAGCGCGCGATCCGTGGTCGCCCGGACCCCGGACAGTTCGTCCCAGTTCCAGCGCGCCCCGGGCTGCAACTGTCCCTGCGCATTGCGCGGCAGGAGCAGGCCGCCCTGCGCTTCGGTGATTTCGGCAAGCGCCTGCACCACGCGAACGTCGAGCGGACCGGCATCGGCGCCGGATTGAGCGAGCGTGTGATTGAACCGGATCCATTCCGCCCGGTAATCGTAACGATGCTCGAACAGATGCTTGGCGACCTTGACCCGCAACCAGCCCCGCACCCGCTTCGACGGCAGCAGCACGACCGCGCCGACCGACAGCAGGAAGACGAACGCGACCTGGACGAGCGCGGCGCTGCTTCCCGCGACCAGATCGATCAGCTGGCTGGCGAAGAACATCGCCAGGAAATAGCCGGCGATGGCGAGCAGCGAGAGCGAGCGGAAGGTCACCTTGCGCGAGAGCTTCATCTTGAGTTCCGCATTGCGACGCGTGGCGAGGAGGAAGGTCGGGACCAGCCCGATCATCAGGACGCCGCGCAACGCCAGCAGTTCGACAGGCGGCCGGCCGGTCAGCCAGGCGAGCGTGTAGAGGTTGAGGTCATAGGCCCACATGGCGGTGATCGCGATCATCGTCAGGCGAATGCCCCAGCGGGTTTCCGGCGCGGCCGAAGTATAGAGCGCATGGACGAGGAGAAGCGCCCCGATTGCGAAACACAGATCGAGAATGACGGTCGATTCGTATGCGAGCGTCTGCAACTCCTCGCTGGCTGTCAGCACGCCGAGCGCGCCGTTGATCATGACCTGGAGCAGGGCGACCGAGAACAGTGCGACATAGATGAGCCCGATAAAGGGCCGCCGGTCTTCGCCAAGCCCCCGCTGCAGCAGAACGAACATGAAGGTCAAAAAGCCCAGATTGCGGGCCGTCTCGCCGAGTCCGGAAAGGATCGAATGAGGCGCGGTGACCGATGCGAGCGCCGCCCATATGGCGGTCAGCAGGAAGGCAACGCCGAGGATCGCCATAACCGCGCGGCGCTCTTGGCTGGCGAACTGCCACAGGGCGAGAGCGCCGAACAGCACGGCCGCGATCGCATGGCTCCAGATGCCGGCTTGCGCGATCATCTCAGCGCGCGCCTTCCGGCCAGATAACGACCCGCACCGTCTGGAGCAGGATCAGCAGGTCGAGAAACGGCGTGTAGTTTTTCGCATAATAGAGGTCGTATTCGAGCTTGTGCCGCGCATCCTCGAGGCTCGCGCCATAGGGATAGTTGACCTGCGCCCAGCCGGTGATCCCCGGCTTCACCATGTGCCGTTCGGCATAATAGGGCATCTTGGTCGCCAGATCGTCGACGAACTGCTTGCGCTCGGGCCGCGGGCCGACGAAGCTCATCTCGCCCTTCAGCACGGTCCAGGCCTGGGGCAGTTCGTCGATCCGGATCATGCGGATGAATTTGCCGACCCGGGTCACCCGCGGATCGTTCTTCTGCGCCCAGACGGCTTCGCCTTCCTTTTCCGCATCGTCGCGCATCGAACGCAATTTGATGAGCTCGAACTCCTGGCCGTATTGGCCCACGCGTTTCTGCCGGAAAAAGGCCGGGCCGCGGCTTTCCAGCTTGATCGCGATCGCGGTCAGCAGGATGACCGGCGCGGTAACGACGAGGAGCGCCGCGCTCGCGGCGATATCGAACAGGCGCTTGAGCGCGCTCGAGATGCGCCGTCCGCTCGAAAAGCCGTCGGAGAAGATCAGCCAGCTCGGATTGACGCTGTCGAGATCGACGCGGCCCGTCTCGCGTTCGAGAAAGGTCGAGAGGTCGTTGACATGGACGCCGGTAGTCTTGATCCGGAGCAGGTCGTCGAGCGGCAGCGCGTTGCGCCGTTCCTCGAGCGCCAGCACGACTTCCGACGCGTTGAGCAGCACGACATGGTCGGCGAGATTGTAGATCGCATCGCGGTTGATCGCCTCGGGGATTTCCTGCGCCCCGTCGTTCATCGCGATATAGCCGACGACGACGAAGCCCGAGCCCGGATCCTTTGCGAGTTCCTTGATCCGCCGGGCGCGGCTGCCGGCACCGAGCACGACCAGCCGCCGCTTGAACGCGGTGCCGCCCAGCGTCTTGCCGAGCAATATCCGCATCCCGAACAGCAGCGCCGTCGAGATGATCATCGAATAGAAAAGGTTCGACCGCCAGAGCGAGAGATCGGGGACGAGGAAGAAAATCGCCGATAGGCAGATGATGCCGATCGAAATGGCGACGAGCAGTCGCGCCAGCGCGAAGCGCAGCGAGTTGAGTGCCTCGATCCCGTATACGCCGACTGCGATCATCGCGATTTCCAGCGCAACGGCAAAGGCTAGCAATTCGGGAATCCGCGTCGTCGCCGGCTCCGGGATGCTGCCGATCTGGCTCAGCCGGTAGATCCAGCCGAGTTCCGCCGCGACGAGCAGCAGGATGAAATCCATGATGCCCAGCAGCAGCACCGCATTAGGCACATAATGTTTGAACAGCCTGATCACGCTGGAAAACGTCCGTTATTGCTTTCTGTGAAGAGTATCTTAGCCGCAAATCGTAAAGAAATCCGACACAATGGATGCTGTCGGGATGTTTTACGCCACGGCGGACGCTTCACGCGAGCGCGATAGAGCTTTCTTGTTTTGAATCAGTTAATTGGCTCGCGCCACCTAGCTACCAGTTTTCCCTGAACGGGCGCAAATCCAGCTCGTGCGTCCAGGCCGAACGCGGCTGGGCGTGCAGATGCCAGTAATTTTCGGCGATCGCGTCGGGGTCGAGCCCGCCATCATCGCCAAGCCGATCGAGATATTCCGGAGCGATGCTGCGCACCATTTCGCCGTCGATCACGCCATCGACGATAACATGGCCGACATGGACGCCCTGCGACCCATATTCGCGCGCCAGAGACTGGGCGAGCATTCTGAGGCCGGCCTTCGCCGCGGCGAAATGCGCGAAATCCGGTTTGCCGCGCAGCGACGCCGAGGCGCCGGTGAACAGCAGCGAGCCATGGCCCTGCGCGGCCAGGATCGGCATCGCCGCCTTGGCGGTAAGCATGCCGGCGAGGCAGCAGACCCGCCAGAACCGCTCGAACCGTTCCGCCGTCAGCTCTTCGAACGGGATGATCGCATTGTTACCGACATTGTGAATGACCGCATCGATCGGTCCGTTGGCGGCGACGTCGGCGAATAGTGTCTCGACCTGCGCGGCGTCCGTGGCATCGGCGACCCGCGCCTCGGCACTGCCGCCATCGGCCTTGATCGTATCGATGACGGCGTCGAGCTTTTCCTGCGTCCGGCCCGAGGCGATCACATGGAGACCGGCCTTCGCGAAACGGCGGGCGATCGCGGCGCCCAGTCCGTTTTCCGCACCCACGCCCAATACGATTGCCGATCCCGCCATGCCTTATGCTCCTTGCCGATTCTCCCCTTCCAATACCCGGTTCGGGTGCATGCCGTCGACATAACCCATGAACGGCGGGTGGATCGAATAGCCGATCAGTTCGCGCGCGCGCTCGGGCAGCGTCGCCGCCTGTTCGGGCGTCATCGTCATCGCCATGTTCTCGAGCTGCCGCGCCCAGCCCGGGCAATATTGCGGGGTGACGATCAGCCGCGGTGCGCCCGACCGGTTCGCTCCGCCGCGATGCCAGAGCGTTCCCTTCGTCACCATCAGCGACCCCGCCGGCATCATCGCCTTGATCGCATCGTCCCGCGCACCGGGATCGTCGTCCACATCGCGGACCTCGGTATTGGCGAAGTCCGCGGCCGTGTTCGCGCCGTCGATGCTGTTCTCCGGCCATTCATGGCTGCCGGGCAGAAGCTCGGTCGCGCCATTGTCCTCGGTCATCGGATCGATCGCCCAGAAGGTGCTGACGCCGAAAGAATCGCGCGGCCGGTCGACCCGCAAATGGCTGTCGTCATAATGCCAGGGTTGGACGGTTTCGCCCGGCTGGAGGTTGATCGCGAGACAGGCCGAGAGCAGGCAGCTCCGCCCCAAATCCGCCTCGGCAAAGGCGAGCGCGAGCGGATGGATGACGAGTTCGGCGAAGACCGGCGACTTGGCGAGCATCGCATAGACGCGGTTCGATTTGAGCCCCTCGAAATCGTTGCGCCCGGTGACATCCGCTTCGAGCCAGGGCTGCAACGCCGCGCGTTGCCGCGCCACCGCGTCGGCGTCGAGCACGTTTTCGAAGATGATATAGCCGGCCTCGTCGAACTCGGCTTTGCAATCGGCGAAGGAGCGGCCGCCGAGCCACTGCGCGATATCGGCTTCGGCGATGGCGTCTTCGCCCCGCGCCATGTCAGGCGGCAGCCGGCACGGCATCGGCGCGCACCGCGCGGCGGATGACATTGCGATAACCGCGCGTCACGCAATCATGCCGATCGAAATAGCCCCGTTCGCGGAGCAGGCGGTGAAGCCTGGGCAGGTTATAGGGCGGCACGGCCGCGAAATGATGATGCTCGCAATGATAGTTGACGAAATTGGGCGCGACGAACAGCCGCTCGATCGGACTGGCGAGCGTCGTATTGGTATTGTCGCGCGGTTCGAGGCTCAGCCGGTCCTTCACCACGCCATGCTCGCCGATATTGCGGAGCCGGGTTATCGCCGGATAGACGAACAGCTCCGCCCCCCACCACAGCGCGTAGGCCCATGGCGCGCCGACCGCCCAGAGCGCTGCGAACAGCGCACCATGGAAGACGAGCCAAGGCAGGTCCTTGGGCAGTTTCAGCTTGCGCAGTTTGAAGATCAGGTCGCGTATGCCCGTCTGCCCGGTAAAGTCGCGCGTGAACTTGCGGCGCAGGCTGTCCCGGCTCACCGGATAGTTTTTGACGAGCGGGATGTCCGGGTCCTTCTCGGTCCCCGCATGCTGGTGATGCTTCAGATGATAGGCGCGATAGGCGTGAACCGAGACGTTCATCGGGCCGCCGGTCAGCCAGTGGCCGACAAATTCGTTGATCCGCCGGCTGGAGAAGAAGGCGTGGTGCGCACAATCATGCATCATCACGGCCAGGCCGAGCTGCCGCCCGGCGAGCAGCGCAATAGCGAGCAGGATCGTCAGCGGATTGGGCCACAGGATCGCGACCGCGAATGCGCCCGCGATGATCGCATAATTGACGAGCAATATCCCCAGCGCCTTCACGTCCGAGGTTTTGACAAGTGCGCGCAGCTCGTCCTTGGTGACGGCATCGGACAGGCTTACGGTTTTCGACACGCGCGACTCCTTGTCATATGTCGGCGGTATTTATAACGGATAATCGCATATTATGTCAATTACTGTTTCATTCGAGTCGCCGGACGCACAGGAGGTAACGGGACGGGGGCTAATCCTGTCGCTGATGAACGCCATCGGCACGCGGCAGATGACGGCGGCGCAGTTCGTCGCCGCCGGCAACGCCTTCGGCATCGAGGACAGCGCGATGCGGATGGCCGCGACCCGGCTGACGAAGGAAGGCCTGCTCGAAAGCGCGGGGCGCGGACTGTATGTCTCGGGCGCCGGCTCGCGCCCCTTGCGCGATCAGGTGCGCGGCTGGCGCCGGGTCGGCGAACGGACCAGACCCTGGGATGGCGGCTGGCTCGCCGTGCCGGCCGGCAATCTCGGCCGCACGGACCGCAAGCAGCTGACCGCGCGGTCGCAGGCGCTCAAACTGCATGGGTTCGCCGAGGCCGAACCCGATCTCTGGGTACGCCCGGCCAATCTCACGACCGGACTCCGCGATTTGCGGGCCGAGCTCGTCGCGATCGGTCTCGACGACAAGGCGATGCTGTTCGAACTCAGCGATTACGCATCACCCGAAGGCGTCGATTTCCGGACGCTCTGGGATGTGGAAGCGCTCCAGGCCCGCTACGCCGAAGCGCTCGCCGCGATCGAGACCAGCGCCGCGCGGATCGAGGGTCTCCCTCTGGCCGAGGCCGCGCGCGAGACCCTGCTGCTCGGCCAGGCGGCGATCCGGCTCATCAATCTCGATCCGCTCCTGCCCGAGGAGATGGTCGACAGCACCCTGCGCGCTTCGCTGGTCGCGGCGATGAAAGACTATGATGCGCGGGGGAAGGACATCTGGAGCCGCTATTATCGCGAAGCGGGCTAGTGGCTTTCGCCTGTCGCACGGACCCGTCATAAGGATGGGATGACGAAGCCACCCATCATTCCCGTCATCCTGACCGGCGGCAGCGGCACGCGGCTCTGGCCGCTGTCGCGCGCCGCGCGCGCGAAACAGTTCCTGCCGCTGACCGGCGAAACGACGATGCTCGAACGGACGATGGACCGGGTGAGCGGTGAAGGATTCGGCCCGCCGCTGCTCGTCGGCGGGGCGGCGCAGGCGGAGATATTGCAGGCGTTGGCCGGCGAGGCGGAGATGATACTCGAACCCGAGGCGCGCAACACGGCACCGGCCATCGCGCTGGCCGCGCTTGCCTTGCCACCCGAGACGCCGATGCTCGTCATGCCCAGCGATCAGGTGATCGCCGATATCGCGGCGTTCGAAGCCGCGATCGGCGGGGCGGCGGCGCTGGCGGCCGATGGCTGGCTCGTGACCTTCGGGATCGCGCCGACGGGTCCGGAAACCGGTTATGGCTATATCCGTCAGGGCGAGGCCTTGGACGATAGGGGCTTTCAGGTCGATCGCTTCATCGAAAAGCCCGACCGGGAGACCGCGCAGGGCTTTCTGGATGCCGGCGGCTATCACTGGAATGGCGGGATTTTCCTCTTCACCGCGGGCCGCTATCTCGAAGCGCTGGGCAAACACGCGCCCGAAATCCTTACCGCCGCCCGCGCGGCCTTCGACGCGGGGCGGCGCGACGGCATGGTCCACCGGCCCGAAGCAGCTGGCTTCGCCGAAGCGCCCTCGATCTCGATCGATTATGCGGTCATGGAAAAGGCCGAGAAGGTCGCCGTCGTCCCCGTCGCGATGGGCTGGTCCGATATCGGCAGCTGGGATGCGCTCCATGACCTGATGGACAAGGATATTGCGGGAAATTCCCTACGCGGTGATGTGCTGGCCATCGATACGGCGAACAGCCTGATCCGGTCCGAGGGCCCGAAGGTCGCGACGGTCGGCGTCGAGGACCTGATCGTCGTCGCCACCGACGATGCGGTCCTGATCCTGCCGCGCGGCGAAAGCCAGCGGGTGAAGGAAGCCGTCGAGGCGCTGAAGGCCGGCAAGGATGGCGGCAAGCTGCTCTAGCGGACGGTGATCGTCCGGCTGCCGACGCCGGTATTGCCGGTGAGCGGATGATAGGCGATCACCGAGACCGTGTAGACGCCGGTCTCGGGCGGTGTGAAGCCGCCCGCGAACTGGCTTGCCGTCCCCGCATAATCGAGATCGCCCGCCGCGACATCCGCGCCGTCGCGCGTCACCCGATAGCCGATCTCATACTGGTTGGCATCCCAGGTACCGTCCGGCGTCAGCGGGCAGCCGCACAGATGCGCGACCTCGACCATAATCGGCACCTCGGTGCCGGCGGAGAAATCCCGGCCGAACGAGGAGGGCGAACCGAAACCGACGATCAGGCCCGACAGGGTAAGGACCACGCCATCGGCGCCGTGCGGCGCGCGCCCGGGAATCAGCCAGAGACTCTGCGCAGCCTCGGCCATTGATTGCGGATGGTCGAGCGGGCCGCTGGCCTCGATGCGCACCCGGGTCGGCCGATCGATATCGAGCACCGTCGCGAACGCGCCATCGCCTTCGCTCGCGATACTGCCATGACGGACGCGGGGCGCGGTCACGATGCGCTCGGTATTGCCCGTGATGCCGGTCGTCACGCCTTCGGCAAGCACCGCATCGCTCTCCGCGTCGCGGATGACGATGCGCGCCCCGCCCAGGGTGGTGCCGATGAACTTCGCATCGTCCGACAGCACGCGCACCGTTACAGGGGTTGGCTCAGCGGCCGCGGCAAGCGGCAGCGCGAGCAGCGTTGCAGGGAGCGCAAGAGTCCAGAATCTCGACATTTTTCGGTCTCCGGGCACAGATCGTTGAAACCGGTTAATCGCCCGCAAAGGCAAAGGGCGTCAAGGACCTCTCGCGCTCGGTGATCAGGAGGGCGCGTCCGGCGGGCGGCGCGCTGCGCTGCGGGCAGTCGGCCCGCGTGCAGGCACGGCATCCGAGCCCGATCGGCATCGCCGCGCCGGCGCGCAGATCGATGCCGCGCGCTTCGGCGAGCGGCGCCGCATGGTCCGCGGCGAGCCCCAGCCCAATCGCGAATTCGGCCCGCACCCCGCTCGGCGCGCGGCTGACCGGGTGGACGGTGCGCGAGATGGTCAGCCAGCGGCTCTCATCCTCCAGCTCCACCAGTTGCCGCGCGAACTCGCCGGGCCGGTCGAATGCGCGGTGGATATGCCAGAGCGGACAGAAGGTCGCGGCCTCGACGAGCGGCGACCCGCTCGCCCCCGCATAGCGTTTCGACACCGTGCCCGCCCGGTCGATCCGCAGCATGAAGAAAGGCAGGCCCCGCTCGCCGACCCGCTGCAATGTCGTCAGCCGATGCGCAACCTGCTCGAAACCTGCTCCAAAGCGGCGCTGGAGCAGTTCGAAATCATAGCCGCTCGCCTCGCAGGCGCGCAGGAAACGGCGATAGGGCATCATCAGCCCGGCCGCAAAATAGCCGGCGAGATGGCGATGATAGAAACGAGCGGGCACCTGGTCGGCGAACTCCGCGCCGCTTACCAGCGCCTCGATCTCCGCCTTGGCCTCGATCTGGGCCAGCTGGAAGCCCGCCTGGAACGTGCGTGAGGCCTGGTCGAGCATTTCGGACAGCTGCAATTGCCGCGCATGGAGATCGAGCCGCCGGAGCCGGTCGGGCATCACCTCGGCCGGGAGGATACGGATGGTGAGCTGATGCTTGCTCCTGAGCCGCTCGGCGATCGCGCCATAGAGATCCCCGGCACCGAGCCTGAGTTCGTCGGCCAGCGCCTCGGCCTGTTCGTCGAGATCGGCATAGTGATTCTTCCAGCGCTCGATCTCGCGCCGGACGGCGATGACCGGATCGCGCGTCTGGGGATCGGCCACGCCCCCGCCCTGGCTCATCCGGTCGAAGGCGCGGGCAAAGGCCTCGGCGCCGCCGGGCGCGGCAGCCAGCCATTCCTGCAGCTCGTTGCGGTCGATATCGAGATCGGCGAACAGCGGGTCGGCGAGCCGCCGCCTGAGGCCCGTCTCGCCGCCGCCCGGCTCGTCGTCGGATAGGCTGCGCGGATCGAAATCGAAATGCTCGGCCAGGCGCAGCAGCAGGGTCGCCGACAGGGGACGCTGGTTGCGCTCGATAAGGTTGAGATAGCTTGGGCTGATATCCAAGGTCCCGGCCATTGCCGCCTGGGTGAGCCCGGCCTGGCGCCTGAGCCGCTTGATCCGGTGTCCGGCAAAGAGTTTGGCGTCGGCCATGGGACCTCCTTCACGGCCCGCACGGGCTTTGTCAATATCTTTACAAAATGACGAGTGATTGCGCGCTGAATCCGACTGTCACACCCGATATATCGCAGTGCAGCATAGGCGGAATGCCGTGAATCGCCTATAAAACTGGCAGAAGCGCGGCGCAAAGCCGTTCCTCCCCGTTTCAAAAGATATGTAAAGGATTAACTGTAATGGCGACCTTCGAAGATCTGATCCCCGCCGCTCCCGGCCGTTTCGATGGCATCACCCGCCCCTATGGTCCTGAAAAGGTCGAGGCGCTGCGCGGTTCGGTGAAGATCGAGTATACGCTCGCGGCCAAGGGCGCGAACAAGCTCTGGGAACTGCTCCATAACGAGGATTACATCAACGCGCTGGGCGCGCTTTCGGGCAACCAGGCGATGCAGATGGTCCGCGCCGGCTTGCAGGCGATATACCTCTCCGGCTGGCAGGTCGCCGCCGACAACAACACCGCGGGTGCGATGTATCCCGATCAGTCGCTATACCCGGCCAATGCCGGGCCCGAGCTTGCGCGCAAGATCAACAACACGCTCCAGCGCGCCGACCAGATCGAGCATTCGGAAGGCGGAGCGGAGCGCGACTGGTTCGCGCCGATCGTCGCCGATGCCGAAGCCGGTTTCGGCGGCCCGCTCAACTGTTTCGAGATCATGAAGGCGTACGTCAACGCCGGCGCCGCGGGCGTTCATTATGAGGACCAGCTGGCGTCCGAAAAGAAATGCGGCCATCTGGGCGGCAAGGTTCTGATCCCGACCCAGGCGCATATCCGCAATCTCGACGCGGCCCGTCTCGCAGCGGATGTCTGCGGCGTGCCGACGATCATCTGCGCGCGGACCGATGCCGAGAGCGCGAAACTGATGACCTCGGATATCGACGAGCGCGATCATGAATTCATGACCGGCGAGCGGACGCCAGAAGGCTTTTTCCGCCTCAAGGACGGCACCGGCGTCGATCACTGCATCAAGCGCGGGCTGGCGTTCGCGGAGCATGCCGACCTCCTCTGGTGGGAAACGTCGAAGCCCAATCTCGACGACGCCCGCCGCTTCGCCGAGGCGATCAAGAAGGAGTATCCGAACAAGATGCTCGCCTATAACTGCTCGCCGAGCTTCAACTGGGAAGCGAATCTCGACAAGGACACGATCGCCAAGTTCCAGCGCGAGATCGGCGCGATGGGCTACAAGTTCCAGTTCGTCACCCTGGCCGGTTTCCACCAGCTCAACTACGGGATGTTCGAACTCGCCCGCGGCTACAAGGATCGCGGCATGGCAGCCTACAGCGAACTGCAGCAGGCCGAATTTGCGGCCGAGGACGACGGCTACACGGCGACGCGCCACCAGCGCGAAGTCGGCACCGGCTATTTCGACATGGTCTCCAACGCGATCACGGGCGGACAGAGCTCGACCACGGCCCTCGCCGAGTCGACCGAAGCCGACCAGTTCGTCGAGGCGGCCGAATAACGAGCTTACTGGTGGGGGCAGGTGCCCCCATCCTTTTTATTGCTTGAGCCCTTGGGAGAGGGTGCCTGCCCAGATTACCGAGCTTTTCCTGGGGAGGAGAAGAGACGCCCGTCCGGCCTTCGCGCCTGGCGGGCGTTTTCTGTCCGGTTCGCCATCCCGTCGCGGGCGGCCGGATCATTTCGCCCTCGACTCTATCCCCGATTTCGATAATGATTTGGTGAATGGTGTTGGTTGTACGGGGAGGGCTCCGATGCGCATGATGCCGATCAACAATGCCATCGAGATCGAGGATATCGATCTGGAGGACGATGAGGCGTGCCGCGAACTGGGCCGGACCGTCGCCCATGAATGCGTCGCGCTGGTCCGGCAGGGAGTCTCGGAGGAACGGCTCTACCAGATCCACGCGCTTTGGGGGCAACCCTGCCGCGCCATCATGCACAAATATGTCGGCGAGAAACGGCTGACCGGGCGGCACTGGCGGAGCCTGCTCGCCAATCTCGGCCATATCTCGAATGCCGTCGACCATATCTCGGGCAAGACCGGAATGTCCCGGGTGAGCTTCGAGAAGAACGAGAAGGGCAAGCCGACCGGCGTCTTCACCAATGGCGAGCTCGACTGGCACAGCGATCAGCAGGCCTATCATGACAGCCAGCGTATCGTCGGCCTGATGAGCCTGTGGGGCAGCGAGAACAGCCAGACGGCATTCCTTTGCACGGCGCCCGCCTATGCAGCGCTCAACAGCGAAGACCGGTCCATGGTCGACGAGCTGGTGACGGTGTGGGACTGGGACGGCGGCTCGATGAGCCAGGACCTGATCCCGTCGCAAAAGGAGATCGTGCGCTACAACATGGTCCCCTATCCGAATATGGAATGCGCGCTTGTCGACCGGACGGCGACAGGCCGTACGGGCATCCGTTTCCCCAGCCACTGTTTCAGCCATTTCCGCGGCATGTCCCGCGAAGAAAGCATGCAATACCGCGCCCATCTCTGGTCGCTGCTCGACCGGCCCGACCATATCTACACCCACGACTGGAATGACGGCGAGATCGTCTTCATGGACCAGAATATCACGCTGCACGCGCGGCCGACCAATGTGCAGGACGGCGACAGCCGGACGATGAGCCGGATGATCTCCTATGTCGACAATCTGTTCCCGGATCACGGGCCCGCCGACCACATCCTTTATGACGGCAAGAAGTACGACCATGAGACTTTCGCGCATATGGTCGACGAGCAGCGCCGCAAGGAGTTCTACGAGCAGGACAGGGTGCACTATCCGCAGAGCGTGCCGGCCTGAGGGCAATGCGCGGCCGGATCGTGTAACCGCCGGGCCCGGCTAAGGGCTTTCCAGATCGAAGGCGCGGGCGATCACTTCGCCGAGATCTCTTTGCGCGGCCACGGCGAGCAGCGAACCGCCTTTGCCGCCCGACTCGACGGGGAAAAGATTCACGTCAGGCTGGCCGGCCAAGTGCTCGGCGTGGAAACGGTCGACGGCCTTGTCGCGCCCATAGTAGAGCGAGATCGGCATGCGGTGCTCCGTCCGGTCGATCCAGTCGAGGATATCCCATTCCGCTGGCGGGCATTGCCGTTCGAGCCGCTCGCGAATGACGGGCGTCCTCGGGTCATGTTCGGCGACGCCGCCGATGCGCGAAACCGGGCTGAAGCACAGGCATCGTTCCGCCGTCAGCATCAGCCCATATGCCATCGCGCCGAAGCCCCCGCCCGAAGAGCTCAGCGTATAGAGGCGCTCGACACCGAGATCGTCGATGATTGCGCGGAGCCGGTCGATCGTGCCGTCGCGATCCGGAGCGAGCGAGCGTACGCCCTGCATGAACACCATCCGGTGATTGTCGCGCATGATCAGCGAGCTGAGCCCGAGTGCGGCGAGATACCGGTCGATAAGCCAGAGAGTCAGCAGATTGGCATCGCCGACGGCGCCGAAAAGCAGCACCAGTCCGCCGCTCTCCGGCGCACGGCGAAGATAGACATCGTCGGCACCCTCGAACGGCTCCGGCCGGGATCCGGTGTCGGGCGCTTCGTCGATGAGGTCGAGGAGCATTCCGGTGGCGCGAAACGCGGAACCCTTGACCCCAAGCCTGTGTGCCGCGCCAGCCGCCGCTTCCCACATCCCGTGGTTCGCCAACCAGCGCACGGCCAGCAGGCGCGTCGCCTTGGGGGTATCCGGGCCCATTTCTTCGACAAGTGTGCGAACGGCGTCGCGTTGTTCCGCCGTCAGCCCGGTGCCCGGGAGCAGCGCCATGAGGTTGGCAGGATCGCCGAACATTTCGTCGCGCTCGTCGATGAAGCGCTTCAGCTCGTCCGGCCGGTCGATCCGGGTGAGGAAACGGACATACTGATAGGCGAGTCCGGCGTCGTCCGGTACAAGGTCGCATGCGGCCCGAAGCAGCGCCGCGGTTTCATCGTGCCATGAGGTCATCATCATCGCCCGGGCGAAGCGGCCGTTCGTGCCGCTGACGAAGTGGAGACTGGCGATGACGGCCGGACTCAGAAAGTCGAAAATCGCGCGTTTCTCGTCATCGTCGCGGGCCGCGAATATCGCCTCGGCGATCAGCTTCGTCCCCTGCTGCCGTCCAGCAGGATATTCGGCGAGCCGTTCGAGGGCGGCCTCGGCTCCCGCCGTGTCGCGGTCGTCGATCCTGTCGGCCGCCGCTTGCAGAGCTGCCTCTTGTTCATCGCTCGGCCCGCTTTCCGCCACAGCTCCCCATTCCGGTCAGACAATCACCAGTCCCCGATCGATATGACCGGCCCGAAGGGTTGTCGAGCCCCTCGAATGGAATTCACGATCTGACTGGTCGGAGCCGGTGCCCCCCTTCCTGTCGCATACCCCTTCGGGGAGGGCGCCTGCCCGGACTACCGAATTTTTCCGGGGGGAGGAGAAGAGACGCCCGTCCGGCCTTTGCGCCTGGCGGGCATTTGCTTGGTCTAGGCCATGCGCCTTGCCGGTCCCGCCCCTTCGCCCGCAGCGACGTCGCGGCTCAAAACGACGCGCTCGAACGTTTCGATCGGGCTTGGCTTGCCGATCAGATAGCCCTGCGCCTGCGCACATCCCAGCTCTCTCAGCAGCTCGAGATCGGCATCGGCTTCCACACCTTCGCCGACCACCGGGATATCGAGGTCGGCGCCGAGGCCGACCACGGCGCGCACCACCGCGAACGCATGTTTGCTGTTTCGCATCTTCTGAACGAAGGATTTGTCGAGCTTGACCTTGTCGAACGCGAACATGTCGAAATAGGCGAATGACGAATAGCCGGTGCCGAAATCGTCGATCGAAATCCGAACGCCAAGCGTCTTCAGCGCATTGAGAACGTCAATGATCTTTTCGCTGTCGCCCAACAGGACGCCTTCGGTGATTTCCAGTTCGAGCCGCTCAGCGGCCAACCCGCTCTCGGCAAGGCATTTCTCGACGCTCTCGACAAAACCGTCGTCATGAAGCTGAACCGGGGAGACGTTCACTGCGATGCTCAGCGGCGGATCCCAGCACGCGGCCTCTTTCGTCGCGCGCCGGAGGGTCTCCCGGCCCAACTCCATTACCATGCCGTTCCTTTCCGAAAGCGCCACGAAGATCTCGGGATCGATCGACCCATATTGCGGATGGGTCCAGCGGGCCAGCGCTTCGAAGCCCGCGATCCGGCCGCTTTCGAGGCAGGCGAGCGGTTGGAAAGACAGGCTCATCTCGCCGCGTGCAAAGGCCCGAGGCAGATCGCGCTCCAGCGTTCTGCGATGGCCCGCTTCGGCCTGCATGGACGCTTCGAAGAAACGGACATCTTCATCGGGGTCGGTGATCGCCGATGCCAGAGCCAGTTCGGTGGCCCGCAAAAGTTTCGAAAGACCGGATCCATCGGCCGGCCGGCGGGCGATGCCGACCTTCGCAGACAGGGAGAGAGTGCCGCTGTTGATCGAGCCGGGGGCCGCTATTGCGGAATGAACGAGCATGCCGAGCCGTCTGAGGTTGGACACCGGGCCGGATTCCGGAACCGCGATCGCCAAGTCGTTTTCGCTGAGCCTGGCAATAATGGGATCCGGACCGAGTGCCTGCTCAAGGCGCGTCGCGCCGTCCTTCAAAACGGCATCGGCGGTGGTTTGCCCATGCAAGGCAGCAATCCTTTGAAGCCCGCCGATATGGCAGCGCATGACCGCAAAATCCGCGCCATTTTCGATCCGGGCGGACAGGTATCTGGTAAACGCCTTTCGGTTTCGTAATCCGGTGACCTGACAATGGTTGGCGAGGTAGGCGGCCTTTTCCTCGGCTCGCACATGACGGGTTATGTCGTCGGAGATGCCGAGCAGATAGTGTGCGCCGTTCGGAGCGGCAAATGTGACGCGCTGCGTCCGCACCAGCTGATTTTCGCCGCGGCCGGCCATTTCGCCTTCATAGATATGGACCTTTCGGGAGGCGATGACCTGATCGTCGCGCTTGCGCAGTTCCCTGGCCTGATCGGCGCCGAACAGTTCGGTGTCGGTCTTGCCGATCATCTCTTCGGCCTCGACGCCTGCCGCCCGTGCCGCCGGCGTGTTCACCCGAACATAGCGGCGTGTTTCCACATCCTTGACGAACAGCATCGAGGGCAGGTTCTCGAGCATCACGTCGAGAAAACTCTGGGTGTGCGCATAGTCCGTTTCGATCCGCTTGCGATCCGAGATGTCCGTGATCAACGCGGCAACGCCCGACGGATTGTCGAGGCCCGCGACCTCCCATTGGCCGAGCGTGACGCACACCGGAATGCGTTCGCCTTCCCGGTTACGTGCGTTCAACTCTATCGGCTGCGCGAAACTTGCACGGCTGCCTTCGGCACCGAGCCGGCGACAGGCATCGTCGAACTTGGGGCAATCGGGCTCCGCGATGATTTCGGTGACCGGCTTGCCGACGGCCTCCACGGCGGACCACCCGAATATCCGTTCGGCGGCATTGTTCCAGAGCAGGATTCTACGATCGTGTCCCGCCAGCACCAGCGCATCGGACATCGTATCGCCGACGAGTTTCGATATCGCGCCCGAAACGCCCAGCCTGCGCAGCTCTATCGCATCGACCACGATATCGGCGATAGACCGCAATTGTGCGCGGCGTTGCTGGTCGAGCGGCGCTCGCGGGCGCGTATCCATGGCCGAAAGCACGCCGACGAACCGATCGTCGCGCGACCGCAGCGCAAAGCCGATATAATAGCTTGGTTCTGGAGCATCGCCCGGTTGCACGAGCGCTGCGGACTGAGGATCCTTGGCGAAGTCGTGGATTTCGAAGCCTTCCGGCTCGGCGTTGACCAGTTCACTGCGGAGCTGTTCGCTCGGCGCGGGGCCGCCTAGGGCTTCGACCGTCGCGCGCTCGAATAGGTGCCGCTCGGTCTCGGCGAGCCAGATCGTCGCTCGCGGTACGCCGATAAGGCCGCAGACCAACTCGAGTATTGGATCGAATCGGCTTCCCGAAGGGTTTTGGAGCGCTTCATAGTCACGCAGCGACGCGTAACGATCACTCCCACCTGTGTCCTCGTGATCGGACAACATACCCCCCAACAACCATATCAATCGTTTACCATATAGGGTGGACGGCCTAACAATTCCTTTAGTTCCGCTCGAGGCCGGCTCTCCGCCTCGTAAACGCTCCAACCGCAACGCCCGCCCCGGCTGCCTCAGGCGAAGTCCTTGGCCAGCTCGTTGCGCATTTCCTCGCCGATGATGGCCGCATGGCCATAGGCAGGATGGTCGATCTGGAAGAAGAGCCGGTTGGCGGGATCGCGGAACTTGGCTTTCTGCTCCGCGGTGAACGGGAAATGGAGAAACAGTACCGACGAGGCCTTCCCGCTATCGCTTTCGCGATCGACGTCCTGTTCGGGCATGGCGCCGATCTTCTCGCTGTCGATCACCAGATGGATATGATCGATCACGCCGCCGAGCTGGTGGAGCAGCGCATCGCGCCGCCCCGGATCCTCGATTTCGAACATCAGGGTGCAGGTCAGCTCGTCGCCATCGGGGATCATCGGATTATAGGCCTGGAGCTCGTCGACGAGCTGCTCCTCACCGCCCTTTTCGATGCGCAGCATTTCCTGGACCTGGAGCCACATCGTGTCCCAGCTCTCGAAATAGACGGTGACATGCGGCCCGACCGCGATCCGGCGGAAACGTTTGCGGAGCAGATTCTCTTCGCGTTTCTCCGCGCGGATCTGCTCATAATCCTCCAGGCCCATGATATCCTCGGCGGTAATTTCGCGGCTGTTGCGCGGCATGTCTTGCTCCCTAGAATCCATATGCCTTGGCCAGTATCTCGATCGGGTGGCCGACCCGGTCGGGCGCGGCATCGCCATCCGCCATTGCCATCACCTCGCGCAGATGCGGACCGGCGAGCGGGCATTCGCTGACGACATAATCGGGATCGGCTTTCTTCAGATTGCGAACGGTCGGCCGGGCCAGCTTGACGGCGGTGTCGTAATGCTCGGCCATGATGCCCCATTTGCCGCCATGGCCCGAGCAGCGCTCGACGATCGTCGGCGTCGCGCCCGGGATCAGGCGCAGCATTTCGAGCGCTTTCGGCCCCATATTCTGCGCCCGACTGTGACAGGCGAAGTGCATGCCGATCTTGCTGTCCATCTCCGGCACCTCGACCAGCCCTTTGTCCTTCGACAGCTCGACGACATATTGGGCGAGGTCCCGCGTATTCTCGGCGAGTTTCTGGACGACCGGATCGTCCGGCAGGATCAGCGGCCATTCGAATTTCAGCATCAGCGCGCAGGACGGGGTCAGCGCGACGATATCGTAGCCGCGATCGATCAGCGGCTCGAAATGCGCGGCCACCGGTTCGGCGCTTTTCGCGACGCCCTTCAGATCGCCATTTTCTAGAAGCGGCATGCCGCAGCAATGCGGATGTTCGATCCGGCATGACACGCCGTTATGCGCGAGCACGTCGAGCGCGGCCCGGCCCGGCGTCTGGTCGTTGAAATTGGCGTAGCAGGTCGCATAGATCGCCGCTTTCCGGCCGAAACTGGGTGCGTCGATATTGACTGCGGGCATCGCTTTTGCCGGCGTCTTGGCCAGCGGTTTCGACTCATAGCGCGGCAGGTGCGCGCGCTTGTCGATGCCCAGCGTCTTTTCCAGCGTGCCGCGCGTGAGCCCGTTCGATTCCTTCATCGCCCAGTTGGCGATGCCGGGGATCGCAGTCGCGATCTTGCCGTTGCGGTCGGTCTTGGCGAGCTCCCGGTCGGCGAAACCCGTCTCGCCCTTCTTATGCTCGATCGCACGGGCGCGGAGCATCAGGTGCGGGAAATCGAGATCGAATTCGTGCGGCGGCACATAAGGGCACTTCACCATGAAGCACATGTCGCACAGGGTGCAGGCATCGACGACCGGTTTGAAATCGGCGCTGTCGAGGCTCTCGACATCCTCATTCTCGCTCTCGTCGATCAGGTCGAACAATTGGGGAAAGCTGTCGCACAGATTGAAGCAGCGGCGGCAGCCATGACAGATGTCGAAGACCCGGCGCAGCTCCTTGTCGAGCAGTTCCTCGTCGTAAAATTCGTCGTCCTGCCACGCGATCGGATGGCGTGTCGGCGCTTCCAGGCTGCCTTCCTGCATGCGGCTGCTCCCCTATTGACCCTGTTTCATAAGAAAAGGGGGACGGGCTTTCGCCCATCCCCGCAATTCATGTCAGCTGCGCAAAGCGCTTACGCTTCGGCCTTCAGCGTATCGAGCGTCCGCTGGAACTTGCCGGCATGGCTCTTTTCGGCCTTGGCCAGCGTTTCGAACCAGTCGGCGATTTCGTCGAACCCTTCTTCGCGGGCGGTCTTCACCATGCCCGGATACATGTCCGTATATTCATGGGTTTCGCCCGCGATGGCGGCGCCGAGATTCTGCTCGGTCGTGCCGATCGGCTCGCCGGTCGCCGGATCGCCGACTTCCTCGAGAAATTCGAGATGGCCGTGCGCATGGCCGGTCTCGCCCTCGGCGGTCGAACGGAACACCGCGGCGACATCGTTATGCCCTTCGATATCGGCCTTTTGTGCGAAATAGAGATAGCGGCGATTGGCCTGGCTTTCGCCCGCAAACGCGGCTTTGAGATTTTCTTCGGTCTGGCTGCCTTTGAGATCCATGATTTGCTCTCCTGGTTGGAACTGAGGGGTCCGGGCAAAGCCGGATTCGCAATTATCGTACTAGCCGATCAATCCGATTCGATGGAAACGGAATTTGCCCATCGGGTTGAGCGACAGAAGTGATCAATTGCCTGATATCTATTGAGAATTATTTTCGACAAATATCAGGGCAGCGCGAGCGCTTTCCTTTGTCAGACTCAACCGGACGGTTGAGCGCCGCACCCGGTATTGGTTTGTCAGAACGTTGCTCGCGCAACGTCGCCGCACCGGCCCGCTCCCCCTCCCGGCCTCCCATTCAGTATACCCTGTGGGAGGCCGGGAGGGGGAGCGGGCCGGTGCGGCGAACTTCCGACAGGTAGTTTCTGACGATCAGAATCCCCGCAAGGTCGAGTCTGGCAAACCTAATCCGCCGCCTGTTCAGGCGCCAGGATATCCAGCGCCGCCGCGACCAGCGCTTCCGTCCCCGTGCTGATCACCGCTTCGGCATCCGGCGCCCAATAGGCGCTGTGCAGCGAGGGCAGTTCGATTTCGCCGCGCTGCGCGGCTTCCCAGCGATCGAGCGGCACGCCGCCGACCCAGAACAACACGCTCTGGATATTCTCGCGATCGGCCCGGTAATAGCGGCTGAAATCCTCGCCGCCCATCACCGGCTCGCCCTCGAGCACGCGGTCTTCGCCGAACCGGCCGCGCCAGAGTTGCATCAGCTCGCCGGAGAGTTCGGGCGTATTGTACACCGCCGGCGTATATTCGTTGCGGCGGGTAACTTCAGGCCACAGCTCCTCGGGCAGCCCGGCCACCATGCCTTCGGCCCGCGCGATCCGCTCGATGCCCGAGAGCAATTGCTCGCGCACTTCGTCGGTATAGCTGCGCACGGTCAGCAGCAGCTGCGCCTCGTCCGAAATGATGTTGTGTTTCGAACCGGCCCGGAAGCTGCCGACGGTCACGACAGCGGGTTGCTGCGGGTCGACCTCGCGGCTCACCAGCGTCTGGAGCGCGCCGACGATCCGCGACCCGAGTACGATCGGATCGCGCGTCGTATGCGGGTAAGCGCCATGGCCGCCCACGCCGCGGACATGGATATCGACACTGTCCACATTGGCCATCGCGAAGCCCGGAACGACGCCGATCGACCCGGCGGGGGCCGAGGCGGAATCGTGAAAGGTGATCGCATAATCGGGCCTCGGGAAACGGTCATAGAGCCCGTCCTCGAGCATCATCCGCGCGCCCGCGCCGCGCTCCTCGGCGGGCTGCAGGATCGCCACCAAAGTGCCCGACCATTGATCGCGACGCGCCACCAGCTGTCGCGCCGCACCGACCCAGGCGGCCATGTGCGTATCATGCCCGCAGGCATGCATGACATGGGACTCGATGCCTTCGTCGGTCGTCGCGACCACGGTGCTGGCGAACGGCAGGCCCGTCTGCTCCTCGACCGGCAGCCCGTCCATATCGGCCCGCATCAGCAGCACCGGCCCCGGCCCGTTTTCCATGACCGCAACGACGCCATGGCCGCCGACCCCGGTGGTCACGTCGAAGCCCAGCTCCTCGGCGATCGCGGCGAGGTGCGCGGCGGTATCGTCTTCTTGGAAGGAGAGTTCGGGATTGGCGTGGAGATGGCGATAGAGCTCCATCAGCTCGGGCATGTCGGCCGCAACGGCATCGTGCAGCTCGTCGGCATGGGCCGGCGCGGCGACCAGCAGGGGCAGGGCGTAAAGCAGATGGCGCATGAAACTCTCCTAGGCTCAGCTAACTATCTAATTCTCTATGGTCTGGAGCGGTCCGGCGATGGGTCGTTTTCCGGCACCAGCTCGAGCACGTCGACGATGGATTCGAAGCGCGGATAGGGCAGCACGATCCGCCAGCGCGCTTCGCCGATCCGTTCGAGCGTCCCGGCCATGTCGCGATTGGCGTCGCGGCCATAGACATGAGACCGGGTTTCGTCGCCCAGTTCGAGGACGCCGAGAAAAACCATCCTGAGTCGGTTCTCGGGATAGAAGGTCCCGCTCGGACGCTGCGATCCGGTCAGCTTGCGGAAGCGCATCGTCTCGCCCTGGTCGTCGATTCGGCAGCGGAACCAGGGATAGGCGACGAAAGACAGCGGCACGCTGCCCTGCGAGCCCAGTTTCACGAAGCGGCAGCGATAGTCGCCCGCGGGCGGGCGCGGATCGGCAAGGCCCGCATCGGGACGCAGCAGCACGCCCTCGGCCGCCACCTCGTTCGCATGGCCGCCCGCCGCTGCGTCGGCGACGCCCTCGCGGAAGGCGCGGCGCCAGTTCGAAATCCGGCGGCGATCGTCCGTCGTGGCGATCGATTGCCAGAAGGTCGGCAGTTCCTGATCGGGATTGGAGCCCGCCTCCGGCCCCGTCACCCCGGTCGTATAGGCGCAGGCAGAGAGCAGCAAAGCCGCTGGTATCGCTGCGATTGTTGCGTTCGTGCGCCCCGTCATGCCCATCAGCCTAACCGATCTCCCCGTCGCCGCATAGCCCGCTACTGCGCCGTCCAGCCGCCGTCCATCGAGAGGTTCGCGCCGGTGATCGAGGCGGCTTCGTCGCGGCACAGATAGAGGGCGAAGCTCGCCACCTGTTCCGGCGTGACGAACGCCTTGCTCGGTTGCGCGGCCAGCAGCACATCGTTCATCACCTCGTCCCGCGTCATTCCGCGTGCCCGCATCGTGTCGGGAATCTGCTGTTCGACGAGCGGCGTCCAGACATAGCCGGGGCTGATGCAGTTGACGGTGATCCCGTCCTGCGCGGTTTCGAGCGCGACCGTCTTGACCAGCCCGGCCATGCCGTGCTTCGCGGCGACATAGGCCGATTTGTCGGGACTCGCGACGAGCGAATGCGCCGAGGCGGTACAAATGATCCGCCCCCAGCCCTTCCGCTTCATCGCCGGTACGGTGAGCCGCGCCAGATGCCAGGCCGAGGAGAGATTGATCGCGATGATCGCATCCCATTTCTCGACCGGAAAATCCTCGATCGGCGAGACATGCTGGATGCCCGCATTGGCGATCGCGATATCGGCGGTGCCGAGTTCCTCCGCGCATTGCGTCACCATCGCCTCGATCGCCGCCGGATCGGACATGTCGGCATCCGAATAGACGGCCTTGGCGCCCGAAGTCTCTTCCAGCGCCGTGCGCTCAGCCTCGATCTCGTCCGCATCGCCGAACCCGTTGATCATGACGCTCGCGCCCTCGGCGGCGAGCGCCTTGGCGTAGGTCAGGCCGATGCCGGAGGTGGACCCGGTAATGATCGCCGTTTTGCCTGTCAGAAACATCTTCGTCCTTTCGCTAGACGGGGTTCAGGTCGAAGGCGGCGCTCCGGCCGTCGACAATGTTGCGGGCGATCACATCGCCCTGGTCCATCGTTTCGGCTACGGCGTCGCGGCCGGCCTGCCAATGCTCCTCCATCGTCCGCCGCGAAAATTCATAATCGCGCGCGCCGCCCTCCCAGGCATTGGCCTTGTAGATCAGATGGACGATGTTGATCGCCGGCTCCTCGGCCAGCGCCTTGAGCGCGACGATATCGGGATCGTCGCACAGGCTTTCGGGCAGCTTGTCGAGCGCGGCGCGGATGGTTCCGGCCATGTTGCAATGGTCGAGAAACTGATCGGTGATCTGCCGGGTGCGGCTCGAATAGCGGATCTCCTTCGCGCGCGCCATCACATCGTCGATCGTCGTCGGGCGGACATCGGTGGCGCTGAACAGATCGACCTGGAAGACGAGCAGGTCGCCGGTCCGTTCGGCAACGACATGCTGGAGCGGGGTGTTGGAAACGAGCCCGCCGTCCCACCACAGGCAGCCGTCGATCTCGACCGGCGGCAGGCCCGGCGGCAGCGCGCCCGAGGCCATGATGTGCCGCGCGTCGAGCGGCTCCGCCGCGCTGTCGAAATAGCGGAAGTTGCCGGTCTCGACATTCACCGCGCCGACCGACAGGCGGACATCGCCGCCATTGACCCGCCCCCAGTCGACATGCGCGTCGAGCGTATCGCCGAGCGGGCCGCTATCGTAGAAACTCAGCGCCGCCTCGCTGCCCGGAAGCGCGAGAAAGGGCGGAACGGGCCGCGGCTGAAAGAAGCCCGGAACGCCGAAGGCCGCGACGAAGCCCGCCGACCATTCGTGCAGCAGTTCGCGCATATAGTCGTTGGGCCAGACCGGAAGGCTCGGCAGGGCGGCGGTCACCCCTTCCCAGAAACTGCGCAGCTGGTCGACCCGACTTTCGGGCGGATTGCCGGCGATGATCGCGGCATTGATCGCGCCGATCGATATGCCGGCGACCCAGTCGGGCATGATACCCGCACGGGCCAGCGCCTCGAACACGCCCGCCTGATAGGAACCGAGCGCGCCGCCGCCCTGAAGCACCAGCGCCGTCTGGTCGGGCAGCGGCAAGGCCGGCTGGGAGGAGGGGTCCGCATCTGCCATGATCGTTCGGCGCTTATCGGTCAGCCGGATCGGCGATGCAACGCTGCGTCGCGACCGATTGCGCAATAATTGCAACTCTCCCGGGCGCCGCGCATTGTGAGGATGGGAAGAGGGAGAAAATCGCATGCGCCTTGGCGGACGGCGGACCAGCAGCAATATCGAACGGCAGACCGGGGGAGGCCGGGGCGGCTTTCGGATACCCGGCGGGCTACGCGGCGGCAGAAGGGGCGGCGGCATGCCGATCCCGATCCCGGCCAGCGGGCGCGGCCAGCTCGGCTGCGGCTCGATCGCGCTGATCCTGATCGTCTTCCTCGTCATGTCCTATCTGAACGGCGGGCTCGGCAATCTTGGCCTGACGGACGGCAGCGGCGGCCCCGTCGGCGGCGGCGAGGTCACGCGCGGCGAACAGGCGATCCAGGACGAAACCGATCGCTTCGTCGCGCAGGTCCTCGGCTCGACCGAGGATCGCTGGAGCGAGATTTTCGCCGAACGCGGCGAGCGCTACGTTCCGGCAACGCTCGTCTTTTATGACAATCGCGGCAGTTCCGGCTGCGGCGCGGCGGATTCGGCGATGGGGCCCTTCTACTGCCCGGCCGACCGGAAAATCTATCTCGACACGAGCTTCTTCAACCAGCTGCGCACCGAACTCGGCGCAGGCGGCGATTTTGCCCAGGCCTATGTCGTCGCGCACGAAGTCGGCCATCATATCCAGACGATCACCGGTATCTCGGCCGATGTCCGCCGCCAGCAGCAGCGCGCGAGCCGCGAAGAGGGCAATGCGCTGCAGGTACGGATGGAGCTGCAGGCCGATTGCTATGCGGGCGTCTGGGCCAATCGCGAACGCGACGCGATGGAGCCTGGCGATCTGGAAGAAGGCATGCGCGCCGCCGCGGCGATCGGCGACGACGCGTTGCAGCGCGCGGCGCAGGGCTATGTCGTGCCGGAAAGCTTCACGCACGGCACGTCGGAACAGCGCCAGCGCTGGCTGCGCCGCGGAATCGAAAGCGGCGATCCGGCGGCGTGCGATACCTTCTCTGCGAGGAGGTTGTAGTTCGTCAGACTCGGTTTAACGATCGAGTATGGCGCCGGATTTCGTTTGTCAGAGTTTTCCTTGCGGAAGTTCGCGGCACCGGCCCGCACCCCCTCCCGACCTCCCATTGAGTGTACACTAGTGGGAGGTCGGGAGGGGGTGCGGGCCGGTGCCGCGCTCGACCGATAGGTCGAGTCTGACAATAAGAAAGCGAAACCGAAGGCCTGACAAACGAACTCCGATGCGGGACTCGACCGTTGGACCGAGTCCCGCAAAGGCGGCTCCGCGCTACAGGCTCACCAGCATCTTGCCCGTGTTCCCGCCGGTAAAAAGCCCGATGAACGCGTCGACCTGGCTGTTCAGGCCTTCATGCACGGTCTCCTGGCCCGTCAGTTTTCCGGCCTGGAGCATCCCGCCCATATCGGCGTGGAATTCGCCCATCCGGTCCATGAATTCGGTGACGATGAAGCCGCGGATGCGCAGCCCCTTGCCGATAATGTTCATGATATAGCGGAAGCACATCGGATCGGTGCTGTTATAGCCCGAGATCATCCCGCATTCGGCGAACCGCGCGCCGGGATTGGCGACCGCGAAGGCCGCATCGAGATGTTCGCCGCCGACATTGTCGAAATAGACGTCGATGCCATTGGGCGCGGCCTCCATCAGTTTGGGCATCAGTTCGCCATCGGCCTTGTAGTCGATCACCGCATCGGCACCGAGCGATTTGACCCAGTCGCATTTTTCCTGGCCGCCCGCCGAACCGATCGCGGTCATGCCCTTGGCCTTGGCGATCTGGATGACCGTCGAGCCGACCGCTCCTGCCGCGCCGGAAACGAAGACGATATCGCCTTCCTTGGCGGCGGCCACGTCGAGCAGGCCGAAATAGGCGGTCATCCCCGGCATGCCGAGAAAGCCGAGGAACGACTGAATCGGAATACCGAGATCGGGAAGCTTCTGCGCTTCGGCGGCCGGCACTACCGCCTCGTCGCGCCAGCCGGCCATATGCTGGACCATGTCGCCGACGTCGAAACCGTCGGCATTGCTCTCGACGACTTCGCCGATCGCGCCGCCCTGCATCGGTTCGCCGATCGCGAAGGGCGGGACATAGCTTTTCACGTCGCGCATCCGGCCGCGCATATAGGGGTCGACCGACAGCCATTTGTTCGCGACCCGGATCGTGCCGTCGCCCATCGGCGCCTGCGTGAATTCCTTGAGTTCGAAATTCTCATGGGCGGCCATGGTTTCGGGACGGGATTTCAGGTGCCAGGCGCGGGGCATGTGCTTCTCCTAATCATATGGTGGGGTTTTCTATTGCAACGGACGATAGCAGGAAAGGATTCTGTTTGTCAGACCTTCGGCTTCGCCTCAGGCGCCGCACCGGCCCGCACCCCCTCCCGGCCTCCCACAGGGTACACTCAATGGGAGGCCGGGAGGGGGTGCGGGCCGGTGCGGCGATTTTCCGCGAGGGAAATTCTGACAAGAACACTGCCGCGCTCGACCGCAAGATCGAGTCCGACAAACAGACCGAAAAACTCTCCCGTTGCGCCCGACAATTCACACCGCTAAAGGAAGCGCCCGCCGCGGAAATGCGGCGCAGACGATGGTGCGGGGCCGTAGCTCAGTTGGGAGAGCGCTGCAATCGCACTGCAGAGGTCGGGGGTTCGAATCCCCCCGGCTCCACCATCGCCGGACCGCAACGAACGGTCCCTGCGGAACGGCCGGACCATACGGCCGGCCGAACATCGCCTCCAGCCCGTCTCCCGACCGTGGAGCCATTCGTCATGCGCAATTTTTCGTCTTGATTCCGGCGTTTACCATATGCAAAGCAATTACCCATTAGGTAAAAATACCGAAACGGAATAGGGCGCTTCGCCCGGCAAATAACGCATCGCGATCCGGCTATGGCATCGCAGGCCAAGCACGGACGGTACGAGGGGTACCGAATGCGAGCGTGCCGGAACGATCCGCCAAAATGGAAAGACGGGCGAACATGATATCGACAATAGCGGCCGACGCGCCGCGCGAAGAGCCGACCCCTCTCGGCGACCCCAGGATCGAGATCGGGTCCCGCCCGCACATTCTCCAGCTCTGACGTTTCGCGGTCGTTCGACCGCGCCGTCGTCCCTTACCCTCCTCCCAAACAGCAAGGACCATGCCGTGAAAAAATCCATTCTTCTCGCCAGCGCCGCCACCATCCTCGGCGCCGCCCCGGCCTACGCCCAGACGGCGCCCGAACAGGCCGCTCCCGAACAGGCGGACAGCGCAACCGAAACCGCCGCGGCCGACGATACCAATTTCGATCCCAATATCATCCTCGTCACCGCGACACGCCGCGCCGAGGACGTGCAGAGCGTGCCGCTGTCGGTGTCCGTCATCAGCGGCGAGCTCGTCGAAAATGCCGGGGTCGACGATATCCGCGACTTCGCCCAGCTCGCGCCGAGCCTCGTCGCGACGACGGGCCAGTCCTCGTCGAACGCCACGGCGCTCTCGATCCGCGGTATCGGCACCGCCGGCGACAATCCGGGCTTCGAACCCGCGGTCGGCGTGTTCATCGACGGCGTCTACCGCGCCCGCGCCGGCGTCGCGCTGAGCGAGTTGCCGCCGGTCGAACGCGTCGAGGTGTTGCGCGGCCCGCAGGGTACGCTGTTCGGCCGCAACACCTCGGCCGGGGCGCTCAGCATCACGACCCAGATGCCCGAATTCGATCTCGGCGGCTTCGTCGAGGGCAGCTATGGCAATTTCGACGCCTATGAGCTGCGCGGGGCGATCACCGGACCGGTCAGCGACACGATCGCGCTGCGCTTCGACGGCGTCTATCGGTCGCGCGACGGTTATATCAACGACGTCAACAGCGGGCGCGACATCAATACGATCGACCGCTACGCGCTGCGCGGCCAGGCGCTGTTCGAGAATGAACGGCTGACCGTCCGGATCATCGCCGACTATGCCGATACCGACGAAGAATGCTGCGGCGCGGTGAACCTCGTGGCCGGGCCGACGGCCGGCGCGCTCGATCTGATCGCGGGCCTTGCCGGCAATGTCGGCGTCGCGACCGGCGATCCCGAAGACCGCGACATGGCGGTCACCCCGGGCCGCAACTTCAACGAGGCAGTCGAGGAATGGGGCGTTTCGGCCCAGATCGATTACGAGTTCGACGCCTTCACGCTGACCTCGATTACCGCGTTCCGCGACTGGCGCACGCTGCGCAACCAGGACATCGATTTCTCCGGCGCGGACCGGGCCTTTCGCGAAGGGTACCGGACGGGCCTCGAAGACTTCACCCAGGAAATCCGCCTCCAGGGCACCGCGTTCGACGACCGGCTCGACTGGCTCGTGGGCGCTTTCTATCTCAATGAAACGCTGACCCTGCGCGATACCGTCCGGTTCGGGGCGCAGGCCAACCAATATGTCGACGCGCTCTTCGCCTTCGATCCGGCGGCGGGCTTCGAATTCTTCGACAGCTTCGGCCCGACCGTGCCCGAATTCGGCCAGGTCCTGCTCGCCACCAACCCGCAGCTCGCCGCGGCCGCGGCGGCGAACCCCGCGCTCTTCGCGCTGTTCAACACGCCGCTGCCCGGCAACCCGTCGGGCGCGGGCCAGCAGGCCGACAATTACACGGTCGATACCGAGGCGATCGCGCTCTTCACGCATAATGTCATCGACATCACCGACGAACTGTCGCTGACCCTCGGCCTGCGCTGGAACCATGAAGAGAAGGACATCGCCGCCAATCTCGACGCGAACACGCCGGCTTGCGGCTTCTTCTTCGATCCGGCGACCGGGCCCTATAGCAGCCTGATCCTCGCCAATGTGCCCGAGGCGTTCCTGCTCGCCTGCAACCCGACGGTGAACACCGAGTTCAACGGCACCTATGCGGGCGGGTTCAGCGACGACGAGTTCACCGGCACGGTGCGGCTCGCCTATCAGATCAATCCGGACGTGCTCGTCTATGCGGCCTATGACCGAGGCTACAAGTCCGGCGGCTACAATCTCGACCGCGCCGGTTTCGATTCCGTACTCGTGGGCGGCAACGGACCGCAGATCACCGATCTGCAATTCGAGGCCGAAACGGTCGATGCTTATGAGGTTGGCCTGAAGACGAGCTGGGGCCGCGAGTTCACCTTCAACGTCGCCGCCTTCTACCAGGACTTCTCCAACTATCAGCAACTCGTCTTTTCGGGCACGAGCTTCTTCGTGCAGAATGTCGAGCAGACGATCTCCAAAGGTATCGAGATCGACGCGACGATCCGGCCGGTGCGCGATCTGACCTTCCAGCTCGGTTACGCGCTGACGGATGCCGCGTTCGACGAAAGCAGCGATCTCACCGGAACGCCGCTCGCCGGCGCCGAGGGGCTCCAGCTCGTCAACGTCCCGCGGCACACGCTGACGGGTGCAGCGACCTGGACGCCCGCGCTGACCGATAGCTTCGACGGTCTGCTTCATGTCGACGCCCGCTTCAACAGCGCGACCGCGACAAGCGCGGCCGGCCGCGGCATCGTCGACAATGAGCCCTATGGCATCATCAACGCCCGGGTCGGTATCGTGTCGACCGACGATCGCTGGCGGCTCGAATTCTTCGTCGAGAACCTGCTGGATACCTATTACAACATCCAGACCTTCGCCGTGCCCGAACAGACCGGCACCTTTGCCGGCTATCCGGGTCAGCCGCGCTATTACGGCGTTTCCGCCCGGGTCGGTTTCTAGGGCCTGACTCCCGAGCGGTTTTTCGAAAAGCCGGTGCGGTTCGCCGCGCCGGCTTTTCCTTTGCCGCGCTCCCGGCCGGCCTGTTGAGCCGTCGCAAGACAGAGCGCGCGCCGTTCCCTATAGAGCGCTGCATGATGATCGAGGCGCGTGGGTTAGGGAGTGTCAACGTGGCAGCGGCGACGCTGCAACCGCTCGCGGCGATCATCGAGGAGGCGGCGCTCGATCGGGATGCCGTACTCGCCGCGGCGCAGTTGCCGGACGGCCTGCTCGACCCCGGCCGGACCGGCAGCGTCAGTCTCGCCGACTATTTCCGGCTCAGCGAACAGATCGCGCTCGCGATCGGCGACGAGACGATCCACGTCTCCGCCCGCCCGCTGATGCTGGGCACTTCCGATTTCATCCGCGACCGGTTGCGCAACGCGAAGACGGTGCGCGGCATGCTCGATGTCCTCGCCGCCAGCTACAATGTCATCCATGGCGGCCGCTACAACCGGGTGGCGACGGCGCGCGACGAGCTCTGTTTCGTCATGGACGACAGCGACTTTCCCTATGCGATTCCCAAGGACGATCCATTCATCCTCTTCTCCCTCGAGGCGCTGCTCGTCTACGTTCATGTCCTGCTGCAATCGAGCAGCACAGCCGATGCGCCGCTCCCGGTCCGCAGCATCCGCACCCGGCGGCCGAAGGACGATGCGCCGAGCCCGTTGGCCGGTTGGGGCGTTGCGGTCGTGCACGGCGCGCGCCATTTCGCGCTCCATTACGACGCCTCGGTGGCCGACTGGGCGGTCGATCCGGCCGCCTGCCCGGTCCTCGGCTCGCGCACCATCTATGGCGGGATCGCGCGCACGCTCGACCGGCTCGGCGGCGCGGACGCCGCGGGCGACGATATCGTGGACCGGACCGCACAGGCACTGCGCGACGGGCTCGGCGACCAGCGCAGCGTGGCGCGGCATCTCGGCATGAGCGTCGCGTCCTTGCGGCGGCGGCTCGACGAGAGGGGCACGCGATTTCGCGATGTGCGCGCGGAAACCTTGGCCGATGAAGCGCGTCAGAGGCTGGCGCGCGGCGAACCGGTGGCGGCGGTCGCCGAGCAGCTGGGCTTCAGCGACGGCCGGAGTTTCGCGCGCGCGTTTCGCGCCTGGACCGGCCATGCGCCCCGCCATTTCCGGAAGGGTGCGCCCGTCCAGCGACAGTATTGAGCGAAATTGTCCCTTTCAAATTGATCGAACCCGTCATCGACCGGCGGGCTTTGCTGCGGCTAGGAGTGCAGCAAAGCTGGCAGCAATAGCCGGTTATTTCAGGGTACGGGATGTTACGAAAAGTGGATTTTCCGAAATCGGGCGGCTTCGCCCTGATCCTGGCGGCGGCGCTCGGCGCCTGCGCGCCGGACACGCCGCCGCCCGCCGCTGCCGTGACCGCGTCGACCTCGCCCGTCACCCGCACGATCGATATCGATGGCGCGCAGATCCGCGTGCGCGAGGAGGGCCCGGCCGATGCGCCGGCGATCGTCCTGCTGCACGGCTTTACGATGAGTCTCGAAAGCTGGGACGGCTGGGCCGAGCGGCTGACCGACGACTATCGCGTCATCCGCTACGACCTGCTCGGCCATGGCATGACCGGACCCGATCCCTTGACGCGCTATGCGCCCGACGAGCGCGTCGAGGTGCTGGGCCGGCTGCTCGATGCGCTCGGCATCGAACGCGCGACGCTGGGCGGCAACAGTTTCGGCGGGCTCGTCGCCTGGCGCTTCGCCGCCGCTCATCCCGAACGAGTGGAGCGGCTGATCCTCGTCGATAGCGGCGCCTATTCGATCTACGGCGTCACCGAAAATCCGGTGCCCGTGCCCGATGCGATGCGCGGCTATCTGCTCGCCGCCCCGCTCGCCGGCGTGCAGGCCTCCGCGACGCAGATCTATGCCGATCCTTCGCGCCTTCCCGAGGGCCGGATCGAACAGATCCAGCAAATGATGGCACGCCCCGGAAACGGCGAAGCCTTTGTCGGCCATCTCGAAGAGTTCGTCCTGCCCGATCCCGAGGCCGATCTGGCGCGGGTCGCCGCGCCGACGCTGATCCTTTGGGGCGAGGAAGACCGGGTGATCCCGCTCGACCATGCCAGGCGGATCGAAGCCGCGATCCCGGATGCGCGGCTCATTACCTATCCCGGCGTCGGCCATGCGCCGCAGGAGGAAATACCGGGGCAAACCGCCGCCGATGTCCGCGCCTTTCTCGAAGGCCGCGACCAATGACCGACAAAACAAGATCTACAGGGAGCCAAAAATGACCAATCGCAGCAACCGCGCCATCCGCTATCTCGGCGGTATCGCCCTTGCGCCGCTCGCTTTCGCCCTGCCCGGCGCCGCCCAGGCGCAAACCGATGCGGGCGCCGAGACGGCCGGCGAGAATGCGCCGATCATCGTCAGCGCCCGGCGGCGCGACGAGGCGCTTGTCGAGGTGCCGCTCTCGATCACGGCGATCGGCGCCGAGCAGCTCAACCAGTCCGGCACACTCGATATCACCGAAATCGCCGAAAGCGTCCCCAACGTCACCTTCGAGGTTTCGCGCGGCACGAACACGACGCTGACCACCTTCATCCGCGGCGTCGGGCAGCAGGATCCGGTCGCCGGCTTCGAAAACGGCGTCGGCCTCTATGTCGACGACGTCTATTACAACCGGCCGCAGGGCGCCGTGCTGGATATCTTCAATGTCGAACGGATCGAGGTGCTGCGCGGGCCGCAGGGCACGCTCTACGGCCGCAACACGATCGGCGGCGCGGTGAAGTTCGTCACCCGCCGCCTTTCCGACAGCCCGATCGGCGAGTTCCGCGTCAATGCGGGCACCTATGGCCAGTTCGACGGCGTCGCCTCGGTCGCGCTGCCGCTTGGCGACAGCGGCTTCTATGTTGGCGGGGCCGGCGCACTGCTGACCCGCAACGGCTTCGGCGAAAACCTCAATCTCGGGATCGAGAATTACGACAAGGACGTGACCGCGGCGCGCGGTACGATCGAATATGCGCCGAACAACGATGTCTTCGTGCGGATCACCGGCGACTATACCGACGACCGTTCCAACCCGCGCCAGGGCCATCGGCTGATCCCGAGCCTCTTTTCGGGCGCACCGGTTCTCGACAATGTCTTCGATACGCGCGCCGGCCTCGAATTTCCGCGCCAGCGGGTCGAGGCCTGGGGCGTCTCGGGCACGATCGAGATCCAGGTCAGCGATCATATCCGTTTGCGCAACATCATCGCCTATCGCGACGATGAATCGACGACGCCGATCGATTTCGACAGCCTGCCCGCCGCCGATCTCGACGTGCCGGCCGCCTATGCGAACGACCAGTTCTCCGAGGAATTCCAGATCGTCTATGACGACGGCCGGCTCGCGGGCCTGCTCGGCTTCTATTATCTCGACGCCAACGCCTCGACCGATTTCGACGTGATCCTGGCGACCACCGGTGCGGTCATTCCGCCGCCCGGCGGACCGCTGCCGGGTCTCACGGCGAAGACGTTCGGCGATGTCGCAACCGAAACCTGGTCGGTGTTCGGCGATTTCAGCTTCGACATCACCGATCAGTGGAGCGTATCGGTCGGCGGCCGCTTCACCCATGACGAGCGCTCGTCGCGGGTGCTGCGCCAGACCTTCCTGTTCGGCCCGACCGCGCAGTTCGGGGGCAACAACGCGCTGCTCATCGCCACGACGTCCGACTTCGACGGCACGGAAACCTTCGAGGAATTCACCCCGCGTGCATCCATCTCCTACCGGCCGACGCCCGACCACAATATCTATTTCAGCTATGCGCGCGGCTTCAAGGGCGGCGGGTTCGACCCGCGCGGCCAGACCACGGCAGCGCCCGATCTCGACGGCGACGGCGACATCGACGATGCCGATATTTTCGAGTTCATGCAGTTCGATCCCGAAACGGTCGACAGTTTCGAGCTTGGTTATCGCGCGTCGCTGGCGAACGGTGCAGTCAACCTCGCGCTTGCGGGTTTCTATGCCGATTATACCGACATCCAGATCCCGGGCTCGGTTGGCGTCGATACGACCGGGGACGGCGTCAATGACAGCTTTATCGGCATTACGTCCAATGCCGGCGCGGCGACGATCTGGGGCATCGAGTTCGAGGGCCAGGCCCGCATCGGCCGCGATTTCGTGGCTGCCGGCGACCGGCTCGGCTTCAACTGGGCGATGGGTTACATCAACGCCGATTATGACGAGTTCATCGACGCCTTCGGCAACGACGTCGCCGACCAGCGGGTGTTCCAGAACACGCCCGAATGGACGCTCTCGGGCACGCTCGATTATTCGGTGCCCGTCTTCGGCGGCGATCTCAATTTCCTGACGACCGTCAGCTATCGCAGCGAGACGAGCCAGTTCGAGGTGCGCAGCCCGCTCGACCAGGACGGCTATGCGCTGTGGGACGCGAGCATCGTCTGGACGTCGGACGACGATCACTGGCAGCTCGGCCTGCATGCGAAAAACATCACGGACGAGCGCTATATCGTCTCGGGCTATAATTTCGTGGCGCCCAACGGCATGGGCGGGTTCGTCCCGACCCTCGGCCTCGAAGGCACGCTGACCGCCTTTTACGGCGACCCGGCGCGCGTATTTGCGAGCGCGCGAATGCGGTTTTAAGGGGGGTGGGGCAAGGTCTTGTTCGTCAGACCTTCGCTACACTCAAGCGCTGCGCTCGGCCGCTAGGTCGAATCTGAAAAAATCAGTCGTTCGCTTCGCCTTCCGGCGCCAGCAGATCCAGCACTGCGACAACCATCGCCTCCGTCCCGAGCGTCACCGAGGGTTCGGGATCGATCCGGAAGAAGGGACTGTGGTGCGACGGCACGGGCGGGCCGCCGGCTTCGGCCGCGTCGAATGCGGCCTGGGGCGTTCCGCCGACGCTGAAATAAGCGCCGCGAACGCCGGTGTCGGGCTGGACGAAATAGGCGAAATCCTCCGCGCCCATGCCGGTCTGCTCCATCGGGTCTAGGACCACGCCATCGCCGAAATTCCCCCCGAAGACGCCGCGCAGCCGGTTGGACAGCGCTTCATCGTTGATCGTCGGCGGGGTCGACTCGGTGGACACCTCTACCTCCGGCAACCGGTCCTCCGGCATGCCGTTCATCCGGCCCACATTTTCCGCGATCCGCGCGATTCCCTCGAGCAGGGTTTCGCGCACCGACTGTTCGTTGGAGCGCACGGTGAGCTGCATCGTCGCGCGATCGGAGATGATGTTGTGTTTGATGCCGCCCTGGAACGCGCCGACCGTGATGACGGCCGGGTCAAGCGGCGAGACGGTCCGGCTGACCAGCGTCTGCAGCGCCATGATGATCTCGGCGCCCATCACGATCGGATCGACGCCCATATGCGGATAGGCGCCATGCGCGCCCACGCCGTGGATCGTGATATCGACGCTGTCCGATGACGAGGCGATGAGGCCCGGCTGCATGGCGATGGTCCCTGTGGGCAGGGCGGCCGAAACATGGAAGGCGAGCGCATAATCGGGCTTGGGAAAGCGGTCGTAGAGCCCGTCTTCCATCATCGCCCGCGCGCCGCCGATCCGCTCCTCGGCCGGCTGCGCGATCAAGACGACCGTGCCGTTCCAGCTGTCGCGGAGCCGGGCGAGTTGCCGCGCGGTGCCGACGAGCGACGTGATATGCACATCATGGCCGCAGGCATGCATGACCGGCGCCTCGACGCCGTCGATCCCGACCTGGCGGGCGGTCGAGGCATATTCGAGGCCGCTATCCTCGGCGACTGGCAGCCCGTCCATATCCGCGCGCACGAGGACGGTCGGCCCCTCGCCGTTGCGCATGATGCCGACGACACCGGTGCCGCCGACGCCCTCGGTCACCTCCACGCCCGCCGCGCGCAACTGCGCGGCAATGATCCCGGCGGTCCGGGTCTCCATGTAGCTGAGCTCGGGATTGCGATGAAAATCGAGGAAGAGTTCTTCGAGAAAGGCGCTGTAATCGGCGTCTACATTCGCCGCGATATCGCTTTGGCCGCTGGCCGGCGTCGCCAGCATGAGTGTCGCTGCAAGAGCCCATAATGATGTGCGCATAATTTCAGTCCCCGTTATCGCCCCGACCAATCGAATCCTATCGATAGGGCGGTAGCGACCGCCGGGCAAATGCGCGATGCCCGATCATGAGGCAGGTGCCCGGCCGCCGGTTCGCGGCCGGGCGATGTGCGGTCTATTCGGCGGCGTCCTGGACGGTTTCACCGACGGACTCGACGTCTTCGCCGGCACCGGCGATCGTGTTGCAGGCGGCGGTTGCCGTGAAGGTCAGCGCGGCGGCGAGGATTGCGAGGGTTTTCATACTGTTACTCCATCGATTCTGGGCGCGCCGATGCGCGCCGAGGCAACAGACAAGCGCATGAACGGCGGACAAAGTTCCCCGTCTCGCCGCTCGATCCTCATTTCTCGGCGTGACGCCGCCTGATCAGGATCACGCATTCCGCGCCGCGATGGCGCAGCGCCGGAATGTCGCGCATCACCATGTCGGGAGTTCGCAATATCGGGACGACGCCAGCCGAGCGCGTCCGTTCGCCGTCGCCGGACACATGCCGTCGGCCGAAGCCGCTGGCCAGACACTGGTGCGTTCCATGATCGTCCTCGAAGCTGGGCAGGGCATGGGGGTCGTGCCGGCCGGGCTCGACCGCCACGAAACCGCCATGCGGCGGAACATCGGTGAGCGGACCCACCAGAGTATCGGGGCGTTGCACGGGCACCGTCACGGTCTGTCCTGTGACCGGTCTTGGCCTGGCGATCGCGACCGGTCCCGTCTGCGCCGGGACCGGCGGCCGCATATCGGGCCGCACCGTGACCGTCACCGCGCCGGGCGTCCGCTGCGGCGGCAGCACCGGTTGCGGCACCTGCTGCACCGGCGTCGGCGGAACCTGCTGCGTTGGCGGCTGCGGCGGGACCATGGGCGGCGTGCGCTGCGGCGGCAGCACCGGTTGCGGGACCTGCTGCACCGGCGTCGGCGGAACCTGCTGCGTCGGCGGCTGCGGCGGCACTATCGGCGGCGTGCGCTGCGGCGGGAGCACGGGTTGCGGGACCTGCTGGACCGGCGGCTGCGGCACCTGCTGCGTCGGCGGCTGCGGCGGCACTATCGGCGGCGTCCGCTGCGGCGGCAGCACCGGCTGCGGCACTTGCTGCACCGGCGTGGGCGGGACCTGTTGGACCGGCGGCTGCGGCGGCACCATCGGCGGCGTGCGTTGCGGCGGCAGCACGGGCTGCGGCACCTGCTGCACCGGCGTGGGCGGCACCTGTTGCGCGGGCGGCTGCGGCGGGATCATCGGCGGTGTGCGCTGCGGCGGCAGCACGGGCTGCGGCACCTGCTGGACCGGCGTGGGAGGGACCTGCTGGACCGGCGTGGGAGGGACCTGCTGCGCGGGCGGTTGCGGCGGCACCATCGGCGGTGTGCGCTGCGGCGGCAGTACAGGCTGCGGCACCTGCTGCACCGGCGTCGGTGGCACCTGCTGAACCGGCGTCGGCGGCACCTGCTGCGCGGGCGGTTGCGGAGGGACGACGTGTTGATCGGGCGTTTGCGGCAAACCCGTATCCGTCGGCGGATTTTGGTTGGCGACCGGAGTCTGGCCCGTCTCGCCCGGCGGCGTGTTGACGGGCCCGGCTACACAGGCCGTGCTGTGATGCGGGTTGCCGACGCCGCGGCACCAGCCATGGTGATTACCCGCCGCCATAGCCGGGACTGCCGCGAGCAGTGCGGTGCCAAGGGCCATTCCGCCGACGAGACGTATCGCGATCATCTCACCATCCCTTCGACAGGCTGATATGGAAAGCCGGATTGCCCGACCGGCTCTGGGGGCCGTCGCGCAGCGGCATGGCGGCCCAGCCTGCGATCGAGATAGCGCCTCCGAATCGCACCTCCGCGCCGATGCCGGCCGAGGCCAGCCAGCGATCGCCGGTTTCTCCGACCCGCCGGTCGCGGACATCGGCGGCGCCGATATCGAAAAACACCGTCGGCACGACCGACGGGATCGCGGACGAACCGGTCTCGATCACATGGTCGAACTCGATGCTCGCTCCATAACCGCTATCGCCTTCGATTTCGGCCGGCGCATAGCCGCGGAGAAAGGGCGCATGCCCGAGGGCAAACCGCTCGACCTCGGGAAGCCTTGTGTCCGCCCATTGGCCGCGGGCCTCGAGCCGGAAATAGGTCGCATTGCGGCGATCGATCGGAACGACGAGCCCGAACTCGCCGCGGATATGCGCGAAGCTGCGCGCGCCGTCCCGCAGCTCGCCCGCATCGGTCCCGGGCCGGCGGCCGGCGCTCAGCGTCAGCCCTGCCTGGACGATCCCGCCATTGTCGAGATTGACCCCAGTGATCGCATGGGCGCGCAGCGAATGGCTGGTGCTCGACAGTCGTTGGCCGCCAAAGCGCGAACGGGCTTCGACAAATTCATATTCGCCGAGCAGATAGGTGAAACGGTGGACGCTGCGGCGGATCGGATAACCGAATATCAGCGCCGCGTTATAGCCGCGCAGCCGATCGTCGGTCGCCACGGTGCCGAGATCGCGGCGCGCGATGACATTGCCGGCGAACGCCTCGATATAGCTGCCCGACGCGCCGACCGGCGTCCGGTAGACGAGCGTCCCCGCGACCGACCAGTCGTCGCCGCGATCGAGCGTCGCCTGGCCGAGCAGGCGAAGCATATCGCCGGCCGTGGCAAGGCTGTAAATCTCCTCGACCGCGAAGATGCGGACGGCGGCGTCCGGCCGCAATGGTATGGTTTCGATGCCGACCGCGCCCGACTGACGCCGCTCCGATCCGATGATGCGCAGGCGCGTTCCGGCGTCGCCCGGTTCGTGGTCGAGCTCGGAGACAAGCGTCACTCCGGAAAGATCGGAAGCCAGCACGATCGCGCGCTCGAGTTCGGCCTGGGTCAGCGGCGCCCGACCGATGAGCCGATCCGCATAGCCCGCGATCCGCGCGGCGACGCCGTCCGAAAAGCCCTCGACGGAAACGCGCTCGATAAAGCCTTCGAGGATGTGAAAGGTCAGCGTGCCGGTCGCCGCGTCGTAGCGATAATGCGCTTCGGCGAGCGGATAGCCGTCTTCGCGATACATCAGCGCGATCGCATCCGCCGTGCCCGATGCGGTCAGCGCGCCATGCGATGCGCGGGCATGGGCGGCGGCGAAGGCGAGCAGATGATGGGAATCGTAGCGGGTCGCCCCGTCGACCGCGATTTGCGAAACGGGTCCGCCCGTGTCGGCGAAATCATATGGAATGCCGGGGCTCGCGGATCGCGCGGCGAGCGGCGAGCCGAACGACACCAACGCCGCCAATGCCAGCATCGAACAGGGTAATGTCCGCATCCGCAATCCTTCCCCTTGTCGGACCGTTGCCTTGCGCACCCGTTATCCGGCTCGACTTTTGTCGGCTCGTCTATCACCAGTATTAGCCGCCCAATTTCCAACAGCCAGTATAACAGCGCGTTTACTGAAAGGTTTAAAGCTGTCCTTGCGGCCGTATCGCTTTGGGTTCAGTCTGCGCGCCGCAACGAGGGGAGAGTCGGGCCATGGCCGATATCGATGCCGCCACCGAGATAAAGGCGTCCACCGATACGCCGTTCACCATCCGCCCGCTGACGCCCGCGATCGGCGCCGAGCTGCTCGATATCGATCTCGGCGCGTCCGATATCGGCGATGCGATCCCGGCGATCCGCCAGGCGCTGCTCGATCACAAGGTCATCTTCTTCCGCGATCAGGACATCAGCCGTGAACAGCATCTCGCCTTCGCGCAGATGTTCGGCGAACTCGAAATCCATCCGGCGACACCCAAGGACCAGGCGCTTCCCGAGATCCTGCGGATCGAGCATGGCCCCAAGAGCCGGGGCCAGGAGAATATGTGGCATTCGGACGTCACCTGGCGCGCCGAGCCCTCGCTCGGATCGATCCTGCGCGCGATCGAGGTTCCCGAGGTCGGTGGCGACACCTTGTTCGCCGACATGCACGCCGCGTTCACAGGCCTGTCCGACGAGATGCGGCGCTTCGTCACCGGGCTGACGGCCGTCCACGATATCGCGCGCGTATTCGCGAAGCGGCTCGGCAAGCGGCCCGAAGAGCTGCACGAGCAATATCCGCCGATGGAACATCCGGTCGTCCGCACCCATCCCGAAACCGGGCTCCCCTGCCTCTATGTCAACGGCGCCTTCACGAGCCATATCAAGGGACTGTCCGATCGGGAGAGCGCCGACCTGCTCCGTCATCTCTATGCGCAGGCTGCCAATCCCGAGATACAGTGCCGCTTCCGCTGGGCGCCGGGATCGATCGCCTTTTGGGACAATCGCGCCTGCCAGCATTTCGCCGCCTCCGACTATTTCCCCGCCCGCCGGGCGATGGAGCGCGCGACGATCAAGGGCGGCCGGCCCTATTATTCGTCAGACCCGACTTAACTGATTGTCAGGATTTCCCTTTCGGGAAATCGCCGCACCGGCCCGCACCCCCACCCGGCCTCCCACTAGGGTATACTCAATGGGAGGCCGGGAGGGGGTGCGGGCCGGTGCGGCGACGTTGCGCGAGCAACGTTCTGACAAACCAAAACCCGGTGCGGCGAACTTCCGATAGGAAGTTTCTGACAAACAGAATCCCCCGACGATTCTCCTTAACGTGAACGTAAGGCCTTGCTATCATCGGTGTCAGTAGGAGGATGCCTGATGCTCGAGCTCAATCACGAACACTATCGCCGCCCCGGCTGGGTCGGGCCGCGCAACCCGCCGGTTTACGATGCCGGCGAGATCGTCAATCTCTCGGACATCGATCTCTTCCGCAAAGGCCACCCGGCCGACGGCTATGTCCGCCTGCTCGAGGAGGCGCCGGTCTATTGGCAGGACGAGCCGATGCAGGGCGAACCCGGCTATTGGGCGTTCACCCGCTATGCCGATGTGAAGGCGATCTCGAAAAAGCCGGAGATCTTTTCCAGCCAGAAGGGCGGCGTGAACATCTCCTACGGCGATCCGGACAATATGCACCCGCTGCTCTCGCCGGCCGCGCTCGACAACATGATCGCGCTCGACGGCGAGCCGCATCTCGAGCTGCGCCGCCAGCACATGCCCTTCTTCACGCCCGCCTATATCAAGCAGCTCAAGGAGAAGGTCGACGTCAAGGTGAGCGAGCTGCTCGACGAGCTGGCGGACAAGGCCCCGCACTGCAACCTCGTCGACGAGTTCGCCGCGCAGCTGCCGCTATTCACGCTCGCCGAGCTTCTGGGCGTGGACCAGGCGGACCGGCCGCGGCTCGTCCAGTGGATGACGGACCTGGAGATGGCGCCCTATTTCGGCGCGATCCGCGAAGGGCTGTTGCAGCCGACGCCCGAGATGATCCAGGTCTATAATGGCTGGGAAGACCGCATCCGCGAATTTTTCGACTATGGCATGCACGAGATCAGGAAGCGGCAGGACGAACCGCGCGAGGATTTGATGAGCGCGATCGCGAACGCCATCGTCGACGGCGATCCGATGCCCGAAATGTATCTGAACGGCGCCTGGGAGCTGATCTTCATCGCCGGCAACGACACGACGCGGAACTCGATTTCCGGGATGATGAAGCTGCTGACCGAAAATCCCGACCAGAAGGCCAGGCTGATCGACAATCCGGACCTGCTGCCGAACGCGATCCAGGAAGCGGTCCGGCTGATCAGCCCGGTCATCCATATGAAGCGCACGGCGCTGGAGGATGCCGAGGTCGGCGGCCAGCCGATCGCCGCGGGCGAAAAGGTCGTCATGTGGTACGGCGCCGCCAATCGCGATCCGGCGATGTTCGAGAACCCGCATACATTCGATATCGAGCGGAAAAACGCCGATAAGAACCTGGCCTTCGGTTTCGGCAAGCATGTGTGCCTCGGCCGCCAGATCGCGCTGATGCAGCTCGAAAGCGCCTATCGCCAGCTCCTCGCCCGCTTCCCCGACATGGTGATGGATGGCGAAATGGTCTGCGCGCCCAACAATTTCGTCCATGCGATCACCGAGCTGCCGGTCAGCTTCAAGGCTTGACAGGGGCCGGTCCGACCGGCTCCTTTTTGGCGGTTTCGTTATTCGGCGCGAGTAAGGCGGCTTACCCGTCTTCCTCGCGCCGGCGTTTCCATCGCCTCACACCGCTGATCTTTGGTATTTTGCTATCATTCACCGCAACCCTCTGGAGAGTTGCAAGCGATTATCAACGAAGCAAAGCCAGCGGCTACGACAACGCCGAATACACCCAAGGCAATAGCCCCTCCCGTCAGAACAGTCTCAACGGTATCGTCATCATCTTCTTCGGTATCTTCTTCCTGCGCACGAAGCACGGGTTGCCACCCTGCAACTTCGGTATTGGCCAGTGCAAAAGAGAGTTCACCGCTGGGCCTGAACCGCAGACTGGCCAGGTCGCCGACGATCAGATTGCGGCCGTCAGGTCGATCGATGGCGATGGCCGGACCTGCGACCAGGCTGAGTTGCGTACGTTCTTCAAGAGACTGATTGCCGCCGAAACGGATCGTCAGGCTGGCCTGCCCACCCAGCGACTGCTGGGACCGGGTCTGGAACGGTTGATGGAGCTCAAGCCCTCGATCGTCGGCTGCCGCCGCCATTGTCGAATTCGCTGCCAGCGCTGCGGCAGTCATTGCGAAAATCATCATTCTTGTCATGACCTGTCCCCTTGTTCTGGCCCGGATATGCAGTTGGAATATGGCGATAAAAAGCCGCTGCTCACCACAAAACCTAGAGCGGAACGGATGGGGCCGCCAGAACTGTTTCGGGACGCGGGGGGGTTATCGCCGAGAACGCTGTACAGGCCGACATGGTCCGGGTGCGTCTGATAGTCTTCCAAGTTCCCCAAGCCTTGCCTTTGCACCGAAATCCCGTCAGAGCCGTCACGCAATGAGCGCTACCATAACCCCGATCCGCGGCGACGACGCGCCGCCGTCGCTCGATCCGATGATCGCTCTGGTCGCGGCCGACATGAACCGCGTCAACCAGGTGATCCTCGATCGCATGCAGTCCGACGTTCCGCTGATCCCCGAACTGGCCGGGCATCTGATCGCGGGCGGCGGCAAGCGCATGCGGCCGATGCTGACCCTCGCTTCGGCGAAGCTGCTCGACTATCCGGGCGACCGGCATCACAAGCTCGCTGCCTGTGTCGAGTTCATCCACACCGCGACCCTGCTCCACGACGATGTCGTCGATGTCTCCGACCAGCGGCGCGGCAAGAAGACCGCCAACGTCATCTGGGGCAATCCGGCGAGCGTGCTCGTCGGCGATTTCCTCTTCTCGCGCTCCTTCGAGCTGATGGTCGAGGATGGCAGCCTCAAGGTGCTGCGCATCCTTTCGGGCGCCAGCGCCGTTATCGCCGAGGGCGAGGTCAACCAGCTCACGGCCCAACGCCGGATCGATACCGGCGAAGACCGCTATCTCGATATTATCGGCGCGAAGACGGCGGCGCTGTTCGCCGCCGCCTGCCGGATCGCCGCCGTCGTCGCCGAACGCGACGAGGAGATCGAGGAGGCGCTCGACGCCTATGGCCGCAATCTCGGCATCGCCTTCCAGCTGGTCGACGACGCGATCGACTATGTCTCGGACGAAGAAACGATGGGCAAGGATGTCGGCGACGATTTCCGCGACGGCAAGGTGACGCTTCCCGTGATCCTCGCCTATGCGCGCGGTAGCGACGAGGAAAAGACCTTCTGGCGCGATGCGATCGAAGGCCGACGCATCGGCGACGAGGATCTGGCCCAGGCCAAGGACCTGCTGATCCATCACAACGCCATCGCCGACACCATGGCCCGCGCGCGTCATTACGGCCAGCGCGCCATCGACGCGCTCGGGCCGTTCGCCAAGGGCCAGGCCAAGGCGGCGCTGACCGAAGCCGTCGAATTCGCGGTGGCGCGGGCATACTGATCCGGGGCATTTGCTCCACCTCCAAATCCGGAACCCATCATGCAACGCTTCATCCTGACCGGCGCCCCCGGCGCGGGCAAGACGACCATTATCCGGCGGCTCGCCGAACGGGGCTTGGCGACCGTCGCGGAGGCGGCAACCGATATTATCGCGCGGGAACAGGCCGACGGGATCGACGCGCCATGGGAGCATCCCGAATTCATAGACAGGATCGCCCGATTGCAGGCGGAACGGATCGATGCGGCGATCGACCCGGTCCAGCTTCACGACCGCTCGCCCGTCTGCACCTTGGCGCTCGCCCGCCATCTCGACGTCCCCGTGCCGGATTCGCTGCACCGCCTGCTGGATCGGATCGCGACACGGCGCCTCTTCGTGCGCCGCGTCTTTTTCGTCGACGGTCTCGATTTCATCGAACGGACCGCCGCCCGGCGCATCGGGCTTGCGGACGCCCGGCGGTTCGGCGTGCTGCACGCCCGGATCTATGAGGAGTTGGGCTATGAGCTCGTTACCATCCCGCCCGGCCCTGCCGACGCGCGGGCCGAGTTCCTCCGCGCCCAACTTGTTGCCTAAATGATACATCGAGCGGAAACGCTGTGGCCCAATCGCAGCACCCCTCTTCGCAGAGTCGCGCAACCGCGTTACACACGCCGCTCTTATGAACAGCGTGAGTCGCCTCTAACCGTGCCCAAATGGCTACCAGGACCGCCCTTGACGGCCGCACGACGCCTTTGCGCGCGGAGATTCGCGCCACCCTTGCGCTCGCCCTACCGCTAATCGTCGGGAATTTCGCGCAGGCCGCGATCAACACGACCGACGTCCTGATCCTCGGTCGCTACGATGTCGACGCGCTCGCCGCATCGGCGCTCGGTGTGAACCTGTTCTTCGCCTTTGCGGTGTTCGCGATGGGACTGGTAACCGCCGCTTCGCCGATGATCGCGACCGAGCGCGGCCGGATGCCGCACTCGGTCCGCGATGTCCGGCGCACCGTGCGCCAGGCCTGCTGGGCCTCGCTCGCCGTCTGCATCCCGAGCTGGGCGATCTTGTGGAACACCGAGGCGATCATGCTGCTGCTCGGCCAGGATCCGGCATTGTCCGAGGCCGCCGCTCGCTACGTCCGCGTGATGATGTGGGGCCTGTTCCCCTTCCTGATCTTCATGGTCCTGCGCTATTATGTCTCGGCGCTCGAACGGCCGATCTGGGGCGTGCTCGTCACCGTGATCGGCGTCGCGTTCAACGCGATCGCCGACTGGATCCTCGTCTTCGGTCTGTTCGGCTTTCCCGAGCTCGGCCTGATCGGCGCGGCGATCGCCAGCCTCATCGCCAATGGCGTGCTGATGTTCGGCATGATCCTCGTCGTCTATACGGTCGGCCCATTTCGCCGCTATCATCTGCTCGGCCGCTTCTGGCAGAGCGACTGGCCGCGCTTTTTCGGCATATTGAGCCTCGGCCTGCCGATCGCGGTAACCCTGGCGCTCGAAGTGACGGTGTTCAACGCCGCCGTGTTCCTGATGGGCCTGATCGACCGGGCGTCGCTGGCCGCGCACGCGATCGCGATCCAAGTCGCGAGCCTCGCCTTCATGATCCCGCTCGGCCTCGCCCAGGCGGCGACGGTCCGGGTCGGCCTGTGGCACGGACGGCGGGACGCGACGGGCGTGACGCGGGCGGGGACGGTGGCGCTCGGGCTCGGCGTCGGCGCGGCGCTGCTCCTCTCGGCGACGATGGTGGCGATCCCCGACGAACTGGTCGGCCTGTTCGTCGACCGGACCGACCCGGAAAGCGCGCCGGTCTTCCGGCTGGCGATCTCCTTCCTCGTGATCGCCGCGCTGTTCCAGCTCGTCGACGGGGCGCAGGCCGTCGGCGCGGGCATATTGCGCGGGCTGCACGATACGCGGATACCGATGCTGTTCGCGGCATTCGGCTATTGGATCGTCGGGCTCGGGCTGGCCGTCTGGCTCGGCTTTCCGGGCGGCATGCAGGGCGTCGGCATCTGGATCGGCCTCGCCGCCGGCCTCGCGGTCGTCGCCGTCCTGATGGTCGCGCGCTGGATGCTGCGCGGCCGGATCGGGCTCGTGGATTACGGGTGAGAGTTAAGGACTGTTCCGTCAGATTCCCGGCTTTGCGTTTTATTGTCAGACTCGACCTAGCGGTCGAGCGCCGCACCGGGATTCTTTCGTCAGACCTTCGGCTCCGCCTCAGGCGCCGCACCAGCCCGCTCCCCCTCCCGACCTACCACAGAGTACACTTAATGGGAGGTCGGGAGGGGGAGCGGGCTGGTGCGGCGAACTTTCGCTAGAAAGTTTCTGACAAACAAAACCGGGGGCGGCGATTGTCCGTCAGGGAAATCTGACAAACACAGGCCCATATGAAAAAGGCCGCCAGGCGCGATGCCTGGCAGCCCTAAACATGGTCAGCGGCCGGAGTGCCGGCCGGAGAACTCAGGCGGGGAGTTAGCCCCGCATCCTCCGAAACGACTGAACCGACCTCACTACTGAACCATGAGACATCGGATCACCTCCTTTCGCATTGTTGAACTCATGTGCAGGAATGAATCATTGCGACTCGTGGATCAACCCTTGTTTTCCACATTTTTTTGCGCAATCATCCGCCGCTCGCCGCGAAAGACCTTCGCGGCTTTTTTATTGCCCGCCATTTATGGGCGCCGAACCGCCCGCCGCCGCGGCGCATTGCTCGAAAAATTCCTGAAGCACGGCGTCGGTTTGAATCATCACCGGTTCGCCGCCGTCGCTTTCGACGGTCAACGGCGCGGGAAAACCGCGGATCGTTCCCGCGAGCGGACCGGCCACCGGCAACCGCGCCAGCCTGACCGGCCCGTCCGCACCGGTGCGGATCTCGACCGGATCGACGCCGTGCATGAAATCGCCCGCCCGCAACAGCATCGCCGGACGCCCGCCATCGGGAACGCCGCCGGGCATTTCCAGCACGAGCTCGGCCGTTTCGGCGTCGCAGCGGAACGAGGCGAGGAGCGCGCCGTCCTCGTCGGCATAGCTGGCCCGCTCGTCATCGGCGGCCCAGGCGCCGGGCGTCAGGGCCAGCGCGGCGGGTTCAGCGGTGCTTCCGTCGCCGGCCTCTCCCGCACAGGCGGTGAGCGCCAGGAACAGGGCTGGGGCGAGCGCCATCGCACTCCATACGCGCACGGTCATGTCATACGGCTCCTTCGCAATGGTCGAAGCCGCGCGCATGGCACGCCATTATTACGGTTTTGCGGCAGTCCCGGCGAAGCGGGCGGCGATCAGCCCCGGCAATCCTCGAACACCCGGGTCATTTCCGGCCAGTTGGGAATGGCGGCGAGCGTCTGACCCGTCACAGTGACGGCGATGCGGCCGCGGCTGAAGGCAATCGTGTCGAGATAGTCGTCCGACGCGTCGGTCGCGGCGACGATATAGGACTGCGCGCCCGGGCTGTTCTGCGCGGTATAGCTGGCTTCGCCATGCGTCGCCTGGAACGCCATCGTTCCGCTGTCCGAAGGAAGACTGCCCTCGAACGAGAAATAGATGCGCCGGTCGTCCGCATTGCAGCGCACGAGGAACAGGGCGTCGCTATCGGGTTCGCCATACAGCGCGACCGAGCCGCGATCGTCCTGCCGATAGACCCAAGTGCCTTCGGCGAGCGGAACATCGCGCCAGTCGGCATCCGTCTGGGCCGGTGCGGGTGTCGGGGCCGCCGAACAGGCACCGAGCGCGACGAAGATCGCCGTCGTCGCGGTGACGGCGTTCAGACCGAACAGGCTCATTCCGCCGCGCCCTCTTCGGTTGCTTCGGATGCTGGCGCCGCGGCCTCGAGATCGGCGACTTCGTCGGACGCGTCCCGCCGGTCGCAGGCGCTGACGATACTGGTCAGGACATCGTCGGCCGGAAAGGTGATCCGCTGGTCGCCGCCGAGGCGAACCGAATAGGGACCGTTGCCGCCGATCAGCCGGCCGATAAAGGGATCGGCGGCCGGCACCGATATATAGGCGGCCGCCGTGTCGCCCACGGCTTCGGACGCGGTGAAGGTCGATCCGCCCTCGGGTGTGCTGATATAGACGGTGCCCGAACCGCCCTGGGGCGGCATGCCGATCAGCCGGACGTCGATCCCGCCGCCCAGCTCGCAGGCGATGGTGATGACGGGCGTCTGGTCCTCTTCGCCGAAGACGGCCATCCGTTCGCCCTCGACCGTCGAGACGCTCCAGGCGCCCGGCGTGAGGCTGCCGGTCAGGTTCGTATCGATCTGGCCCGGCGAGGTGCCGGACAGCACCTCTTCCTCTTCGCTTCCGGCTCGCGCTTCGTCGGCGAGCCGCTCATATTCGGCCTGGGCCGCCTGGGCCGCGGCGCGCGCCTCTTCGGGCGTTTCGGTTCGCGCGCAGGCGGTCAGCGCAAGCGCAGGCAGGACGACGAACAATATCGGACGCACGGGTTTCTCCCAAGGAATCTCTGACTCTATCAATGGGGTGGAAATGGCGGGATATCAAGCGACGGCGCGTTTGGGATTTTGTTCGTCAGAATCTGGGCTTCGCTTCTTTTAGTCAGAACTTCCCTCGCGGGAAATCGCGGCACCGGGTTTGGTTTGTCAGAAACTTTCTAGCGAAAGTTCGCCGCACCGGGTTTTGTTTGTCAGAACGTTGCTAGCGCAACGTCGCCGCACCGGCCCGCACCCCCTCCCGGCCTCCCATTGAGTGTACCCTGTTGGGAGGCCGGGAGGGGGAGTGGGCCGGTGCCGCGCCTGAGGCGAAGCCGAAGGTCTGACAAAAGAATCCCGGTGCGGCGACGTTGCGCTAGCAACGTTCTGACAAACAAAACTCCAACCCCTAGCCCGGCCGGCCGCCATGCGCGGCCCAGTTCGCCATGAACTCGCGCCGCGTCTTCGGCCCATAGGTCGCGAAACTCGGATTGGGATCGGCGCGATAGTCTGCCCGGCGTTCCAGCAGTGTCCGGTCCGCCGCAACCTCTTCAAGGTCGAGGCCATAGACCGCCGCGCCGTTCAGGCCGAAAATCTTGCGTTTGGCCTCGGGGGTCAGCGCCGGATAGCCGAAGCGTTCCTGATATTCTGCGCCGATCTCGAACGCGCGGAAGGCCTGGATCTGGTCCTGCGGGCTGCCGTACCAGATCGAATCCGTGCCCCAGATGATCCGCTCCTCGCCGAACGTCTGCAAGAGCTTGCCCATGACATGCGCGGCCTCGTCCGGGCGGCCCATGAAATAGCGCCAGAGCGAACCCATTTCGGCATAGAGATTGCCCTCGTTCGGTCTGAGGCCTGCATCGCGATGCGCCTTGATCAGCCGGTCGACACCGCCGCCATCGGGGTCGTAGGCGGTCTCGGTCACGCCGGGCTGAAAGCCCGAATGGTAGACGAGGAAGGTGAGATCGGGATTGGAAACCGCCGCATTGCCCATGTCCCGCGGGCTCGAATAGAGCGGATCGAGGCCGTAGAGCGAGATGCCCTTGTGCACCGCGATGATCGTCTTGCCGAGCCGCCGCGCATTGGCGAAGGTGCGCTCCGCATAATCGCTTTCGTCGAGAAAGAAGCCTTCGGCGTCCGGCCCCCATTGCGGGTACATCTTCCAGGCGTCGACGCCGTGAACCTCGGCCTTTTCGTCCATCGCTTCCAGCTCGCCCGGATCGTTGGGCAGCACGCCGCCATGGATCAGGCAGCGCGCGCCGTCGCCGCCGATCTGTTCGATGATCCCGCGCGCCTCGGCTGCATATTCGATCGGCGTCGGGTTGCTCTCCGCCGTGCCCCAGAGCGCGGAGACCACCGCGACATCGGTATCGCTGTCGAGATAGACTTCGCGGGCGAGCGTCTGCGCCGAATAACAGTCATAGCTGCCGTCCGCGCACTGGGTGGACTGGCCAAAGGCGCGGGAGAGCGCCGCCTCCCAGATCTCGCCGTCGCGCCCTGTCGCCCAGGCGGCGGAAGGGTCGACGCAATGGGTCTGCACGTCGAAGATAAACTCGTCGCCGCCGATCGCGGCATCGGCCGCCTCGGGCTCGAACGCCGCCTCATGCGCCATGGCATAATGACCGCCAGCGCCCGGATTGGCCCGGTTGCAGGCCGCGAGCGTCGTCGCCGCGCCCATCGAGGAGACGAGAAAGGCCCGCCGCCCCATGCCGAGCTTTTTGGCGTTCTCGGTCGCGGTTTCATGCGCGAGCCGGTTCGTATGATGCTGTTTCACGGTCGGTGGCCGCGGAAAGAATTCGCCGTTCGATGTGCCGTCGAATTTGATGGGAAGACGGGTGCCTTCGGGATCGAGATCTGGGGTGCGGACCATGGCGACTCTCCTGCGCAAGTACGAAACGCAGTGTAACCCGGGCGGGCGGTGCGCCAAAATGACTTCGATCAAATGCGAGGATTTAGCGTCAGGCGGCGCGCGGAACGATCCGGTCGAGTTCGCCGTTCAATGCGCGCTTCGCTTCGAGCAGCTCATAATCGTTTTGCAATCCGAGAAAGAAGCCCTCCGACATGCGAAAATAGCGCGCCAGCCGGAGATCGAGATCGGCGTCGACTCGCGCCTTTCCGTCAATCATCGATTGCAGGCGAGCGGAAGGGATCGCCAAGGCTTGCGCAAGCTCGGCAACATCGAGCCTCAGAGGCTCAATAAATTCGCTCACCAATAATTCCCCAGCATGGCTGTTATGTAGCCAGTCGGGATCAGTGATAGTCTGCGATTTCGACGCCATCTGCGTTTCCGTCCTTCCAGACGAAACATATACGCCATTGGTCATTAATGGAAATCGAATGCTGCCCAGCGCGGTCTTTTTTCAGCGCATGAAGACGATTGCCGGGCGGATTCCGCAAATCTTCCAGAGATTTGGCGCGGTTGAGCATTTTCAGCCGATCGAGTGCTCGGCTCTGGATATTGTTCGGCAGCTTACGGCTACGTCGACCATTCCAGATACGCTCGGTTTGCTTATCGGCGAAACCACGGATCATGATGATTTAAACTCATCCATCTTCCGCCATTCGGATGTGCCAGGCATCAGAACATACCAGAAGCGCCACCCATTCACGTTTGTATTTGAAATCGCGCTCGCGGCATCTGACGGACTCGTCCTAACCAGACCGTCTTCATCAATCCATTTGCCATCTCGAATCTCTGCGAAATAGGTCCGGCCCTTGTATGTTGCTCGGAACTTCGTTCCGTCAGGAAAATGGGTACTCCCAAACCATATCCCGCCCAAGGTGTCCAAAAGTGCGTTTTTCCCCACTCCCTCCAAAACGCCCCGCCGCTTGGCGAACTGGGCCAACGCATTTGGCTGATCGGAGACTGAAGCCGCCTGATCGGGGAGTTCAAGGAGTCTTCTGATGACAGAGTTGTATGAGTCTGCCTCAGTCTGTCGCAGCGCCGTTAGCGCTTTGAAAACGTCAAAATCGATCTCAATCTGCACACTAAATCTCCGTATCTATCGTAGATACTATCATAGATTTTGCAGATCGCAAGATATGTTACCGCATCTTCCGCTGCGTTTTCCCGTAACGCATCTTGCGCGTACCCGGCCGGCCTTCGGTGGCGCGGCCCTTGGGCGTGGCGACCTGGTCGATTTCGGGAATGCCCAGTTCGTCGGCTTCCAGCTTGCGGATCTGGTCGCGCAGCCTTCCCGCTTCCTCGAACTCGAGATCGCCCGCTGCCGCGCGCATGCGTTTTTCGAGGTCTTCGATATACGCGCGCAGATTGTGGCCGACGAGATTGTTGACTTCCTCGTCGCCGGTATCGACGGTCACCTGATCCTTGCTCGCCGCATGCGCGACGATATCGGCGATATCGCGTTTGATCGTGGTCGGCGTGATGCCGTGGAGCGCGTTATACTCGCGCTGCTTCTCGCGGCGGCGGTCGGTTTCGGCGATCGCGCGTTCCATCGATCCGGTCATCCGGTCGGCATAGAGGATCACGCGGCCTTCGACATTGCGCGCGGCGCGGCCGATCGTCTGGACCAGCGAGGTTTCGCTGCGGAGGAAGCCTTCCTTGTCGGCGTCCAGGATGCAGACCAGCCCGCATTCCGGAATATCGAGGCCCTCGCGCAGCAGGTTGATGCCGACCAGCACGTCGTAAACGCCGAGCCGGAGATCGCGGATCAGCTCGATCCGCTCCAACGTCTCGACGTCCGAATGCATATAGCGGACGCGCAGTCCCGCCTCGTGCATGAACTCGGTCAGGTCTTCGGCCATCCGCTTGGTCAAGGTCGTGACGAGCGTGCGATAGCCTTTCTTCGCGGTCTCGCGGCACTCGGCGATGCAATCGTCGACCTGCTCCTCGACCGGACGGATGGTGACCGGCGGATCGATGAGCCCGGTCGGGCGGATCACTTGCTCGCTGAACACCCCGCCCGTCTGCTCCATCTCCCAGGGGCCGGGCGTCGCGGAGACGCTCACCGTCTGCGGGCGCATCGCGTCCCATTCGTTGAAGCGCAGCGGTCGGTTGTCGATACAGCTCGGCAGGCGGAAACCATATTCGGCGAGCGTCAGCTTGCGCCGATGGTCGCCCCGCGCCATCGCGCCGACCTGCGGGATCGTCTGATGGCTCTCGTCGACGAAGAGCAGGGCGTTGTCGGGGAGGTACTCGAACAGCGTCGGCGGCGGCTCGCCGGGCAACCGGCCGGTCAGGAAGCGCGAATAATTCTCGATGCCCGCGCAGCTTCCGGTCGCGGCGATCATCTCGAGATCGAAATTGGTGCGCTGTTCGAGCCGCTGCGCTTCGAGCAGCATGCCGGCATCCTGCAATTCCTTGAGGCGCACCTCGAGCTCGCGCCGGATCGCGCCCATCGCCTGTTTCATGGTCGGGCCGGGCGTGACGTAGTGCGAATTCGCGAATATCCGCACCCGATCGAGCTTCGCGCCCTTCTTGCCCGTCAGCGGATCGAATTCGGCGATTTCCTCGATCTCGTCGCCGAACATACTGACGCGCCAGGCCATATCCTCATAATGCGAGGGGAAGATTTCGAGATTGTCGCCGCGCACCCGGAAATTGCCGCGCGCAAAGGCTGCGTCGTTGCGCTTGTACTGCAGCGAGACGAGCTTGCGGATGATATCGCGCTGATCGACGCTCTGGCCCTTCCTGATGTCGAAGGTCATCGCCGCATAGGTTTCGACCGAGCCGATGCCATAGAGGCATGAGACCGAGGCGACGATCAGCACATCGTCCCGCTCGAGCAGCGACCGCGTCGCCGAATGGCGCATCCGGTCGATCGCCTCGTTTACCGAGCTCTCCTTCTCGATATACGTGTCGGAGCGCGGCACATAGGCTTCGGGCTGGTAATAGTCGTAATAGCTGACGAAATATTCGACGGCATTATTGGGGAAGAATTGTTTGAATTCGCCATAGAGCTGCGCGGCGAGGATCTTGTTCGGCGCTAGGACGAGGCCGGGCCTTTGCAACGCCTCGACCACCTTGGCCATGGTGAAGGTCTTGCCCGACCCGGTGACGCCCAGAAGCACCTGGTCCTTCTCGCCCGCCTTAGCGGTTTCGACGAGTTCCGCGATCGCCGTCGGCTGGTCGCCCGAGGGCTCATAGTCGGACACCAGGTCGAAGCGTTTCCCCCCTTCCGCCTTTTCGGGGCGCGCGGGACGGTGCGGCACGAAGCCGCTATCGGTTTCGGGTTCGTCGAGGCCGGTCCGGATCGCGATTGCCATGCGGGCGGATATGGAGCGCGGGAGGCGGTTTCGCAACGGTGCGCTGCGCCGGACGACAAGCCTCCTGACATGCGGATGCCCGCCATCGGCGCGGCGGTTTGTCCTTGCGTCTTTTCGCCGCGTTCGCCAGTGTCGCGCCCGAGGGTCCGCTCCTTTGCCAACGATGAAACCGAGAGGTATCCAGAATGCAGAAGTTTTTGATCGCGGTGGCGCCGCTGGCGCTGCTCAGCGCGTGTTCGGGCGGCGGTAGCGACGGTCTTCAAGCCGGCGAGTGGACGATGACCACGCAGATGACCGAGATCGACATCCCGAGCGTACCGGAAGAGATGGTGGCGCAAATGCGGGAACAGGCGAATGCGCAACCCCCAAACACCATCTGCCTGAGCGACGAGGATGTGACAAACCCCGTCGAAGCGATGTTCATGGAGGGCGACATGGGCGAGGATTGCGATTTCGGTGAATCCGCCTTCGAAGGCGGTGTCATCAATGTCGATGCAACCTGCCAGGCAACCGAAGGGCCGGGTACCACGACCTTCTCGATGCAAGGAAGCTACACGGCCACGAGCATGGAAGCCGAAATAACGGGCAATGTCGAAGGCGGACCGATGGAAATGCGGATAGCCAGCACGATGACAGCCGAACGCTCCGGCGACTGCGAAGCTGAAACGCAGGCCGATAGCTGACGTCATCGCAGCGATAGTGAAGCGCCGCCGCGACCGCCCGCCGCGGCGGCGCTTTTCTTGTGGTCGCTTGTCGTGACTATGGCGGCGCGGGATTGATGCGAGAGCCGCGCCCGCCTATCACCCGGTCGATGCCCGAAGGCACTCGTGGGAGGAAAATGATGACGAATTCGGCCTTGAAGACCCTGATCGCATGTGCCGCGCCGATGGCGCTGCTCGCCGCCTGCTCGTCCGGCGGCGATGCGGATGCGGACGGCGACGGCGAAATCAGCAGCGCGGAAGCGGCCGCCGAGATGGAAAGCGCCGGGGCGAACATCACGCCCGGCCAGTGGGAAGCCACCGTCCAGCTGACCGAGTTCGACATGCCGGACATGCCGGAGGATATGCGCGGCATGATGCAGGAACAGATGGGCCGGGCGCAAACGAACACCTCGTGCATCACGCCCGAGGAAGCCGCGGCGCCCGAAGCCAACATGTTCGGCGATGGCGACGATTGCACCTATAGCGAGTTCGACATGTCGGGCGGCACCATCCTGATCGCCGGGACCTGCCAGTCCGAAGGAATGCCGGGCGCGATGACGATGCGGATGGAAGGCAGCTACACGCCGACCAGCTATGACATGACGATGAACATGAACATGGATGGCGGGCCGATGGGCCCGATGACCATGGCCGGCCAGGTAAACGGCCGCTTCCTCGGCCCCGACTGCGCGACCGACGCCGACGGTTAGCCGGCCCGTGGACGGGCGCCCGCATTGACTAGGCCCGCATTGATAGGATGGCGCGGCGCGGTTAGGATATGGGACGGGCGCGTTTGGGGCGGCGAACGGGGGGTTTGATGGCGCAGAATGACGGAGGATCGGCGGGGAAGAGACGCCCGGTTGCCTTTATCAGCCATCACAGCTCGCAGGAGCAGACCGCCCGGCACCTGAAGACCATCCTCGAACGCAACGGCGTCACCGGCTGGATGGCGCCCGACGATATCGATCCGGGCGTCGCCTTCGACCAGGCGATCATCGAACAGGTCGAACGGTCGGACCTGATCGTCCTGCTGTTCTGCTCGAAATCCGATCAGTCGCGCCATGTGAAGCGCGAGCTGATGATGGCCGAGAACAACAAGAAGCTCATCTACCCGGTCCGGCTCGAGGATATCGACGCCAAGGGCCTCGCCTATTGGCTCAACGACTATCAGTGGATCGACTGGATCGACCGGCGGGACGCGACGATCCAGCGGATGATCGAGACGATCAAGCGCCAGGTCGGCCATGACGAGCCGGCCGACGACGACGAGACCGACGTCGCCGAGAGCGCGCCCGCTCCGGCCGAACCGGTTCCCGACACGCCGGCCGAAACCGCGCCGGTTGGACTGATGGGCGATGGGAGCGGCGACGGCGACTCGCCGCCGCGCTTCCTCGGTATCCCGCTGAACCGGAAAGGCTGGTATGCGATCGGCGGCGGCGCGGTGCTCGCGGCCATCCTGCTCGGGCTGTTCGTCAACAGCATGGCGGGGGAATCGGAATTCAAGGTCCGCCCGGGCCAATGGGAAACCCGGTACGAAGTCGACCGGATTCTGGAAAATCGCAGCGGCAGCCAGGCGGATGTCGACGCCTTTGTCAGCGGTTTCGAAGCGAATGTCGCCACCCATTGCATCAGCGAGGCGGAGGCGCGCTCGCCCGGCAACGACTTTTTCGATCCCGACCGGGCGAACAACTGCGCGATGAGCAATCTGCAGATGGAGGGCGGGGATTTCCGCGTCCAGCTCGAATGCCGGCCGCCCAATATCGGCGTCGCGCTCACCGTCTGGATGCGCGGCGATTATCGGCAGGACCGGATCGACGCCGAGGCCGAATATGCATTCGCGCCCGATACGCCGAACGAGTTCCGCTTCGTCGCGAATCAAACGGGCCGGTATCTCGGACCGTGCGAGTGACGGGCGGGCGGGCCCGGTGAACGATGCGGCCGATCCCGGGTCCGATGAGGACGAACCGCGGCCGGTTGCCTTTATCAGCCATCACAGTTCGCAGGAGCAGACCGCCCGGCACCTGAAGACCATCCTCGAACGCAACGGCGTCGAGGGGTGGATGGCGCCCGACGATATCGAGCCGGGCGTGGTCTTCGACAAGGCGATCGTCGATCAGGTCCGCCGGTCCGACATGGTCGTCCTGCTCTTCTGCGCGAAATCCGACCAGTCGGACCATGTCCGGCGCGAACTGACCCTGGCGGTCGACAACAAGAAGCTGATCTATCCGGTCCGGCTCGAGGATATCGACGCCGAGGGTCTCGCCTATTGGCTGAGCGGCTATCAGTGGATCGACTGGATCGACCGCCGCGACGCGACGATCCAGCGCCTGATCGACACGATCAAGCTGCAGGCCGGCGACGACGGCGCATCCGGCGCGCAGGCGACCACGCCGTCCCGTGCGCGCGGCCGGTCCGGCCGGAACAGGATCGCCTGGCTCGGCGGCGGTGCGGCGATCGCCGTCGCGGGTATTGCGGCCGCCTGGTTCCTGATCGGCGGGGAAGCGGACGCAGAACTGAAGGTGCTGCCGGGAAGCTGGGTCCGCGAGATGACGGTCCATACGCCGGTCGCGGCGGGCGACGGGCGGGAAGCGGCCGAGGCGCTGTTCGATCGGCTCGATCTTCAATCCTCGGCCGGTTGCATCGGAGCGATCGAATCGACCAATCCCGGCATTTCCTTTTTCGATCCGGACGGGCGGCACAATTGCTCGATGGACGGGCTGTCCGAGGGCGTGGACGCGAAGCTGCTTGCCGAATTCACCTGCCGGCCCGCGGCGCTCGACGGCGGCACCGCGACATTCGCACTCGACGTCACGCCGGAACGGAACACCAAGATATTGGCCGACGGAAACCTCACGATACGGGACGGCGCGGGCGGACAGAGCCTGTACGAGGTGGAGTTTCACTATTTCTATGCAGGCAAGAACTGCTGAACCCGTCGCGCGGCCATTCTTACCTCGGACGTCATTGACGGCGACTGCGACGCACGAGCATGATGCCGCGCGATTTTCCTCTCCCTTCTGAAAGGCTGAAACAATGATTGGCTATGCGACTATCGGCACCAACGATCTGGAAAAGGCGCGGGGCTTTTACGACGCGCTGTTCGAAACCGTGGGGGCGAAACGGCTGATGCAGCTCGACGAAGGCTTTACCGGTTACGGCAAGGAAATGGGCCAGCCGATGCTGTGCGTCACCCCGCCGTTCAACGGCGAAAAGGCGACGGTCGGTAACGGCATGATGATCGCGCTCCAGGCCGAGGATCGTGCCGAGGTGGACGCGCTGCATGCCAAGGCGCTAGAGCTGGGCGCCGATGACGAGGGCGCGCCGGGCTTGCGCGAACCGGAAGAAATGGGCTTCTACGCAGCCTATTTCCGCGATCTCGACGGCAACAAGCTCTGCGCGTTCAAGGTCGGGTAGTTTTGTCACTCGACCGATAGGGCGAGCGGCGCTGATTCCCTTGTCAGAATTTCCCTGTCGGGAAATCGCCGCACCGGCCCGCTCCCCCTCCCGGCCTCCCACTAGGGTACACTCAATGGGAGGCCGGGAGGGGGAGCGGGCCGGTGCGGTGACGTTGCGCTCGCAACGTTCTGACAAACAAACCCCCCAAACTAATCCAAAGCCCGGATTTCGGGCTCCGTCGCGCAGCGTTCGACGGCCGCTTCGTCTACCTCCGCCGTCTCGCGCACCGGCGGGATATCGAAGCGCTGGCCATGGCGGACGGCGCGGAAGAAGCCGTCCTCGATACCCGCGCAGTCCTGCAGCATGTGCAGCATCCGCGCCGGCGTCCAATAGCCTTCCCAGGACAGGCGGAACGTGCCCCAATGGACGCCGATCGAAACCGGGCGGCCGAGCCGGTTCCAGGCCTGGATCGCGTGCATCGGGCCGATATGGTTGCCGCTCCATTCCTGCCCCGGCTGGAAGCGGAAGGCGCCGATCGGGATGAAGGCGAGCCGCACCGGGCCGTATGCGGCCGCCTCTTCGGGCCAGCGCATGTCGCCCGGTCCCGTATCGCCGCCGAAAAAGATGTTCCCCGCCGGCGTCGTGATGACGAAGCTCGACCAGAGCGCGCGGTTGCGGTCGACGCCCCAGCGCGAGCCCCAATGATGGTTGCGGGTGACGATCACCGAGACATCGGGCGATACCTCCACGATCCCGCCCCAGTCACGCGTCACGGCCTCGGCGCCGGCTTCGGCGATCACCGTCTCGTTGCCGAGGCTCGTGACGATCAGTGGCCGGTCCCGCTCCCAGAGCCGCCGCAGGGTGGCGAGATCGAGATGGTCGTAATGATTGTGGCTGATCACGACGAGATCGATCGGCGGGAGATCCTCGAACCGGATGCCGGGCGCGGCGACGCGGCGCGGCCCGACGCCCTGGAAGGGCGAGGCATAGTCGGACCAGATCGGATCGGTGAGGATGTTGAGGCCCTGGGTCTGGATCAGCGCGGAGGCATGGCCGACCCAGGTCGTCACCATCCGGTCGCCCGCGACACGCTCGCCGGGCACGATCGGGGTAACGGGCACGCGTTCTGGCCAGCCCGGCCGGTCGTCGCCCGTGATGAAGCGCAGGAGGAAGCTGCTCCGGCGGGGATTGCCGACCCGCGTCGGATCGCCGACCCAGCCGCCCGCGCCCTCGTCCGGATTGACGAACCGCTCGCCGTCGAAATTCTCCGAGACCGGGCCGTCATAATAGATGCGATCGAGAAACGGCGGCACCACGACCGGCGCCAGCAGGACTGCGATCAGCAGAAAGAGAAGCCCGCTGCCCAGCCAGCGGAACAGGCGTTTGATCATGGCGTTGCGGCGATCTTTCCCATAGAGTTTTCCGCATGTCGCCGATCCTCTGTTTGATCGCAACCTGCCTTTTGGGCGGTATAGCAGCCCAGTCGGAAACCGGGGCGGAACCCGTCCCGGCGGCCGATCCCGTGATCGGCTGGGCGCGGGTCGAGTTCGATGCGAACGGCATTGTGGAGAGCGCCGCCGGCGGGCTCGCCGATCTGGATACCGAACGGGAACTGACCGTCGACGACCCGGTGCGCATCGCGAGTATTTCGAAGCTCGTGGTCGCGCTCGCCGCGGCAAGGCTAGTCGAGGAGGGCGCGATCGACCTGCGCGACGATGTCTCGATTCATCTCGGCTGGCGGCTCCGCAATCCGCATTTCCCCGACGAGGTCATCACGCTGCGCGCGCTGCTCGACCATCGGGCCGGTGTACGCGACACGGCCGGTTATGCACTACCGCTCGACGCCGATCTCGAAGCGTGGACCGGCCAGCCCGAAGCCTGGGACGCCGAACACCCGCCCGGCTGGTTCGCCTATGCCAATCTCAACTTTCCGATCATCGCCGCGGTTCTGGAAGGCGCGACCGGCGAACGCTTCGATCGTCTCATGGCGCGCACCGTTTTCGAGCCGCTCGGGCTCGACGCCTGTTTCAACTGGACGACATGCAGCGACGAAGCGCGCAGCCGAGCGGTGGCACTGTATCGACCGGATGGTGAAGTCGCGCGCGACAGCCAGCGCGCAATCGCGGAGGACTGCCCCGCCACACCGGCTCGCGACGGCAGCTGCGATCTCGACACCTACCGCCTCGCCCGCAACGGCGCCGCGTTCAGCCCGCAGGGGGGCTTGCGGATTTCGGCAAGCGATCTCGCCCGTATCGGCATGCTCTTCCTGTCGCGCGGCGAGGGGACGGAATTCGCCTTTGTCGGCCGGCACTACCGCCGATTGCCGCTGATCCCGATGCTCTACAGCGGCGGCCGCGCGCCGATCACGGCAAATGGTGAAAGCGCGGGCGGCTTCTTTTGCCGCTACAACCATGGCGTCCACACGCTGAACGGCGATGGCGGCGAGTGCGACGACGATCTCTTCGCGACCGGCGCCGTCTATAGCGGCCATTCGGGCGAAGCCTATGGCCTGCGGTCCGGGCTCTGGATCAGCCACGAGGAAAGGCGCGGCGTCGCCTATTTCGCGACCGGCCTGCCGGAAACGCCCCGCCCCGGCCGCTCGGCCTTCTCCGCCGTCGAGGAACGGCTGGCGCAGGACTTGCCGCTCGAAACCTATAGACCGCCAGCCGATGACTGATCTGTCCGACACCCGGATCGCGCATTTCCGCGCAAAGCTTGTCGCCCTGCGCGCGCAGCTCAGCGGCGAGGACGCGGGCGCGGCGGAATGGCGCAAGCCGGTCGAACTCGACCAGCAGAGCGTCGGGCGGCTCTCGCGGATGGACGCGATGCAGCAACAGGCGATGGCCGATGCCGAAGCGCGCCGCCGCCAGTCCGACATCGCGCGGATCGACGCCGCGCTCCGGCGGATCGACGAGGGCGAATATGGCTGGTGCCTGTCCTGCGGCGAAGCGATCGCCGCAAAGCGGCTCGAGATCGATCCGATGGCCACGCAATGCGTTGCATGCGCGTCCTGACCCTCACCCTGCTTACGGGGCTGGCCGGCTGCGGCGGGACACCCGAGGCAGCGCCGCCGCTCGAGACGGGCATCACCGTCGCCGGGCATTTCGGCGAAGATGGCGCGCCGTCCGAGGATGTGAGCGGCCTGGCCTGCGACTGGCAGCACGGGGCGGGCGGCATGCGCTGCCTTGCCATCGAGGACGAGGGCGATGCGGCGCAATGGGCTTCGTTCGACGGCGCGATCCTCGCCGCGGGCCGGCGGTTCGGGCTGCTCGGCGTCGGCCAGCCGCTCGGCACGCCGCCGCGCGATATCTGTTCGGATGCCGATCCGGACAATCGCGAGCTGGACGGCGAGGCCGCGGCGTTCGACGACGGCGTCTTCTATGTCACGGGGTCGCATGGCTGTTCGCGCAACAGCGACGAATTGCGCCCCGCCAGCTTCATCGTCGCGCGCATCGCACCGGACGATCCGGCCGGCGAGATCGTGGCGGGAACCGTCGCCATCGCGACCAGCCACCGGCTGTCCGGCATGCTGCGCCGCGACCCCGCGCTCGCGCGCTTTTTCGGCACCTCGCTGCGCGCGGGTAACGGCCTGACGATCGAAGGGCTCGCGGCGCGCGGGGACCGCATCGTCTTCGGCCTGCGCGCGCCGGTCGTCGACGGAACGGCCTATCTCTTCGAAACCAGCGCGACGGCGCTCTTTTCGCCCGATATCGTCGGCCCCGGCCGCGCCGTTCCGATCGCGCTCGGCGCGGATGCGGGCGTCCGCGATCTTGCCTTTCTTCCCGACGGGCGATTGCTGATCCTGTCCGGTCCGGCCCAGGATCAGGACGTGCCCTATCGCCTCCATCTGCGCGGCGCGGACGGTGCCGCTCCGCTGCTTGCGACCATCGATGCGCCGCGCGGCGGCAAGGCGGAGACGATGGCGATCACCGGCATCGACGGCGATACTGTCTCGCTGCTGATCCTGTTCGACGGGGTCGCGGATGGCGCGCCGCAGCGGCTCGCGATCCGCCTGCCCTAAATCCCTAGCGTTTGTTCATCTGGGTCAGCATCACGAAGGTGCCGATATTGAGCGCCGTGTAGGCGCCGTAGATGAACAGCACCATCGGCTGGCCCTGTTTCGCGAACCAGAGCGCGCCGACGAGGAAGACGAATTCGATCGCATAGCCGCCATAACCGCCGCCGAAGCGGTGCAAGGTCTGGGCGATCTCGGCGAATACGGGACCGCGCCCCTCCATCACGCTGCGATGGAGAAAGATGTTGGCGACGCCCATGAGGAAGACGATCCAGATCATGGGTGCGATGATAACCGATCGCACGCCCGACCGACAGGGGACGCGACCGCCACCGGCGCCGCTCAGCCCGGCCGCCGCTCGTCGAGGATGACGCGCAATTTGGTGAGGGTCGGCAGGATCGCTTGCAATTCCCTTTCCGACATATGGGTCATCAGCTCGGCATAGAGCGGCCCCAGCGCGTCGAGCCCGGCCTGGCGCGCCGCCCTCCCGGCTTTCGTGATCGCCACCCGGCGGATCCGCCGGTCGCGCGAATCGCTTTTCAGCTCGACCAGCCCCTTGTCCTCGAGCTTGCGGACGGTGGACGACATGGTCGGCTGGCGCACCTGGAAGGAGCTGGCCAGCTCGCCGATCGTGCGTTCGGCCTCCATCCGCAGCAGGTGATTGAGTACGCCATATTGGGCCTGGGTCATGCCGTCGGGCAGGACGCTTTCGAACAGCGTGCCGGCAAGCTGGGCGATGATGCCGATCTCGGTCATCACCAGATTGCCGAGCGGATCGCCCTTCAGCCCCGGTCCCTTGGGCGCCGTTTCCCCGGGTTTTCCCATCAGGCGTCGATCAGCCGGCTGGTCAGCGGCCAGCGCGGCGCGGGCTGCACGGCCGGCGCATGGCCGATCCGGAACAGCCCCTGCACGCGCGCCGGGGCAGCGATGCCCAGATGCTCGTGGAGGCGCACATATTGCCCGGCCATTTCGGGAAACTCCTGCAAGACCTGGCTCAGCGGCTGCATCGCCAGCCCCTCCCGTGTAGCGGCGAGCTGGACCCGAAGCCAGGCGGCGCCGGTCGCGAGCTGCGTCGCCCGGCTATTGTCCGGCGTATGGAGCCAGAGCATCGAGGGGCTGGCATCGATCAGCGCGGTGTACATGGTGATGCCCTCGGCAAAGGCATAGCTGTCCGGATCGGCCAGTGCTTGGCGCGTCACGATGCCGAGATTGTTCGCGGCTTCCATCACAGGCCCGTCGAGAATGATGCCGTCGGGATTGGCGACCGCCTCGTCCGCGCCGATCCGCATCACATCGATGCTTTCCTGCAGCGTGCGCGGCGTTCGATATTCGATCAGCCAGGCATCGGTCGCGATGGCCTTGAGCGCCTCCACTTGGCCCGCTTCGTTCGCCCAGCCCATCGCGATTCCATCGGGCAGGGCCGCGCGCAAGGCGGCGAACTGCCGGTCGGTGACGGGGCGGGGTTCATAATGCTCGCGATTCGTATGCCGCTCCAGCACGAGATCGAACAGCGGATCCGTCGCGATGCCCGGTTCGCGGACCAGGCGGATATCGGCGATCGGGCGATCGTCGAAAACGGGCTGCGGCTCGCCTTCTGGAAAAGGCGTTATCTCGGCGCGATATCCCTTTTCCGCAGCCGCCATGCGCAACTGCTCGAGGAACGCGCCGAAGCCGATCGTGATCTGGCGGCAGGGCGGATCGGTTTCGGGCAGCATCCGGTCGAGATCGGCGGTGATGCGGATACCGTCCTCGCCGATCAGCTCGATCAGCCAGGGCTGCTTGTTGTGCGGATTGGGCGCGAGGATCGCATAGGCGAGGATATCGAGCCGCGGATCGCCGAACCCCTCGGCCGCCTGCCGCCATGGTTCGCGCGCTTCGGCGAGGCTCGGCGAGAAGATGTCATAGGCGAACAGGCCGCCCCCGATAATGACGGCGCTGGCGGCACCGGTGACGAGAATCCTGCGGCGTGTCGGCATGGCGAAACTCCTATTGCATATGTAACTATATAATAGATAGCTATATAAAATGTCAAATACCGGAACCCGTCATTCCGGACTTGATCCGGAATCCAGAGCCAAAAGCGTCGTCACCTGCCGCCCTGGATTCCCGATCAAGTCCGGAATGACGATTTCGTTTAGCAACGACGTTCGCGTTCGCTTTTCCGGATGAAACGCAGATCAGAGCAAAATTTTTTCGTTCCCGGTCCGTTCCCTTGCAATCCCGCAAGGCCAGTTCGGTCCATGCGTCGCTGCACCTGCGAAGGGAGCCGCCTGCGACGAACCGAGTCAGAATAGCGGTGAATCGAATCACAAATTTCCGGTTAACCCTCTTGTGCCCGACTCGCGGTTGGGACACTATGGCTAGTGGTTCGGCCGGGGGCCTACCCAATAGGTTGTGGTAATGCGCCGCGATCGCGTTTCGCGGCACCCACTCCTATTGTCTCCTGCGGACGAACCCGTGTGGATATCGGGGACAAGGTCAAATGAGTTCCCGCAAGGCCAAAAAAGGGGTGTAGGAACGGAGTTTCCGACTCGAACGAAGTAGGAACATTCCTATATAGGAAATGGTGGTAAAGGGGTATTAGGGCAATGGATCTGGCGAATAACGGCGAAGTCACGGTGGACGATGTGATCGAGGCGATGGACGCACCGAAGACGGATGAGACGGCGGAAGAGGAGCTGACCAGCAAATCGATCCGCCCGCAAATGCATCCGATCGAGCAGGATGAGTCGCGCGACGACCTGCTGACGGAATTCGGCAAGGAGACGCTGAAGGACCGCTACCTCCTGCCCGACGAAAGCTATCAGGACCTCTTCGCGCGGGTCGCATCGGCCTATGCCGACGATGCAGACCATGCGCAGCGGCTCTACGACTATATCTCGAAGCTCTGGTTCATGCCGGCAACGCCCGTCCTTTCGAACGGCGGCACGGGCCGCGGGTTGCCCATCTCCTGTTATCTCAATTCCGTATCCGACAGCCTCGAAGGCATTGTCGGAACCTGGAACGAGAATGTCTGGCTCGCCAGCCGCGGCGGCGGCATCGGCACCTATTGGGGCAGCGTGCGCGGGATCGGCGAACCGGTCGGCCTCAACGGCAAGACCAGCGGCATCATCCCCTTCGTCCGCGTGATGGATTCGCTGACGCTGGCGATCAGCCAGGGCTCGCTGCGGCGCGGCTCGGCGGCCTGCTATCTCGATATCTCGCATCCCGAGATCGAGGAATTTCTCGAAATCCGCAAACCGAGCGGCGACTTCAACCGCAAGGCGCTGAACCTCCATCACGGCGTACTCGTGACCGACGAGTTCATGGAAGCCGTGCGCGACGGAGCGGAGTTCGACCTGAAATCGCCCAAGGACGGCAGCGTCCGCGCCACCGTCGATGCGCGTTCGCTGTTCCAGAAGCTCGTCGAGACGCGGCTCGCGACCGGCGAACCCTATATCGTCTTCAACGACACGGTGAACCGCATGATGCCCAAGCATCAGCGCGATGTCGGGCTGAAAGTTTCGACCTCCAATCTCTGCTCGGAGATCACGCTCCCGACCGGCATGGACCAGCACGGCAACGACCGCACCGCTGTCTGCTGCCTCTCTTCGCTCAATCTCGAAATGTGGGACGAGTGGAGCGAGGAGCCGATGTTCATCGAGGATGTCATGCGCTTCCTCGACAATGTGCTGCAGGACTATATCGACCGCGCGCCCGACGAGATGGCGCGGGCCAAGTACAGCGCCGAGCAGGAACGCTCGGTGGGCCTGGGCGTGATGGGCTATCACAGTTTCCTGCAGGCGCGCGGCCTCGGCTTCGAGAGCGCGCTGGCGAAAAGCTGGAACCTCAAAATCTTCAAGCATATCCAGACCAAGGCGTCCGAAGCCTCGATGATGCTGGCGAACGAACGCGGCCCTTGCCCCGATGCGGCGGACCAGGGCGTGATGGAGCGGTTCAGCTGCAAGATGGCGATCGCGCCGACCGCCTCGATCAGCATCATCTGCGGCGGGACGTCGGCGTGCATCGAGCCGATTCCGGCGAACATCTACACGCACAAGACCCTGTCCGGCAGCTTCATCGTCAAGAACAAATATCTTGAGGAACTGCTGCAGGAAAAATCGAAGGACAGCGCCAATGTCTGGAATTCGATCCTCGAGAAAGGCGGCAGCGTCCAGCATCTCGATTTCCTGAGCGCCGAGGAGAAGGACAGCTTCAAGACCAGCTTCGAGATCGACCAGCGCTGGCTGCTCGAACTCGCCGCCGATCGCGCGCCCTATATCGACCAAGCGCAGTCGCTCAATCTCTTCATCCCGGCCGATGTCGAGAAATGGGATCTGCTGATGCTCCACTTCCGCGCCTGGGAGCTCGGCATCAAGTCGCTCTATTATCTGCGGTCGAAGAGCGTGCAGCGGGCGGGCTTCGCCGGCGGCGTCGACGCCGACAATACGCTCGACCCCAAACAGGTCGAACTCGCGACGGCGGAGAGCACCGATTATGACGAGTGCCTGGCGTGCCAGTAGGCGCACGCGCCTTTAGCCCTCGCGCCGTTGCGGCGCTCGCAACGCTCACCATCCTGCTCCCCCTCACTTTGGCGGGCTGCGCGGCGCAGCAATCGGGCGGGGGCGTTGCGGCCGAAGCGCCGGGCTTTCTGCTCGGCGTGTGGCACGGCTTTATCTTCCCGGTCGCCTGGGTCGTCTCGCTGTTCATGGAGGAGGTCGCGATCTACGCCGTGCCGAACAATGGCGGCTGGTACGATTTCGGCTATTTCGTCGGCATCGTCTTTCTCGGCGTCGGCGCCCGGAGCGCGAAGCGATGACGCGCGATACCCTGCCTGCGAACGCTATCCAGCGCGCCCGAGCCCTGCGACGTAACGCGACGACGGCCGAGTCTATAATATGGTATGCGTTGCGCGAAAAACTGCCCGCCGCGAAATTCCGTCGGCAAGTACCGCTCGGCCGTTATATCGCCGACTTCGCCTCGCATCGCGCAGCACTGATCATCGAAGTCGATGGCGGGCAGCATGCTGAGCGTACCGAACAGGACGCCATCCGGACACGGTTTCTCGAAGGCGAAGGCTATCGCGTTCTTCGCTTCTGGAACAAAGACGTGCTGTCGAATACCGACGGCGTGCTTGAGCGGATCGCCACCGCCCTTCCTTCTCCCCTTGTGGGAGAAGGTGGCCCGAAGGGCCGGATGAGGGGTGTGCGACGAAGTTGCGCGCCGGCCTGAGGCCGGCCCCCTCACCCCGACCCTCTCCCACAAGGGGAGAGGGAGTAACGGACAAATTTACGATTTGGAGTTTGATTGATGTCCCTTCTCGAAGCCCGCAAGACCTACAAACCCTTCGAATATCCCTGGGCGTACGACTTCTGGAAACGCCAGCAGCAGATCCACTGGATGCCCGAGGAAGTGCCGCTCGGCGAGGACTGCCGGGACTGGGCGCAGAAGCTCACCGATCACGAGCGCGCACTGCTCACCCAGATCTTCCGCTTCTTCACCCAGGCCGATGTCGAGGTGCAGGACTGCTATCACGACAAATATGGCCGCGTGTTCAAGCCGACCGAGATCAAGATGATGCTGACCGCGTTCAGCAACATGGAGACGGTCCATATCGCCGCGTACAGCCATCTCCTCGATACGATCGGCATGCCCGAGAGCGAATATTCCATGTTCCTCGAATATGAGGAGATGAAGGCCAAGCACGATTATCTGAACGAGTTCGGCGTCGACACGGACGAGGATATCGCCAAGACGCTCGCCATGTTCGGCGGCTTTACCGAAGGGCTACAGCTCTTCGCGTCCTTCGCCATGCTGATGAACTTCCCGCGCTTCAACAAGATGAAGGGCATGGGGCAGATCGTATCGTGGTCCGTCCGCGACGAGAGCCTGCACTGCGAAGGCATCATCAAGCTCTTCCACGCTTTCTGCGAGGAGCGCGATTGCCTGACGAAAAACGTCAAGGAAGAGATTATCGATTGCTGCCAGAAGACGGTGCGGCTCGAAGACGCGTTTATCGATCTCGCTTTCTCCGAAGGCGCGGTGCCCGGCATGACGGCCAAGGAGATCAAGCGCTATATCCGCTACATCGCCGACTGGCGCCTCGGCCAGCTCGGCCTCCCCGCCGTCTATATGATCGACGACCATCCTTTGCCCTGGCTCGCGCCGCTCCTCAACGGCGTCGAGCACGCCAACTTCTTCGAGACCCGCGCGACGGAATACAGCAAGGGCGCGACGCGCGGCGACTGGAACCAGGTCTGGGACAGCTTCGACGAACGCAAAAAGGGCAAGGCCAACGACGACGAGGGCGAGGACGAAGGCGAGGACATGTTCGGCGAGAAGCCGGTGGCGGCGGAGTAGGGTGCGAATTGAGGAATCACCTTACTGTTCTCGTTCTAGGCGCAGGATCGAGTAAGAATTTTGGCTTACCGCTAGGGGATGGGCTTCGTGACCTGTTGGCTCACGACCTGAATATAATGTTTGACGATTTTGGTAGCCAACTCGAAAGTGGCAGTCCGCAAATCGTTGAGGCTTTGCGGCATTTGGTACGACAAAGTGACGGACAAGGGGGCGATATCAATCCACATCGCGCGGCAGCGGTGCAGATCGCTAACGCCATGACTTTTTCTGCTTCAATTGACGAGTATATCGAGCGGCACAGCGCTAATCACCTGAAGGCTGACTGCGCGAAACTTGGCATCGCCAAGGTGATCGTCGAGGCGGAACGCGGATCGAGCATATATGTTGACAAATATTCGAGTGGCGGCGGATTGCCGCAATCAGCCGCGCAGAGCTGGCTCACTTCGCTGCTAAGGGACGTAACTCGCGGATTGGGTGTGGCTGATTTGAAGAGCGCCTTTCGGAATCTCTACATCATCAATTTCAACTACGACCGATGTGTCGAACATTTTGTGTTTCACTGGTTGCGGCAAGTCTACGAAGTCGATGAGTCTGAAGCGGCGGAAATCGCTAGAACGCTGAGGATATATCACCCCTACGGTAGCCTAGGAAATTTACCCTATCAGGATGGTGGCGAGAAAATCGAGTATGGAGCACAGGCTAATCCGACAAACTTGGTACGAATGGCGAAGAGGATAAGGACATATTCGGAAGCGCGCAGCGAAGATACAGCGCTCGATTACGCTCAACAGCAAATCTCCCGCTGTACGAATCTAGTCTTTTTGGGATTTGGATTTCTTGAGCAAAACATCAAACTGCTGACTTTGCCAGAGCACCTGTCTCGCACGACATTGCGCTTTTTCGCATCGACGTACGACATTCCGAGGCCAAAGTGGGAACTCACAAAGGAGAGAGTTAGTACTGCGTGTAAGGTACAAGCTCCAAATGGTGTATTTACCGATAAAGTAGATGGTGACTGCGAGGCGTTTTGGAGAGAGTATGGTGAAAACCTGACTCAATAGTTTGGAATATTCCCTTTCCCCCGCACCCGCCCTATCCTCCCGCCCATGTCCGACAGCACGCCCTCCAAACGCACATCCTGGAACGGCGCTGCCATTGCGCAGGGGCGGATGGTCGAGCTGGCGCGGGAGCCGGGGCGTTCGGTCGGGCTAACGCTGCACGATAATGGCGACCTCACCATCGATTGCTGCGATGGCGGGCCGCTGGTCGAGGGGATGATGGGCGATGGCGATTATGAGCGCTTCTGCACGGTGGAGGCGAAGGACGTCCCCCGCCTCGCCGCCGTACTGCTCCACGCCGAATTCGAAGGCGATGCCCAGGCCGTCGACCATTTCAAGGCGCTGTGCGACGCCTATGGCATCAAGGCGCGGATCACGAGTTGGTAGGTCGGCCGCTTTCGTCATTCCGGGCTTGACCCGGGAAGCGAAGCTGATCTGCGATCAATCCAGAGCCAAGAGCGACGCCGCCTGCCGCCCTGGACCCCGGATCGAGTCCGGGGTGACGGACTTTTATCCAATATGCTGTCCTACAATACACCATATAGGTTATAATAGGCATTTTCATTGAACCGAGGAGATGCCATCATGGACTCGCTTGCCCCCGTTCCACCCGACGAACCCGACGCCGATACCGCCGCCTCCGAACCCGCCGACGCCGGCGATGTCCCATCCCCTTCCGTCCTCGATTTCACGCCCGCCTCCCCGCGCAGGCAGCGCAATGGCTGGTCGGCGGAGCGGCAGCGATTGTTCGTCGAAACGCTCGCCGAAACCGGTTGCGTGCGGGAGGCGGCGGCCGCGGCGGGGATGAGCGCGCGATCGGCATACCGGCTGCGCGCGCGGCCCGACGGGGAGGCGTTCGGCCATGCCTGGGAGGCGGCGTTGCGGCTCGCCTCGTCGCGGCTCGTCGCGCTGGCGTTCGACCGGGTGGTGAACGGCATGCGCGAGGAGACATGGAAGGAGGGCGAGCTCGTCGCGACGCGCATCCGCCCGTCAGAGCGGCTGCATCTCTTCCTGCTCAAGCATCTCGCGCCGATGACCTATGGCAATCTTTCCGGCCTGATGGACGTTGTGATCCGGGACCCGGTCGATCGCGCCCGCGACGACCTTGCCGAGCTGACCGGCACCCTCGCCGACGTCCCGCCCGACGCGTGCCCGCCCGATCCGCTGCCTTTCGGCGAGAAGGCGGTGATCGACTGGCGCGATGCGCCGCAGGCTTGAGGTTTGTCAGACTAAACCTGTCGGTTTAGCGCGGCACCGGCCCGCTCCCCCTCCCGGCCTCCCATTGAGTGTACCCTGTTGGGAGGCCGGGAGGGGGAGCGGGCCGGTGCCGCGAACTTCCGATAGGAAGTTTCTGACAATCATAAAAACTCTGCCGCGCTCGACTGATAAGTCGAGTCTGACAAACAAATCCTCTCACACGCGCATAGGCGGGACTTCTTGTGACAACTGGCCGGAAAATCCTTTGGAATCAGCGGGTCGGCAAAAACGGCTCAGCCGCACCAGCTGCGCCGGCCGCCGCCATAGGCGCGCGCGAGCCCCTCGCGGATCAACACGCGGCCGACGGGCGTTCCATCGACGCGCACGCGGCGCAGAAGGCGCCCGTACCGGTCTCGGTCGCGGCCGGCGCGCTCGAGCGTCACCGCGCCGCTGTTGAGCAATACGTGCAACCGGTGTTTCGCGGCCTCGCCCAGCCGCTCCTCTTCGGCGCAGCGGGGCGGCGAGAGTTCGGGCGTGTCGATATCGAGGATGCGGATCTTCTGCCCCGCCATCCAGAAGGTGTCGCCGTCGACGACGCAGTTCAGGCGCGGGCCCGATCCGCAGATAGCGAAGGATATGGAGCGGGCTGCGGGAGCGGAAGCGGGGCCGGCTGCGGGCGCCGCGAATGGCCGGGCGTCGGTTGCGGCGGGGCCGGCGCGCCGCTCGGCGAATTCGAGGCCCCACATGCCGGCGATCGCGACGATCAGCGCGATCATCAGCAGATAGGGCGCGGTGAGCCGGTTCGCCCGGCGATCCGCAAGCCGGTAGATCGTCGCCTCGCGATGCGCGCCGTGCCAGGAGCGGCGATGGGGTTTGGGCGGCCGTGCCATGCGGCGCATATTGCCCGCTTACCGGCAAAGATCGCGTTAAGCCTGCTCCGCTTTCGCGCCGTTCCGGAGGCATTTGAGCCAGATCAAAGCCGGGCTATCATGGGGGGCGTAGATCGGGCCCGTAGACTGTACCCGACTTGTCAGCAGGAGCCATGCATAATGACCGACCTCTCGATCGATGGGGCCCAGTCCCGCCTCGAAGCCCAGCTCGCCGAGCTGGAGAAGCGGGAGGCGCATCTGGCGCGCGATCTCGCCGAACCGCTGAACGCCGATTCTTCCGAGCAGGCGGTCGAGATGGAGGACGATCAGTCGCTCGAGGCGCAGGCGCTGCTCGTCACCCGCGAGATCGCCTCGGTAAAGCGCGCGCTCGCGCGGATCGAAGACGGCGAATACGGGGCCTGCGTGCGCTGCGGCGGCGATATCAATCCCAAGCGGCTGGAAGCGCGGCCCGAAGCGGCGCTCTGCATCCATTGCGCGTCGAAGGAAGGATAGCCGGGCGGTGATGCGCGGCCGCCTCGTCCTGGCCATGCTCGCCGCGCTGCCGCTCGCCGCGGCCTGCGCCAATGGCGGAGAGGACGCGGACGGGACGATGGACGGGGGCGAAGCGAGCGCCCCGATCGAGGATGCCGGGATCGCGCCCGAAGAGGCGGCCGGTCTCGTGCGGCGGGTGGCTGCCCTGTACGCGGATCCCTTCGCCGTCGATCCGCTTGATCCGCCGCTGCCGATGACCGAGGAGCTGGCCGCGCTGTTCGCGGCCGAGCGGCAGGCGGCCGCGGCCAACGAGGGGCTGGCGCCGGTGCTCGACTATGCCTGGCATGTCGACGGGCAGGACGCGGAGATCAGCGAATTGGAGATCATGCACGAGCCGGTCGCGCCCGGGCTGGTCGCGATGGTCGCGCGCTTCCGCAATTTCGGCGAGCCGCGCGCCGTCCGCTATGTCTGGGCGCGGCGCGGCGAGGACTGGCTGCTCGCCGATATCGTGATCGGCGAGAGCGAGGACGCGATGGCGGTCACCCTGTCGGAAACGCTGCGCACGCGGTGAGCGCGGTTCAGCCGGTTCAACCGCCCAGCGCCCGGGTGTAGGTCGCCATGTCGAAATAGTCGCGCCACATCGCGATCTTGCCGTCTTCCATCTCGAACACGCCGCAACAGGGCAAGTCGATCTCGATATCGCCGACCCTGGTGCGGTCCAGCCGCTCGGCGATCACCGTGTCGCCCTCGCCCATGATGGTGAGGATGTCCCAGTCGGTCCGCGTCCAGTTGGCGATGAACCCGCCGATGAACTGTTCGAGCGCGGCATGGCCGCTCACCGGCGCGGCGGGCATATTGTGATAGGTGCCGGTCTCGGTGAAATAGCCGGTCAGCTCCCCGGCATCGAGGCGCGACCAGGCAGCGATGAAGTTCCGGATGATGGCGATATTGTCGGTCATGGCTTTCTCCCTGTTGTATCGGCCGCACCGGTCGGCGGCATGGCCTCTTCGATCGGTGTCCGCGCAGCCCATTCGGCGCGCGTGACTTCCCAGACCAGCGAGGGCCGGCTCGTCCCATCGTCGCGATAGCTCGTCACTTCGCCCATCCGCCGGAAGCCGAGATGATCGAGCAGCCGCGCCGTACGGACATTGTCGGGCGCGGCGGTCTCGCAGATCAGATCGAGGCCAAGCGCTTCGAACATCCAGGTAAAGCCGCGTTCGGCGCCGAGGATGCCGCGGCGATGGCCCTGCCGGTCCGGATGGACGGCGCCGCCCATTTCGCCCGCCGCCCAGTGCGGCCAGATCGCGAGATCGGTATAGCCGCCGATCTCGCCGCCGCTGAAATTCAGGAAGAGCAGGCCCGCGCCGCGCTCGCGCTCCTCCAGATGGCGTTCGATGAATCGGCGGATGCTGTCCCGTGTCAGCGGCCGCGGCAATGTATAGATCGGCGCATGGATCGCCGGATCGCTCAGAAAGGCGTGGAACAGGTCGGCGTCTTCGGGCGTGGCGAGGTGCGAGCTTTCATTGTCGGTGGCCATCGCCGTCGCCGAGCGGACGGCCGCGCGGATCGCCGCCTCGGTATCGGCCGGGGCCGGGTTTCTCGTGATCGGTATCGCGCTCTTTTCCGCCATTAAGGGACGCTTCGCTCCGTAGATGCCCCGGTACGGGATGTTGCCGATCTCTATCTGTACTGCTAAGCGCGCCACCGCAAACAAGACCAGAGTGTTTTATGAAGGAAATTGTCGCCCGCTGATGGACGGCCCGGGACAGGTTCCCGGTGGCCCGTCGGTTCGCAACCGCCCGCCACGCTCGGCTGAGCCTGGCGGCGTTCTGTTGCGCCTGTCCACCTCGGCAAGGAGCCGGCGGGAACGTTCCGCCCGCTCCGGGGTCACGATTTCCAATGAATATTTCGAAATATGAGCAGCGCACGCTGCACGTGCTCGCACAGGGCGGGCACATCAAACATGAGCATGAAAACCGCTGCGACGGCGCACGCGGACGGATCACGGCCATTACCTGCTTCACGCGGGAGGGCCATGTCCTTTCCGACTGCACGATGAGCGTCTTCCGAAAGCTCAAGCGCCGCCGGCTGATCATCAGCCGCGGCAGCGGACCGTACCGGATCAGCCGCAAGGGGCTCGACGCGGTCCGGCCGCAGCCGGACAACCGCTAGAAAGGCAGATGTTTCGCCAGTCCCGGGATCGGGACTGGCGGGCATCGCTCAGCAGTTTTCGTACTTCCAGTTTCGTTTCTTGCCCTCGGCCAGCCACTCGACGGCCGTCGCGATCCGCTTGTCGCGCGTCGCTTCGCGCTTGGCCCCTGCGATCCATTCGACATAGTCGCGCCGCGCGCCGGGCGGGAAACCGTCGAACACAGCCTGCGCCTCCCTATTGACGGCGAGCGCCTCGGCAAAAGGCTCCGGCAACGGGGGAACCGCAACCGCCGGCTTCTTTGCCTTTTTCGGCAGACCGGTCTTTTCCAGCGCGATCGCCTGCCGGGTCAGCGCGACGATCGCATCGTCCGGCGGCAGATCGTCCATGCTCTCGATCCGGCCGAGCCGTCCCATCGCGTCGCCCGCCTTGTCCTCGAGCCCCAATCCCTCGAGATCGAACTCCTTGTCGCGCGAAAAGCTGAGCACGGCATGCTCTTTGAAGCTCGCCATGATCGCCAATGTCCGCCCCTTGTAGAGAAAGGCGGGCGCGCCCCATTTGATCCCCTCTTCAATCGCATCGTCCACGCCATGCAGCATCGCGCGGATATGGCGAAGGATCGGCTGCGCGAAGGCGCCGGTGCGCTCTTCGATATAGGCGTCGATGCGGGGATCGCGGGTCATGGCGATACTCCTGTTTTACGGTCGAAACCGGATATAGCGCAAAGCGGCTGTCCGTTCCAAAACGGGCAGTATAGAAAATGCTGCGCAGCATGGATGCAGCACAAGCGGGAGCGAGACGGACATGGACACGCACAATAGGGCCGCGGTTATCACCGGCGGAGCGTCGGGCATCGGCCGCGCGCTGGCCGAAACCCTGGTGGCGCGGGGCGGACGGGTCGTGATCGCCGATGTCGACGGTGCGGAAGCCGGGCGTACGGCCGAGGCGATCGGTGACGCCGCGACGGCGATGGTCTGCGACGTCCGCGATGTGGCCGCTGTCGAGCGGCTGGCGGAGGAGAGCTGGGACATGCTCGGCGGCGTTGACCTGGTCTTTGCCAATGCCGGTGTCGGGCCGGGCGCACCGTTGCTCAAGGGCGATCCGGCGACCTTCGATTTCATCTACGAGGTCAATATGCGGGGCGCCTGGGCGACCTGCGCCAGCTTTGCCCGGCTGATGATGGCCGAACGGCGGATCGGCCATCTGTGCATCACGGGTTCCGAGCACAGCCTCGGGATGCAGCATGCGGGCGCGGGCTTCTATTCGGCAAGCAAGGCCGCGGTGCTCGGCCTCGCCGATGTGCTGCGTGCGGAGATGCCGGACCACATCTCGGTCAGCCTGCTTTGTCCCGGGCTTACGGCGACCCGGCTCTACGAGACCGGCCGGAATGACGACCTCCCCGCAACGCCCGAACGCGCGACAGAATTTACCAAGGCGATGCTGGCCCGCGGCATGGCGCCGGCGCATATTGCCGAGACCGCGCTCAAGGGTATCGAGGACGGCGCCTTCATCATCCCGACCAACGCCGCGCCGCGCCCGGCGGTCGAGAAGCGTGCGGCGGAGATCATGCAGGGCTTCGACCGCTACGCAACCGACGGAGCGGAGGCCGAGCGGTACAGCGTGCCGCACGTCATGGCCGAAGTGCGCGAAGAGATGAAACGCGACTGACGCTATCGTTCAGCGAAAGGCGCACGAAACCCGAACGTCGCCCGCTCGTCGCGCGCCGGCCTCCACTGGCCGCGCGGCGGGAACCATGGACTGCGATCGGATCGTTACCGTCCTGCCCGGCTGGTTCGACCGGGTATCCGATAAGGAGATTTGTTATGCGTATCCCCCCTGTCGCTATCGGCACCGCCATCGGTGCCGCGGCTCTGATCGCAGCCCCCGCCGTCGCCGGTGACCGCGGCCACCGGGCAAGCGAAAATCTGCTCGACGCCCCGATTGCCGGGGTCGAGAACGATTATTGGTACGATTATCTGGCCGATGTCTTCGAAGCCGAGCAGGAACTGCAAAGCGACCTCGCCCGCGCGACCGACCCGGAAGACCGCAACGATGCCTGGGCGGAATATTACAATGAACTCGCCGACGCGCGTGACGATTATGCGGGCGAAATGGCCGAACGCGGATATCGCGTCGGCCGGGTGACGCTCGGCAACGGCGACCGTTAGGCCCGTTTCCCCTGTGCCGGGGCGTGCAGCCCCTTTTTGTCGCCCTCCCAGACGTGAATGGCGGCGCCCCGGCATCCATCCCTTGCCGTCACAGGCGCTCGCCGCGCGGTCCCGTCTCTCGTCGAAAAAGACTGGGCAGTCGACCGCCCCCCGCGCATGATATGCTTCCGGCCGAGGGAGATAATATATGCGCCTGTTCCTGTGCGCCGCCGCACTGCTGTGCGTCGCCATATCGGCCACGCCATCGGCAGCGCAGGATGCGCCGCCCGAACCGCCAGCCGTCGCTATCGAGCAACTCCGCCATGCGATCGGCCTGTGGAATGTCGAGACCGATTTCATCGCACCCGACGGCAGCGTAACCCGAACCCTTGCCGGCCAGTACCGGTTCGGCTGGGTGGTGCCCGACCGCATCGTATCGGGCATGAGCACGATTCCGGAACTCAACCAGGCATCGGCGATCCTGTTTTTCGTCCGGCCGAGCCGGAACGAAATCGAAATGGCGTCGGTCGGCGCGGACGGGCATTTGTGGCGGATGATCGGCCCCGACACGAGCGAAGCGCGCACGACGCCGAACACGGTCATGGCGGACGGATCGATCCTGATGCTGCGCTTCACCCGCTACGACGTCGAGCGCGACCGGTTCCGGTCCCGCATGGAAATGTCGACCGATGGCGGCGAGACCTGGCGGCTCGGCAATCGACAACGTTTCGTGAGAGCCGAAGAGAACTGAGCCGCGCCGGAAACTGATCGCAGGAATCGAACCGCCGGTCGCGGAAACGTCGATCGCGGCGGATCGTTGCCGGTCATTCATGCAACCGCGGCTAGCGTTCGCCGTTGAGGGTTCATTGTCGCAACCCCTTGTTGAGAGGAATGTTCGATGCGTAAAACAGTGATTGCCTGTGCCGCCACGATCATGGCCACGGCCGCCGCACCGGCGCTTGCCGGATCCGGCGAATACGGCCCCGCCTGGGGCGAGACGGCCCACCCGGCAGGATTCACCCAGATCGCCTATTATGACCGCGACGACGACGATTATTATCGCGGACGCGTCTGGCGCGATCGCGACGGCCGCTATCGCTGCCGACGCGAAGACGGCACGGTCGGCCTGCTGATCGGCGGCGCCGCCGGGGCGCTGCTCGGCCGCGAGATCGACGGCGGACGGGACCGCACGGTCGGAACGATCGTCGGCGCGGGCGTAGGTGCGCTCATCGGCCGCGAGATCGACCGCAGCGACTCCCGCTGCGAATAATCGGCCGCCGACAGGCGCACCCGGCCTTTCCCTGCCGCCCGGCCCGTCATAGACTGGGCGGCGGAGAAAGCCGTGGACGCACCGCCGACACAATATCGGGTCATCGAACGCGGGCGTAAGCTGATCGTTCTCGATGCGCGCACCAATCTGCCGCCCAAACAGGCGGCGGACCTGCACCCCGCGTCGAAGGAGAGAAGGCCGGCGGAGCCCGAGCGCGCTCGGCAATCCGAACCCCAGGCCGGCCGACAACCCGCCAAACGCGAATATCCGGACGGGTTCGAACGCCTGGCCGATCTGAAATTTCTGCGGCGTTCAGACCGGGACAATGAAGGCTTGCACCCGGCCTCGATCGGGATCGGCGCCTTTGCGATAGCCATGGTCTTCGCGCTCATGATCGGCGGCTTCACCGGATTCCTGATCGCCGCGGCGGCGATCGTCATCGCGGGCAACGTCGCGCTCAAACATGCCGGCAAGCGGCGCTAGGCGACCGGGATCAAAACCTCGTTGCGCCGCAAGGGGCCCGGGATGAAGGGCGAATTGTAAAACGCATATTCGACGTCGCCGGCCGGTTCGAGGCTGTTCGCAGCCATCCATTCGCGCAGATCCGCTTCATGGGCCGCCAGCGCCTCATCGTCGGCATTGCCCGAAAAACGGATCGCGGCGACCTTGCGCGGCGGCTGTTCGACGAGCGTGACGCCGGGCGCCGGCTCGGGCAGTTTCGCCTTGCCGAGCCGTCTGGGCATCACGAACCGGGTCCGCCAGCCGGCCTCGTCCGCCGCCCGGTCGGAAAGGACCGGCGATGTCATCGCGATCTTCTTGCCGGGGCGCGAGCGCGCGAAGATATAGTCGGCCAGCACGCGGAAGCCGTTGCCGAGCGCGGTTTCGCGCTGCCCTTCCTGGACCGTCTCGGCGACCATCATCGCCGGATAGGCGCGCAGCGCGAAGCGGCCTTCCTCGATCAGCAGGTCGTAATCCGGCTTCTCGCTGTTGCGCTCGTTGAGATAATAGGCGGCAGCCGCCACCGCCGCTGTACCGGCCGCCGCGGCGGCAATCCATCGTGCTTTTCCCATGCGCCGTCTTGTGCCGGGATTTGCCGCTCCGTGCAAGCGAAGCGCCGCGTCTCAGAAACCGTCGGCAAACGCCCCGTTATCGACGAAACCGAGCCGCGTGACACCCGCCCGGCTGATCTCGGCCAGTATCTGGTCGACCCGTTCGTACCGGGCCTCGGACGCGGCCGCGATTTCGAGCATCGGCAGGGCCGGGTCGGCCGCCAGTTCCCGGAGCCGCGGGCCGAGTGCGCCGTTCGACAGGGGCCGGTCGTCCCAGAATATTGCGCCCGACGGCGTGATCGACAGCCGATGGGTGGGTGGAACGACACCCTCGGCGAGACCGCCAGACGGCAGTTCGACAGGCACCTTGTGGGTCAGCACGGGCAGCGCGACGAGGAACATCACGAGAAGAACCAGCATCACGTCGATCAGCGGTGTCGTATTGAGCTCGCGCATCGGCTCGGCGGCGGGCGGCGTCATCAGGTTCGGCATCCTCATTCTCCCTCTAAGCATCGCAAGATATATCATAACATTCCCAACGATGGAAAGAGCATGGGGAGCACGATCGCCTTTCGGCTTGACGGCCCGCCCGTCCCGCGCGACGCTGAACACATGACAGACGCGCATTATGTCGATCCGAGCCGCACCAATTTCGAGGCGTTCAAGGCGCTCGACCGGGACCAGCCGGTCGCGATGCTGAACCTCGTCCGGTTCCGCGACAAGGCCGAGTATCCGGACGACCATCCGATGGCGGGGAAGGGATTGAGCGGCGCGGAGGCCTATGCGCTGTATGGCGAGGAGAGCGGCCCGATCTTCGAACGGGTCGGCGGGACGGTATTATGGTCGGGCGAGCCGCAGACGATCGTTATCGGCCCGGAGGATGAGCGCTGGGACACGGCATTCGTCGCCCATTATCCCAAGGCCGGCGATTTCCTCGAAATGGCCACCGATCCCGATTACCGCAAGGCTGTGGTTCACCGCCAGGCGGCGGTCGAAACTTCGCGGCTGATCCGCCACAAGCCCCGCGACCCGGGCAGCGGCTTCGGCTGATCGCCTAGAAGATCCCGCCGCCGAGCATCAGGCGGAGAATGCCGACCACCATGATGATCAGGTTGAGGTTGCGGCCGCCATTGCTGTCGGACAACAGCCCGATCACCAGTCCGATAAAGGCGACCGGCAACATGAACCAGTTGACCCAGCCGAGCAGCGGGATGAGGCCGACCAACGTCAGCAGGGCGGCAAAGAGACCGACCAGGATCGAAACTAAATTGAGCATGTCGTCTGCACCTGTGGCCAAAAAAGCTGTGTTAGTGATATAGGTCACTCGGTTTGGCGCTTCAAGGGCGCTATGCGATAAACCGTCCATCAAACGGTTTCGGGGGAGGAAAGACATGCGAACGACACATATGGTCTCGGCGGTCGCCTTGCTGGCGCTGGCGGCGTGCGGCGGATCGGACGAACAGGTCTATCGCGGACCCGATGGCGAAGAGGTGCGGGTCGAACGCGGCGGCGACGGGACGACCACCTATCGGAGCGCGGATGGAGACGCGGTGATCACCACCGGCGGGTCCGGCGCGGAGATGCCCGGCGGGCTACCCGCCTATCCGGGCGCCGATACCAGCCGCGGCATCGCCATCAACACGACCGCGCGGGACGGCGGATCGGGTCAGGTATCGAGCTTTCAGACCGACGATTCGCCGGCCGAGGTCATCGCATTCTATCGCGCCGCGCTCGAACGTGACGGCTACCGGATCGCCGCGACGATGGATATGGGCCAGACTCAGATGATCGCCGCCGAACGCGATGGCGGCGGCATGGATGGCTGACAGCCAGGGCGGCGCGCGGCCATATTCGTGAAGAAATCGTAAATTTTTTGGCCGTTCACCATATTTCTGCACCTTTTGGTAACCTTTGGTCGCGAAAATCCGGCGCTTCCGACAAGGAGCCGCGCATCATGACGCTTAACCGATTCTCAACGACAGCCGCCGCCATCGCGCTGAGCCTGGCGCTCGCCGCCTGCGGGACCGGCCAGACCGACACCGATACCGAAGCGCTCGACGAAGCGCTGCTCGGCGAAGCGGACAATAGCGATCCCGCGCTCACCACCGCCCTCGAAGACCAGATCATGATCGATCAGGAACTGGCCGGCCAGTCCAACGCAAACGCGGCGCTCCCCGGCGATGCCGTGAGCGGCGCGCCGATCCCCGAAACGCTGCACACGATGCGCGACGCGCAGGAAGCGATCAGCCAGGGCCGCCTGCTGCCGGCTCCCACGCCGACCCGCGGCGAGGACTGCGTCGATTGCGCCAACGGCCGTAGCGCCGCACAGGGAGAAACGACGCTCGGCGCGATGGCTGGCCGTCAGGCGAACGAGCCACAGGTCGACAGCTGCGACGGCACGGTCGAGTACGGGATGGGATGGGCGACGACCTTGCCCCGCGCGTTCGACGTCTATCCGGGTTCGGAAGTCGCCGAAGCCGCCGGCTATAATCAGGATGGCTGCCGTATGCGGGTGGTCAGCTTCCGCACGACCGCATCGATGGATCTCCTGCTCGACTGGTACTACACCCGCGCCGTGCGCTCGGGCTATTCCTCCGAACACCAGCTGCGTCACGACAATAATGTGCTCGGCGGATTCCGCGCGCGCGATGAAGGCGCCTATTACATGATCTTCGCCCCGCGGCGTGGCGGCGGCACCGATGTCGACGTGATCGTCAGCAACGGAAGCTGATCGGGCGGACCGCGCCGGGGGACGTCTCTTGGCGCGCTTGCCGGTCTCCCACACACCGCAGTCGGCATGGAAGACCGGAAAAGCGCGGCGCCCGGCTACATCGTCGCAACACTGATCGATCCGTTGCCCGGGTTGCGGCGGCACGCGATATCTCCACCACCGCCATTCTGATCCGACAGCGCCACGGCATCGCTCAGGCATCGGCCGAGCACGGCATGGCCGTCTTCGTTCGGATGCGCCGAATCCTGGCATCGCGCGAAGATGCCGGTCGCATCGTCGGCGCAGGGCAGCACCAGCTGTTGCCATTGCCCGGCAAGCGTCCCGCCAAAGGGCGCCGGAATCTCCCGCGCCAGTTGTTCGGCCGGGGGCGTGCGGAACCAGATCGGATTCCATAGCGCGCCGGCGGGACTGTCCGCATTTTCGCAAAGCCGGCCACCGTCGAACGCCCGCTGCACGTCCAGAAAGACGATATCGTCGTCCGGATATTCGTTGCGCAGCCGATCGGCGACGTCGCGCGCAACCTCCGACAGCATGAGCGCCATATCGTCGCTCTGCTCCATCGAGCCGAGATGGAGCGGGCAGCCCGCCGCATAGCGTTCACGCGCCAGAGCCGCGAACCGGCCCCGCGTGTCCCGCCGGCCGTCCTCCCGCTCGAATTCTTCATGCGGTTCGGTCGCGAACGGGCTCGCATAGCCCTGGATCACGAGCTTCCAGTCGCCGGGCTGATAGCCGCGCAGCCGCATCCCCGCGATCAGCTGCCGCAGACCCGCTTCATACGCATCCCGGATCGTGTTGAGCTGCGTCTGGGTGTAGAAATCGACGGCAACGCAGCCGTTGCGGTCCATCGTGTCCTGCACGTTGGGAAACACCATCGCGCCTGCGCCGGTGTTGAAGGTCTCGATAACGGCGTTCTCGGCCATCCCCCGGCCGGCCCGCCGGCGGCATCGGCCATGAAAGCGGCATGGCAGAAACTGAGCAGGCCGCTGAAATTGTTCACCGAGTTGTTGGCGCCCATGCCGACCAGGACGAGCTCGACATCGTTGCCCGATGTCTGCGCCCAGTAATCCTCGAGCTGCGGCGCGACCTGTTCGGTGACCATGCCCGGCTGACCCGCGGGAATGACGAAGGTCGGATTGGCACGGGTCAGGTCTTCGGGATCGGCACCGCTGCATGCCAGATTCAGCCGCTCGTCGATGCCGGGCAGGTTCGCCACGAAGATCGAGGCGTTTTCGGACCGGTGGCAGCTGTAGGGGTCGGTGTTCGTCGCCGTGACGAATAACGGATTCGGGCGCGTTCCGTTCGCAGCCATTGCCGTATAACTGCGCGCACCGTCTCCCGTAATGAAATCCTCAGCGCCTTCGCCGCTGACGAAACTGTCGCCGAGCGCGACGGCCATTTTGGGCCGGGCTTCCCGCTCGGCCGGGTCGCAACTGGCGGCGGTCAATGTCAGCAGAAGCGCCAAGCCGCCCCAGACTGTGGCTGTGCTACGTGATTTTCTTTTCATGTCAGGTCCTTCCCTGTGGTTGGTCAGGCGACCCTTTTATCGTTGCGGACAGCCTGCCGGTCGATGCCGTTTCGCGCATCGTTCAAATGAACTATGAAAACGATATCGGAGAAAAATGCCGGGGAGCCTGGATCGATTGGCAAAAGACGCCGACCTCATAGGGCTTATCTACGACCTGGTTCTCGATCCCGGCCGGTTTCCCGAACTGGTGGATTCGCTCGGCGAGGGGGGCGGGCCGTCGCCCGGCGAGCGTGAAGGCATTGGACGCCATATCCGACGCGCCTGTGCCATGTTCGACCAGCTCCAGCGCGACGAAAGCCGAGGCGGCCTTGCCGTTCTGCTCGCGCATGAACAGCAGCCCAGTTTTCTCGTCAGCCGCGACGGCCTCGTCATTACCGCGAACGAACTGGCGCTGGCGGCCTACGGAGCCGGACCCGGGGACCGGCTGACGGATTTGCTCGCGCCGTACGAAGCGGCCGAAACGCTCGCCGATGTGTTGCACCGGCTGGCCATGGCGGGCAGCCGCGGCCAGGAAGCCGAGATCCTCAAACTGGAAGAAAACGGGTGCGGAAAACCGCTCCTGCTCTCGCTCACCCCGGTGGAGACCAAGGAAGCGGCGACGGTGATCCTTGTACGGACACCCGCTCTGGTCTGGTCCGATACGCTGCGGCAGGGCCTGGCGCGGATATTCACCCTGACCGAAGCCGAGCTGGCGGTCCTCGAAGCGCTGATGCTCGGTCACGATCCGACCCGCATCTCCGTCCTGCGCGATACGCATATCAGCACGATCAGGGCGCAGCTGCGATCCCTGTACATGAAGACGGGAACCAAGGGCCAGACCGAACTGATGCAAGCGGTTTTCGGTCTTTCGCGTCTCGTTTCCGCCAGCTTCCCGGCCGGAGCCAAAGTCGGTCGAACGTCGGGCCCGGAAGCCGGGGCGGACAGCATCGCCGCTCCGGTATCCGAGCGACGCTATCCGACGCCCGATCTCGACTGGTTCGAACGCGGCTCACCCGACGGCGCGCCCGTTCTGACCATGCATGACGAGCTGATCGGCGACGCCTTTCTGCTGGCGCTGGCGCGGTCGCCACTCGGTGCGGATCTGCGCTATATCGTCCCGGTCCGGTCCGGCTATGGCGCCGTGGCGGAGATCGCCGACGAGACAGTGCGCACCCGGGCACTGACCGCATCCTGCGCGGAGCTGGTTGCCGGGCGCTGTAGCGGGGAGCCGGCGACGATACTGGCCCATGGCAACGGATTCTACTTCGCAGCATATTTCGCCTGGCAGCATCCGGATCTTGTGCGGCGGATCGTCGCGATCAGCCCAATGACGCCCATTCGCAACGACGACGACCTGGACGGCATGCCGCGCTATAACGGCTTTGTCAGCGCCGCCGCCCGCAAGGACGGCAAGCTGCTCGAATTTATCCTGCGTGCCGGTTTCTCGCTCTACGGCCGGATCGGTCCCAAGCGGTTCGCCAAGATGGTCTTCTCGCATCCAGACGACCGGCGACTGCTCGACCGGCCGGATATCGTCGACTGTCTCGCACAGGGCGCCGAACTGGTCGGAAGACGCCATCACGGGTTGCTGGAGGACGAGAAATCGGTGCGCGGCGATTGGAGCGCCATGCTCGCCGAATGTGGCTGTCCGACCCGGTTTCTGGTCGGTGAAAGCGATACGTCCCGCCGATGCCGGGTCGAACGGTCCGCCGCGCGCATGAAAGATGCCTGCGTGACGATCGTGCCCGGGGCGGGGCAGCTGCTTGCGTTCGGTGCTCCGGACAGCGTCCTGGCCGCGCTGGGGGAAGGACAATCCGACGGGCGGGCGGACGCGCCGAACGCTTCGCGCTTGCCGTCCCGTCGGTCCGTCCCCTAGATACGCCCGATGCCTCACCTGTTTCTCGTCATGGCGGGCGGCGCGATCGGCGCGGGACTGCGTTTCCTGCTCGGCCGCTTCGCCCTGCACCAGTTCGGCCCCGGCTTCCCCTGGGGTACGCTCGGCGCCAATATCCTGGGCGGGCTTGCCATGGGCGTGCTGGCCGGGCTGCTCGCCCGGTTCGGGGGCGGCGGCGAGGGATGGCGTCTGTTCGTCGGTATCGGGATATTGGGCGGTTTCACGACCTTCTCCGCCTTCAGCCTGGAAACCGTCAACATGATCGAGCGCGGCGCGATGGGGCTTGCCGCCGGCTATGCGCTCGTTTCGGTGATTGCATCGGTCGCGGCGCTGTTCGCCGGGCTCTGGCTGGTCAGGATCGCGGCATGACCAAAACCTTTAGCGACGATGTGCGGCAGTTCACGGTCGAGACCGAGGATGACGGCATCCGGCTCGACCGCTGGTTCAAACGCAACCTTCCCGAGGCGACCTTCAACATCGTCTCGCGCTGGTCGCGCACCGGGCAGCTCCGTCTCGACGGCAAGCGCGCGGCGCCGGGCGACCGCATCGAGACCGGGCAGGTGATCCGCGTGCCCCCGGCCGAAGCGCCCAAGTCGCAAAAGCCCAAGAAGGAGCGCCCGCCGCTCAGCCCGGACCAGATCGAATTCGCGCAAACGCTCGATTTTCACCGCGACAAGAGCGCGCTCGTCCTCAACAAGCCGCCGGGCCTCGCCACGCAGGGCGGCACCAAGACCAAGGACCATGTCGACGGGCTGCTCGACGCGCTCCAGTACGGCGCGGACGGACGTCCCAAGCTCGTTCACCGGCTCGACAAGGATACGAGCGGCGTGCTGCTCGTCGCGCGAACGCCGCGCGCCGCGGCCTTTTTCTCGAAGACCTTTTCGACGCGCAAGGCGACGAAAATTTACTGGGCCATCGTGATCGGCGTGCCCGAGATCGCGGACGGCGTGATCGACCTGCCGCTCGCCAAGCAGCCGGGCACGGGCGGCGAAAAGATGCATGTTTTCGAGGACGGCCAGCCGGCGAAGACACGCTACCAGGTGATCGAGCGCGCCGGAAACCGCGCGGCCTTCGTGGCGCTCCAGCCCTATACCGGGCGCACCCACCAGCTGCGCGTCCATATGGCGGCGATCGGTCATCCGATCGTCGGCGACGGCAAATATGGCGGGGCCGAGGCGTTCCTGACCGGCGGGATCAGCCGCAAGCTCCATCTTCATGCGCGGCGGCTGAAGCTGCCGCATCCCGATGGCGGACAGCTCGACGTAACGGCGGATCTGCCCGAGCATTTTGCGAACAGCCTCGCAGCGCTCGGATTCTCGCCCGAACTCGGCGACGCCGTATTTCAGGAGCCGGCGCGCGAGGATCCGAAACAGGCGCATAAGCGCGCGGCCAAGGCGCACGCGAAGGACCGGCGCCGGGCGCGGCGCGGCGAACGGCGCGGGCGCGGCAGCCGGGGGAAAGCCTGATGCATCCCAATCCCCGCTTTCACTGGCAGGACCGCGGAGCGATGGCCGAATTCGTCGAACAGGTCGGCTTCGGGATGGTCTTCGCCGAAACGCCCGACGGGCCGAGGGTCGCGCATATCCCGGCAATCCTCGAGGACGGCCGCCTGCTTTTCCATCTGGCGAAGGGCAATGCGCTGACCAGATATCTCGACGAGCGGACCGCGCTGTTCGTGGTCAATGGCCCGGACGCCTATGTGAGCCCCGACTGGTATGGCGAAGCCGACCAGGTGCCGACCTGGAACTATGTCGCGGTCGAGCTGGAAGGACCGGTCTCCATGCTTTCCAAAGATGCGCTCGTCGCCCAGGCCGATGCGCTCAGCGCGGCGCAGGAAGCGCGGTTCGACAAGACACCGTGGACGCGCGCCAAGATGAAGGACGGGCTGTTCGAGAAGATGCTGGGCGGGATCACGGGCTTCGCGCTCGAACCCAGGGCCTGGCGCGGCACGATCAAGCTCAACCAGAACAAGCCCGAAGAAGCGATCCGCAAGGCCGCCGATGAGATCGAGGCCAATGGCCGGCCCGCCATCGCGCACTGGATGCGCAACCTTCCGTCATGAGCAACCGTCTCGCCATTTTCGATTGCGACGGCACCCTTGTCGACAGCCAGGGCAATATCTGTATTGCGATGGAGCAGGCGTTCGAAGGCGCGGGCCTCGCACCGCCGCCACGCGAGGCGACGCGCCGCGTCGTCGGCCTCAGCCTCGTCGAGGCGATGCGGATGCTG